>NZ_PDHT01000025.1:0-70633 GCF_002917135.1 Methylobacterium sp. V23
CGCGCTTCGGCTTATCGGAGGACATTTCAGGGGCCATGCCCCCTTATGGCACACGAGCCCTCGGGGGTCGCCGAGGGATTGCTCCTCCGCCGTGGTATGGTGCCTGCTTCTCACCCCGCACCGAGGTTACGATGAGGCCGGCGAACGGGTGCTTGCGGGAAGCGCCGACAACGATGTGAAAGACCAGCTTGGGTCGACATCTGCCGGTCTGCTCGGTGGCGAGTTCTGGCTAACATTGGTCGACTCCTGATGTCGGGAATACAATCGGTTTACCGACAACGGTGATCCGTTCGAACTGGCGAACGCAGTGCGTGACATTCACCCCTTGGTCGTCGGTGATGCCAATCACCGCCTTGGGTCATCAGGCACGCTGGGTCGGCGCGTGCCAAATAGCCATTGGGTCAAGATACTAGTCGCCTGGAGCATAGATTAGCAACGGAGCATAAGGCTTGATGTTCGAGTAATTATCTTGATTTTTAGCCACGGAGCATGCGGAAATCATACTAATATGCAGTCGAAGTTTGTTGCTGACTGCCGTAACAGCCAAAACCTCGTTTTCGACGCGAATAGCAAACTTGAAAAACTGTTTGCGCCTATCCAATCGTGATGGGCACTGCACCTCTACAATATAAACTAACATAGAATAAAATTAATATTCTGCATTCCACCTATTGCAACGCGCGAAACGGTAATGGGCCCATGAAGTTCGATCACGTGTTCGTGGGATGATTTCGCGCCAGTTTATCTGCTGAGTCTGCGCAAGATTTGATCGAGCCTGCACTTAGGCATAGCACACACGACTGGATGTTGGGTCGAGATTAGTTGCGCTACCTAACAAGGGGCGGTAGATCAGGCCTACCCCTGTTAAATTCCCGGACTTCAGAGGGAGGTCCAACTCGGGCGAGCTATGCCGCTCATGCAGAACGAGGCGGAGCGAGTGCGCGCAGTGAGATCCACAGGCGGTGACCGGGTACATCCACGGTCTCGCCTATCCCCTCAAACCGGCGGTTTGTCCGGCCCTGAGCTTGAGAAACTACGAGCGTTCGAGATGAGCCTCTTGATCTGATCACGCATGGCCTCAAGGCCTGAGCCGCGTAGAAGCATATCCGCTTCGCTCGGCAATAAGGTTGCTTTGAGACCCTCAACCTCGCGGTCCAAATCGATCAGCGTTCGTTCCAGCGTTTCAGCAAGCGCGTGAATATGAGATGCTCGGGAACCAAGATCTTCACCAGCTTCGAAGGCAGACTTCAGCTTTTCGGTCAGACGCGTGAATGCCTGCCCACCGGCCTGTGTGGGAAGCGAATGAACTTCAGCCATGCTACGCTGCAGTGCTCGACGAATGAGTACGATTGGCTTGATACCACGACTTGAACGCCTCGGCCTGCATCGGGCGTCCGAAGAAGTACCCCTGGCTCTCGTCGCAGCCCATGCCGAGGATCAAGTCGGCTGTTTCCTGCGTCTCGATACCTTCGGCTACGACGCGATAGCCGAGATCATGCGACAGCGTGATCATCGTGGCCACAAGGCTGCGCTGCCGAGCACCCTCTGAACAGCCGGCGATAAAGGAGCGATCGATCTTGACGACGTCGAAAGGCAGCGCCTGGAGGTAGGAAAGCGAGCTGTACCCAGTCCCAAAATCGTCGATGGCAAGGCGGATACCGGCAGACGAGAGCCGCTGGAGCTGCTCCAGGGCATGGCCTGCATCCTCCATGACCGCGCTTTCCGTCACCTCAAGCTCAAGGTGGTGCGCTGGGACACTGTGTCGAGCCAGGAGGCCCAACACACGATCGACGAAGTCCGCCTCCTTCAGGTTACCAGCCGAGACGTTCACCGAGAGCACGAGATCCATACCTTCAGCCAGCCAGCTCGCGAGCTGGGTCAAGGCTGTATCGAGAACCCAGGTGGTCGTCGGCTTGGCGAGCGCCATGCGCTCGATCAGCGGGATGAACTCGCCGGGCGAGACGCTGCCAAGCTCTGGGTGGGTCCAGCGCAGGAGCGCCTCGGCGCCGAGGCAGAGCCCCGTATCGAGGGCGACGCGAGGCTGGAACACCAGATGCAGTTGTGACACCTCTTCCAAGGCCTGCCCGAACCCGTTCAGGAGGTCGAAGCGGCGTCGCTGCAGGGCGTCCTGCGTCGAGGAGTAGAGGCTGACCTTGGTGTCCGTCAGGCGGGCGTCTTCGGCGGCACAATGCGCAAGCCGGAGAACGTCGCTGGGCTCCGTCTCACCGAGCGTAAAGGGCGCTAGCCCGATCGCTACCGTGGTGACGAAGCGCGAACTGGCCTTCGCTCGGATGGCAGCGAGCATCGACGCGAGCAGGCCGATATAGGACTCCTCGACGACGTCCCGCGGTGCCAGGAACGCGATCTGGCTGGCCCCAATCATGTAGGCGGTACGCGCCGGCCCCAGGGCGGTGCGCAGGACCCCTGCAGCTTCCCGGACGAGTTCGTCGAGGAAACTTGCGCCCATCACCCGTGCGGTGTGGCTGAGCTCCTCGGGGGAGGCCAGATCTACGAACACGACCAGACGCTGCGAACCGTTTGGGTCCGTCAGAACCAGATCGTTCAGGTCTTCGACGAACTGGGTTCGATTGGGAAAGCCAGTCAGGGGGTCGATGCGGCCATGGGCATGCTGCAGCTCGACCTGAGCCATCACCATGGCAGCCATATCGCGCAGCGTTGCTGTCTCGGCAGCCGAGAACTGCCGGGGTTCGGCACCTGTGACGCAGAGGGCGCCGATGGCCAATCCGTTCTGGGTGAGCAGTGGGGCTCCTGCGTAGAAGCGAGCGCCTGACTGGGCCAGGGGGCTATCGCGGTACGCAGGGTCCTGTGCGATGTCGGGGAGCACGAGAACGTCGCGGGTGTCGGTGACCTCCGCACAGGGCGCTCCCTCACGCGGCATCGAAGCGACATCGATACCAACGCGGGACTTGAACCATTGCCGGTCGTGGTCGGTCAGAGAGACGGCCGCCCCCGGAAGGCCGAAGAGCTGGCTGGCCATCCGGGTGATGCGATCAAAGCTCTCGCTTGCTGGCGTATCCAGTAAGCGCAGCTCCTGCAGAGCAGCGAGCCGCACGGCTTCGTCCTGTTGGGCCTCATCAGGGGACGACATGACCGAGTTCCGGGAAGGAGGAAGCCAGGTTCGCATCAAGAGTTGCGATCCGCCGGTATGATACGCGCGACATTCTCAGGCGACTGCCGAGGCTTCGCGCACTTTCGCCGTCGAGCGGTCGACCTGCTCGGCTGCCTGAGCAATCGCCTCCATGCTACCGGCAAGACTGCTCGCGCCCCGTGAAGCCGTCTGCATCGAGGCCGACATCGCGTGTGTGACGGCCGACTGTTCCTCGACCGCCGAGGCGATCGTAGCGGCGACCTGATCGAGTGTACGGATCGTGCCCTGGATTGCACCAATAGCGTCCACCGCCTGCTGGGTTGCTCCTTGCGTCGCACCGATCTGCTGCCGGATCTGGGCCGTCGCCTTGCTGGTCTGCTCGGCGAGCTGCTTGACCTCCTGAGCCACGACGGCAAAGCCGCGGCCTGCTTCACCAGCGCGAGCCGCCTCAATGGTGGCGTTCAACGCCAGCAGGTTGGTCTGGCTCGCAATCGCCTGGATCAGGGCTACGACCTCGCCGATGCGCATGGCCTGTTCACTCAGGCCCGCCACGATCGCACCGGTCTCCTGGGCCTGCTCGACCGCCTGTCCCGCAATCTGCGAGGCGTGCTGCACCTGCTGGCTGATCTCGGAGACGGAGGCCGACAGCTCTTCAGCGCCCGAAGCAACGGCATGAATGTCGCCGGAGACCTGATGCACCGTGCCTGCAGCAGCCACCGTCTGCCGGGTCACGCCGTGAACCGCCTCGCTGATCGCGTTCAAGTCGACGTTGATCGCTTGGGCCTTTTCGGCCCGGTGTCGACGCTCGTAAACCTGTGCCGTCACGTCGGTGGCGAACTTCACCACCTTGACCAGACGCCCATCATCATCGCGGATCGGATTGTAGGTGGCCTGGATGAAGATCTCCCGTCCGCCCTTGGCGATGCGGCAGAACTCACCCGCTTGGTACTCGCCCCGGCCAAGAGCCTGCCAGAAGGCTTGGTATGCGGGCATGTCCCGTTCGCTGGGATGAACGAACAGGCTGTGCTTGCGCCCGACGATCTCGTTCAGCTCGTAGCCAAGTGCTGAAAGGAAGTTGGTGTTCGCATCGAGGATGGTGCCGTCTGGCGAGAAGGCGATAACGGCCTGCGAGCGGTGCAGGGCGGCGACCTGACCATTGGTATCGATGCTGCGTTCCTTCTGCGCTGTGATGTCGGAAGCGAAGACAACGATGCGGACGGGCTTGCCGGTGCGACCAAGCACAGGGTTGTACGAAGCCAGGATCCAGATCTCGCGACCGTCCTTTGTCAGACGCTTGAACTCGCGCGTTTGCGGCTTGCCGGTCCGAAGGTCAGCCCAGAAAGCCTGAGCCTTCGCGCTGTCACGCTCGACCGCTGGCGTAAGGACGCTGTGCGCCTTGCCGATCAGCTCCTCCCGGCTGTAGCCGACGAGAGCGAGAAAATTGGCGTTGGCATTGCGGATGGTGCCGTCCAGATCGAGATCAAGGCAGCCGCGGGAGCGATTGATGGCGTCCGTGAGTGCACGAAGCCCTGACCGAAACAGAGACATGGGCTTTTCCAGCGAGGAGTGAAATCGGCTTCATAGATCGAAACAGTTCACCGGAGGGACCTGAAACAAGCGTTAAAGTTGCCTCACGTTGGGAGAGAAGCAGAGCAATCCCTCCAAAATGTCGCACCTTGCTCGAAGCTCTCATTCCGGGGGTGAAGCTAAAGGTCTGCAATTAGGCAGATGGCACGGTACCCTCGCCACCATGAACCCAAGTGGTGGGGCCGCCGGCGAATGGCTGCTCTGGGAAGTGCTCAGTGTGCTCTGAATAGCTGACACGGGTCGAAGCCGAACGTCCGCTTCCGGATCGAGGATCAAGGTCCGGTTGCCACCCGTAGCGGACCCTCGCAGTGGGTACCAAGCGTCAGACTTGGTCCACTAGGGACCGTAACCCGTCACAGCCGCGTTCACAGTGCTTCAACCATCGACCGCGTTCATGGCGCCGGCTGCGGAGCGTTGCTTACGACATTCCGGAAAGAGGTGAAACGGTCCTGCGCATCCAGGGGCACTTCAATCGTGCATGTCAGGCCCTCGATCCGGAAGTCGAGGTGCACCGCGCCCCCGAGTTCATGGCTGACGCCACCATTGATCAGCCGGGTGCCGTAACCGCGCCGGGGCGCCGCCGTCACCGCAGGTCCGCCGCTCTCGCGCCATTCCATGGTCATCCGCCTTGCGCCGCTCTCGCCTACCGTGACGCGCCACGTGATCTCCACGCGCCCAGTCTCGACGGACAGCGCACCGTACTTAGCCGCGTTCGTCGTGAGTTCGTGCAGCGTCATCCCGAGCGCCAGGACGTACCGTGGCGGAAGGTCGATGCTGGGACCGTCAAGAGCGAAGCGGTCGTGATCCCCGTCCCGAAAGGGCGCCAACTCATTCTCCAGTACGGTGTGGAGGGAAGCGCCCGCCCAGTCGTCGCGCGACAGCAGGTCGTGGGTCTTCGACAGCGAGATGATGCGCCCCTCCAGCCGCTCCCCGGTCGCATCAGTACGGCGCGATTGCCGGGCGAGCGACTGCACCGTGGTCAGGGTGTTGCGGACCCGGTGGTTAAGCTCATGCAGCATCATCGTCTGCCGTTCCTGCAGGAGGTGGCTGCGCGAGATCTCGGCCCGCAACTCGCCTTCGTGTCTCTGCAGCGAGGCCGCCATGGCGTCGAAGGCTTCCCCGAGTTGGCCGAACTCGCCCGGACCAGAGATGCCGCTCCGGGCGCCGAGGTCCCCGGTCCGCCAAGCCGCGGCGGCGCTGAGAAGGCTCCGCACGGGCTTGCGGATGAAGGTGCGCCCCGCCAGGAGGGCCGCCATGAAGGCAAGGAGGGCACCCAGGACGATCAGGGTGACCCCACGCTGCGTCGCCGCGTCGATGTCGGCGAAGGCGGTGGCAGGCAGGAGTCCGACGGCGACGGTCACGGAATCTAGGTCGTCAGGTGTCGCGGCCGCGATGCCGGTGATGCGCAGGTTTCCGCGCAGGCCGGGCAGGTCGATGACCTTGCCTCGGTTCGACGTCACAGCCGACCAGAACTCGGGCGGCGAGCGCTTGCCGACCCACTCGGCATGGTCCGGTAAGCGGACCAGGATGGTGCCGTTCCGGTCGGTGACGGTGAGCGTGGCATCCGGCGGCAGGCCGGCCCGCCTCTGATGCTCGGCGAGGTAGGTCAGGTCGATGCTTGCCAGCACGATACCTGCAGGACGACCTCCGGCTCCCGGTATGGCCTGGGCGAGCTGTAGCGTCGGTGTGCCGGTGATCCGCCCTGTCACGAACTCCCCGATGGCATACCCACCCGTGCGCATCGCGTCCTGGAAGTAGCCCCGGTCGGCCAGGGAGTAGGCCCCGCGCGCCGTGCCTAGTGTGTTGCAGACGATGCTTCCGTCCCCGTCGGCCACCCCGAAGAAGAAGGCACCCGGCACCTTGCCCAGCAGGGTCTTGAGGTAGGACGTGCAGGTATCCGGGTCCTTGTCGCGGATCTCCGGCACCTCCGCGAGGATGCCGAGCACCTGGCGCGTGCCACGCCCGAACTGGCCGAGGTCGGCGGCAACGCTGCGGGCGGCGCGCATAGCCTCGCCGCGCACGGCCTCGCTGCGCGCGGAGCGAAGCGCGTACTCGTTGTAGGCTTGTATGACGAGGGCGGGCGCGAGCGCGAGCGCGACGAGCCCCATGATCCGATTGGTCAGCGGCATGAGGCGATCAGCCCTAATCCTTGGCTCTCTCGCCGCCGGCAAGGAAGAGTACGGAACCAAAGATAGGCGGCTCGGAAGTTCCACCCAAGAGCCGTGGCATCCCGGTCGCCTGTTGGGAGTGCGTCAAGCCGCATCGGCATCACGCTGCTCCTGCATCGACGAGAGCGCCGCCTCCAGACGGCAAACGAGTCCGGTCGGAGAGTAGGTAAGCTTGACCTCGCCCCCGACCTCGGCGGCGAAGCTGCGCTCGATCAGGCGCGAGCCAAAACCTTTTCGCGATGGCTGTGCCAGGATGGGCGGGCCGCCTTGCTCAGCCCATGTCAGGCAAAAGCGAGGGTCGTTTCCCTCGTGAACCACGTGCCAGCGTAGGTCCACGGTCCCCGTCTCGTTGGAGAGCGACCCGTACTTGGCCGCGTTCGTCGCGAGCTCATGTAGGGCCAAGGCAAGCGACAAGGCCGGCTTGGCTGCCAGGAGCACGCCGGGACCGCTCGTACGGATGCGGCAGGGACCGGCTTGTCTGTGCACGCCGAGCGACCCGTCGACGACATCCTCGATGGGCGCAGCCGTCCAGCTTGCCTGGGTCAGGATGTCATGCGCTCGTCCGAGCGAGATCAGCCGGGACGCGAAGGCCTCGCGCATGGCATTGACGTCGGTCGATCCCCGCATCGTCTGGCTGGCAATCGCCTGAACCAGGGTGAGCGTGTTCTTCACTCGATGCTGCAACTCGCCGGTGAGCAGCCGCTGGTGCTCCTCCGCCTTCTTGCGCTCGGAGATGTCGAGCATGGCGCCGATCATGCGCTTCGCCCGACCTTCGGTATCCCGGATGACGTAGCCGCGGTCGAGGATGTAGGCGTAGGAGCCGTCCGCCCGCAGGAAGCGGTACTCGTCGGTCCAGCGCTCGGCACCCCCGTCGATGACCGCGTAGATACCGGCCTTCACGCGCTCGCGGTCATCCTGGTGGATGTGCGACTTCCACCAGGAGCCGCTCGGACCGACCTCATCCCCGGCGTAGCCGAAGAGGGTCTGCACGGCCTCGTTCCATCGGATGTGGTCGCTCGCCAGGTCCCAATCCCAGATGGCGTCGTTGGTGGCCCGTGCAGCCAGCCGGTAGCGTTCCTCCGTCTCGCGCAGACCCTGCTCGGCCCGGCGCGTGGTCGTGATGTCCCGCCCGGTGCCGATGAAGCGCACGGTGCGTCCACCCTCGACGAAGGTTTGTCCCTTTGCCGCTACCCAGCGCTCGATGCCGTCCTCCAGCCCCACGGTTCGGTAGACGATGTCGTAGGAGCTATCGCCGGCGGGATCGAGCGTGGCCTTCACGGTCGCATCCACCCACGCCCGGTCGTCCGGGTGCAATCCGGCCAGGAAGGTGTCGTAGGTCACCGGCGCATCGGCAGCCAGGCCAAAGAGGGCGCACAGGCGCGCATCCCAGACCAGCTCGCCCGTGACGAGGTCGTAGTCGAAGATGCCGAGGTTCGTGGCCTCCACGGCCAGGCGCAGCTGCTCCTGCGCACCATGGAGCGCCACCTCGGTAGCCTTCCTGTCGTGGATGTCGCTGTCGCTGCCGAGCCAGCCGACGATGCGGCCGTCCTCGTCTCGCAGCGGCTCGGCCCGCATCAGGAACCAGCGATAGGCGCCGTCGCGGCCACGCAGGCGCGCCTCGGTGTCGTAGAGGACGCCACGCGAACGGGCGTCGTCCCAGGTCCGCCGCAAGGGCGCAAGGTCATCGGGATGGATGGCATCGGCCCAGCCAAGGGGCAGCGCCTGCTCCGGCGTCTGCCCTGTGTACTCGTACCAGCGGTCGTTGAGGTAGCTCAGGCTTCCATCCGGGTTGCCGAACCAGATGATGGCCGGCGACAGGTGGGTGAGCGCCTGGAAGCGCCGCTCTGCCTCCATGCGCTCATGGATGTCGAGGGAGATGCCGAACCAGCTCAAAGTGCGGCCGTCCTCGTCGCGGAGCGGCTGCCCGCGCGAGAGGAACCAGCGGTACTCGCCGTCGGCCCGGCGCAGCGGGAACTCGACCTCGTAGGCACCTTGGGTCCTGGCCGCGGCAAGCCAGGCATCGCGTACCCTGTCGCGATGGTCGGGATGGATCACCCCCATCCAGCTCGCCTCGCCGACCTCCCCGGGCGGCAGGCCAGTGTAGTCGTACCAGTAGGTGCTACAGTAGGTGATGCCGCCTGAGGCGTCTCCGAACCAAACCACCTGCGGGCTGACCTCGACGAGCGAGCGAAAGCGCATCTCGCTCCGCTCCAGCGCTACCCCGGCCTCGCGCTGCTCGGTTCGGTCGCGCAGGATCTTCACGAAGCCGATGGCGGCGCCGTCTTCGTCGCGTAGGGCCATCATCTCGCCGGATGCCCAGAACAGGCCGTCGCCCTTTCGCAGGTGCCAGCGCTCGTCGATCCCTCGCTCCTCGGTCAAGGCGCTGTGCATCTCCAATGCGGGGATGCCGGCCTCGCGGTCCTCGGGCGTGAAGAAGACGTCTGCGGGCTTTCCAAGCATTTCCTCGGGCGTCCAGCCGAGGATCTCGGTGGCGCCCTCGTTCCAGTCGGTGACGTTGCCGTCGAGGTCCAGCACCACGATGGCGTAGTCGCGGGCGCTCTCGAAGATCGCGCGTCGACGCCGCTCGCTCGCACGCGCCTCCCTGAGGGCCTTCGCCTCCCCCGCTTCGGCGAGACCCGCGGACACGGTCCCAGCAAAGACCTGGGCGAGGCGCAAGTCGGCTTGCGAGAAGGCTCCGGGCCTGCTCGATTGAAGTTTGAGCACACCGACCGGCTCGCCCGCGCGCACCACCGGCACCACGATGCCGGAACGCAAGCCCTGGACCTCAGCCCGTTCTCGGCTTATCCGAGGGTCCGCGAGCGCGTCCGCTACGAGGAGCGGTTCGTTCGCCGAGAGGCAGATGCCGGCAAGGTTGCCCTCCAGCGACGTGCGCGAGCCGGCACCTTCCCCCGACCTGCCCTTGCAGACGGAGCGGACCAGCTCGTCGCCTTCGCGCAACGCGATGACGCCACCTTCCGCCTGCGGGACGGCTTCCATCGCCCCGGCCAGTAGGGTGTCGAGGATCATGTCGATGTCCCCACGCGCCTCGGCGACGGAGATCTGCGCCTGGATCACGGCCTCGCGCTGGTCCAGCATCCGGCGTTGGCTCCGAACGGAGCGACGCAGCTCCATCTGGTCGACGACCTGGCCCGCAAGCGCACGCAGCGACTCCGCTTGCGTCGGTGTCAAACCTTCGGGGCGGGGGGTGCCATCGATCACGCACAGGCTGCCAAGCACCTCGCCCGCCGGGGTGCGCAACGGCGCACCGGCGTAGAAGCGGATGTGCGGCTCGCCCGTGACGAGCGGGTTCTCGCGCGTGCGGGGGTCGGCGGCGAGGTCTGGGATGACCAGCAGGTCCGGCTCGACGAGCACGTGAGCGCAGACCAAGGAGTTCAGGTCCGTCTCGCGCGGTGCGAAACCGACCCGCGCCTTGAACCATTGTCGGTCCGCGGCGACGAGGCTGACGAGTGCCACGGGCGTATCGCAGGCATTGCGGGCGAGCACGACGATGTCGTCGAAGCCCTTCTCCGGGGCCGTGTCGAGGATGTCGTAGCCGGCCAGGGCGGCCAGGCGACCTGGAGCGGTGATCACCGCATCGGGAGGAGCGAGGGGAGTCATCGGGGGACTAACGCCGCAATACGGCAAAGGTGCAACCGGGCGGATAGGCGCTCCGCAGAGGATGGCACGTCGCCCGCAGGGCGTCATATCCGCCGTGAATATAGCCACAAGATCGCCCGTCACTCCGCCTCGACGCCGATGGCGAGCGTCGAGGCGGACGTCGTCAGATGGCTGGACTCAGGTTCAGCCGTGCGGCTTGAACACGACCTTGGTGCAGTTGTCCTTCTTGTCCCGGAACATCTCGTAGAGGGCCGGGCCATCCTCCAGGTTGGTGGAGCGGTGGCTGATGATGAAGGACGGATCGATGTCGCCGTTCTGGATGCGCTCCATCAGCGGCTTCATGTAGCGCACCATGTGGGTCTGGCCGGTCTTCAAGGTCAGGCCCTTGTTCATCAGGATGCCGAGGGCCACGGGACCGACCGGCCCCGCGAACACGCCTGGCATCGAGACGTTTCCGCCCGGACGGCAGGCCAGGATCGCCTGGTTCAAGGCGAAGGGACGCTCCAGGCTGACGGTGTGCTCCATGATGGCGGAGGACACCTTCTGCAGGGTGGTGTCGGCCCCGTGGGACTCCATGCCCACCGCCTCGATGACCGAGTCCGGCCCGAGCCCGTGGGTCATCTCCATCAGGGTGTCCTGGATGTTCTCCTTCGACAAATCGATGGTCTCGGCGCCGGCTTCCCGGGCGAGGGCGAGGCGCTCGGGCACGCTGTCGATGGCGATGACGCGCTTGGCCCCCAGCATCAGGCAGCACTTGACTGCGAGCACGCCGACGGGCCCGCAGCCCCAGATCGCGATGGTGTCCTCAGGGCCGATGTCGCAGTGCTCGGCGGCCTGGTAGGCCGTCGGGAAGATGTCGCTCAGGAACAGCACCTGCTCGTCGGTTAAGCCCTCAGGGACGACGATGGGGCCGACGTCGGCATAGGGCACCCGCAGGTACTCGGCCTGGCCGCCTGGGATGCCGCCCGTGAGGTGCGAGAAGCCGAACAGGCCGGCGAGCGGATAGCCGAAGACCTTCGCCTGCATGGCGCCGTTCGGGTTGGTCCGCTCGCAGCAGCTCCAGTTGCCCCACTTGCACTGCCGGCATTCGCCGCAGCAGATGGTGAAGGGCACCACGATGCGGTCGCCGACCTTGAGCTTCTGGTTGTCGCGACCGACCTCGATGACCTCGCCCATCGTCTCGTGGCCGAGGATGTCCCCGCATTCCATGGTGGGCATGAAGCCGCCCATCAGGTGGAGGTCGGAGCCACAAATCGCGCAAGCGGTCACCTTGATGATGACGTCACGGCCATGCTCGATCTTCGGGTCGGGAACGGTCTCGCAGGAGATCTTGCCCCTGCTCTGCCAGGTGAGGGCCTTCATGCGTGTCGTTCTCCCGCGGGACGGCGTCCCGCCGAATGGAAGGACCTGCCAGCGGCGTACGCCGGGTCGGCACCGATGGTTCCCGGGAGCACGCGATCCGGGGGTGCGTAAGGGGGAATGCCCGACCCACGTACGTGGAGGCGCTCACGCTCGTGCCACGATGCGACCTTTGCGCAACTCAATGTGTTGGACGACGAAGCGGCCGAACGGGGCCTGCGACTGAAGCCTAGGGGGTGAGGGTCGCCCCAGCGACCGGCGCGTCGCAGGCTCGCCAAGCCGCCGGGATGACGAACCCGGCCGCGATGCGCGAGAACTCGGGTGTGCGTAGGTAACCGTAGGACTTGTGGTGGTTGGGCTCGCCCGTGGGCCGGCGGTAGTCATTCACGACCCGGTGGTCGACGACCTCGATCCCGGCGTCGCTTGGCACGAAGTCTTCGGCCAGGGCCCCGGTGACAGCCACGATGTCGTTCCCGTCCGCCAGGTTGGTCCAGTGCCGGATGTTGTTCGGCACCCGGGCGACGCCGCACTCGGCTTCGATCTTGAGCTTCACCTTCGCCAATCCGAGCGGGGAGCCGACCGTGACCAGGTGCTCGACCCTCAAACTCGGTGCCTCACGCTCAAGAAGGCGGAGCACGTCGTAGGCGATGACCGATCCCATCGAGTGCGCCACGAGCAGGATGCGGCGGTCACGGAACGCTTCGAGCCGTTCGATCAGGCGGGACCTTACCTGACGCGCGAACCCCTGCTCGACGTGGTAGTGCCAGAGGTCGTCGAAGCGATGCTCCAGAATAAGGTCGTCGATGAGCGTGACACCCGTCGCCTCCTCGATCCGGTCGATGCTTTCGTAGACGATCCCCAGGACGTCCGGACCGGTCAGCTTGGGCGCATCCTCCTCGCTTGGCAGCGCTCCCGCCCCACCATACGGCCGATACGGCTCGTCCAGGGCATCGCTCGCGAGCGGCATCTCGTAGCGGAGGTCGGCCCAATACACGAATTCGAAGGCGAATTCGGCGTCTGCCAGATCCTCGTTCCGCGCCAGCCCTTCCGCGATGGCGGCCTTCCACCAACGCGTCTTTTCATCGACCGGCGGCTTGTTGGCCAACCCGTGGATGCCGATGATGATGCCGGGCCGTTCCATGTGCGCCAAAGCCCTCCGTCGCGGCGATGCCTACGCCAAGGGACGACGGCCGCCAGAGGCCGAAGCGCAGGTCACTGGCGCCGCAGCAGGCTGAACACGGCCAGGCCCGCCAAGCCCGCGAGGCCGAGCGCGATGAGGCGATTGTCCTGGAAGGCGCTCACGGCCTGGCCGCCCGTCTCGTACAGCGCGTGCGTGCCCGGGGAGCGGGCGAGCAGGCCCTCCGCGCGCTCACGATGCTCGTCGCGAACGTGGATGAGGACTTCGAAGTCGTCACCTTGCCGCTCGATGTCGATGCTGTTGCGGGCGAAGCCGCCGCTGACGAGCCGCTGCTTGGCCGAGCGGGCCGCGTTCAGGGAGGGAAACAAGGCCGAGGCGAGACCGGTGTCGGGCATTCACGTTCTCCGTTGCGCGGAGCCAAACGCCGCCGGCTCGGGAAGGGTTCAGAATTTGGAGAGCTCGGTTTGCGAGCGCCGTACCTGCCGCCGCCCAGTCGGTCCGGTAGGATTCGCCGGCATGGTACGGTGAAGGGTGTAACTTCGGAAAACCCTATCCGAGGATCTCGGACAATCGCTCCCGCGCGCGCGACATCCGGCTTTTTACCGTCCCGACCTTGCAGCCCATTGCCAGCGCCGCCTCCTCGTAGCTGAGGTTGTTCAGCACGATCAGCACCAGCGTCTCGCGCTGCTCCGGCGGGAGTTGGCCCATGGCGACGTGCATGTCCTGCAGGTGGAGGCGGTCTTCCTGGGGCGGTGCGATGCTGAGGGCTGCCGCATACGCCTCGTCGGGGTCCTCGACCTCGTGGCTCCGCTTCCGGTGATGCGAGTAGAAGGTGTTGCGCAGGATCATGGTCAGCCAGCCGGCGACGTTGGTCCCTGCCTCGTAGGTGTGGCGGCTGCGCCATGCGCGCATGAGGGTTTCCTGGACGAGATCCTCGGCGCGGGAGCGGTCCTTGGTGAGCGACAGGGCGAACCGCATCAGGCCCGGCATCTGCTCCGCCATCCCAGCCCGCACTTCGGCGGTGAGTGTCTCGCCGTAGGCGGCGAGGGCTGCGTCCAGGCGCTCCATGAGCGCATGGAGGGGCCCGGAGGCGCCGAATGCGTCGAGCGAGCCATAGAGAGCGCGAAGCTGGGTCCCGAGGTGCTCGCGGACCTCAAGGGATAAAACGGGATCCTCCTGTCCGGCATCAGCCAGGGAGGACATAGTCGTCGAAGGCATCAAGGTCATGGCTCGGTCGTTGCCCGGAATGGAGTCGGTTTGACGTCACTGGAAGAGGCGGGCCGCCTCCCGATGACGTTTGCCAAGATGTCGTTCGATCTGCTCGAACAGACCGCCCCTGTTGAGCGTACGATGTGCCGGAAGGGCAAGCTCGGCTCGCAGGCATTCGATGGCGGCGGCGCGGCTTCTGTATCCTCGGAAAGTCATGAGATAGGTGTCGACGACCTGTTCGGCCTCGATGATAGCGCCAGGTCGGTAGGCGACCGCCAGGGCGATGACATCGCGCACCGTTTGACTGAGATGGTCCACTCGGCCATGTCCTCCACCCCCATTGGATCTGTTTTCGCGATAAGCGAGGGATCTATGGGGTCGATGGCTTCAGCGGGATGCGTATGGAAACCCGCAACCCCTCCGGATCGAAGGCCACATCGACCTTCGCCTCCGCTTGGGTGGTGAGCACCTTCCGGAGCAGGCGCGAGCCGAACCCTTCTCGGGTCGGCGGCGGGACAGGCGGGCCCCCATGCTCGTTCCATATCCAGTCCAGGACCGGGCCACCCGGCCCTTCATCGATCCTCCACGTTACCTCAAGGTGGCCATCCCGATGCCCGAGGGCACCGTGTAGGAGGGCGTTGGTCGTGAGCTCGTGCAGCGCCATGCCGACCGGTACCGCAAGCTCCGAGGGCAGGATGACGGAGGGACCCTGCAGCGTGAGGCATCCCCGTTCGTCGTAAGGGTCGAGCTCGGCCCGCAGCAGGCCCTCGAAGGAGACGACCTGGTCGACGTCCTCGGTGATCAGAGCGTGCGTCTTGGCGAGCGAGGCGATCCGACCCGAAAAGGCGCGGCTGAAGCCGGCGATGGAGGTCGAGGAACGCACGGTCGCATTCAGCACGGCCTGGACCGTTGCCAGCGTGTTCTTCACCCGATGGTGGAGCTCGCGCACCATAAGCCCCTGTCGGTCCTCGGACGCGCGCCGTTCGGTGACGTCGCGTTGCGCCGAGATCCAGCGCGTGATGCGGTTGTCCGTTTCGCGGACCGGCGTGATCAGCCACTCGACCATGGAGGTTGTACCGTCCTTACGGTAGTTGAGCGCCTCGCCCTGGAAACCCTCGCCGGCCCTGAGGGCGGTGCGCATGCGCTCGATCACGGCGCGTTCGGTCTTCGGTCCCTGGAGCAACCGCGGGGTGCGGCCCAGGACTTCGGGCGCCGCATAGCCGGTCATGCGCGTGAAGGCCGGGTTCACGTACTCGATGCGGGCTCCCGGCTCGTCGAGCTCGGCGGAGGTGATGAGAATGGCCTCGCCGGACGCCTCGACTGCGGCGAAGAGGACCCCGAGATCGGGCCGGCCCGTATCCGCGTCATCAGATTCGTCCAAGGCGCGTCCCTCCCGGAACCAGGAGGCAGTCCAGGCACCGTGCCCTGGTCCCCACGTCTAGCCCAGCCGTCAATCCTTGGCGGCTCGGGTGGTTTCCGGCCGTGCTTAAGTACGCTTGGGGGCGCGGCTTGAGCGGCTTCCGTGCTCAAGCCCGTCATGCCGCGCGTCCAAGGGGCCTGTATTCTGTGGGTAAGCGCCTCGTGTCAGCCAAGCCCCGGAACGACCTCCGGCCCTTGCCGTTGCCGAGTCCCGCAACGGCCCCTGAGGGCTAGGCGGACCTCCTGTCGTCGCGTGTGCCGAGTTCCTATGCAGTTTCCCCGAGACGATCGACATCATCCCAAGGCAGAAGCCTTCCGGGAATTTATCCGTGATGCCGGGTTCCCGTGCGTCGGCGCCAAGTCGGCCCTGTCCAAGGGGCAGATGCGGATCCTCGTCGCCCGGGACCTCACCTCGGCCTGGGACGACATGCGGATCTACCCGGCGCTCCTCGCCTTCGCCGCGCGCTACCGCCGGCAGCCCGACGTGTTCCAAAGCTTCGCGGTGGTGTTCGAGGGGCCGGGTGCCCTCGACGAGGAAGGATTCGAGCGTCACCTCTGGGAGCGGGTGCAGTCCCTCTCCGACAAAGATGCCTGGCTCGGACATCCCGTGGACGAGCGGGTGGCGGCCGAGCCGGACAGCCCGCACTTCTCCCTGAGCTTCGCGCGAGAGGCGTTCTTCGTGGTCGGCCTGCACCCGAACGCGAGCCGGCCGGCCCGGCGGTTCTCGTCCCCGGCGCTGGTGTTCAACCTGCACGCCCAGTTCGAGGAACTGCGCGAGGCCGGCCGCTACGAAAAGCTGCGCTCCTCCATCCTGCAGCGGGACGAGGCCCTGGCCGGCTCCATCAACCCGATGCTGGCACGCCACGGCGAGGTGTCCGAGGCGCGCCAGTACAGCGGTCGCGTCGTGGATGAGGCATGGCGCTGTCCGTTCCGGCCCCGCACCGCGACCGGAGATGGGCTGGACGTTCGCTGAATTGGCGTTACCGCGTGATGGGTCCGGCAACGTATCCATCCGTCGCGCGTACCCCCGTGGCCCCTCCGTAGGGGGGCAGCATGGGGGCGGAGTGAGAATGCGACACAAGCCACTGGCCGAGCAGGTCATCGTCATCACCGGTGCATCGAGTGGCATCGGCCTCGCCACCGCCCGAATGGCCGCGAGGCGCGGTGCCAGGGTCGTGCTAGCCGTCCGCAGTGGGGACGTGCTCACCGAGATCGTCGCTGAAATCGGTCCTCGGGCAGTCCAGGTGGTCGCGGACGTCGGCCGGCTTGAGGACGTGCAGGCGATAGCCGACGAGGCGCGGGCGAGCTTCGGCGGCTTCGACACCTGGGTGAACGTGGCGGGCCTCACCGTCTACGGTCCCTTGAGCGAGATCGCTTACACCGACCACGAGCGCTTGATCCAGACGAACCTCTGGGGAACGGTGAACGGCTCGCTGGTGGCGGTCGAGCACCTGCGCAAGCAAGGCGGCGCCCTGATTAACGTGGGCAGCATCGCCTCGGATCTCGCCTTCCCGTTTCAGGGCCTCTACGCCACATCGAAACACGCGGTGAAGGGGTTCACCGACACCCTGCGCATGGAGATGATCGCCGAGGGCGCACCGGTCTCGGTCACCTTGGTGAAGCCCGCCTCCATCGACACGCCGTTGCCGCAGCGCGCGCGCAACTACATGGACCGTGAGCCGACGTTGCCGCCGCCGATCTACCCGCCGGGCGAAGTCGCCAACGCCATCCTGCACGCCGCCGTGCACCCGCAGCGGGACATCTTCGTAGGCGGCGGCGGCAAGGCGTTCGTCATGGGCAAGGAATTCGCGCCTGGCGCCTACGACGAGTTGGCGCCCGCCATCATCGCCCTGCAGAAGCGGGCCGAGCCTCCCCGGAATCCCTTAGGCGCGCTTCACGCGCCTGCACATGCCGGCAAGGAGCGTGGGGACCCGCCGATCTACGTCATGCGCACGAGTGCCTACACGCGGGCGACCCTGCACCCGTTGACGACGACGGCGGTCGCTATTGGCCTGGCCGCCTCAGCGGCCCTGTTCCTCGGAGGCAAGCGCGCCAAGCGTCAGCTTTGAGTTTGCCTCGGCGTCGTTGCCATCGCCCGCGGTGACGTCGAGCCTCAACTCATGACAAGTGCGAGGTGCCGATCCTTCGCAACCGCTTCGGGGAGGGTGAAGCGAAACGTGGTTCCCTGTCCGGGATGGCTCTCGGCCCCGAGATTGCCGCCCTGTCGCTCGACGAGGTCACGGCACAGCAACAGGCCAAGCCCGCTGCCGCGCTCGCCTGCGGTGCCGTTCGTCGTAGTGCGCCGGTCGAGCCGGAACAGGTCGGCGACCTTGTCGGCCGCCATGCCGACCCCGGTGTCCGAGATCGAGACCTCGACGCCCTCGCCATGACGCCGCCCCGCTATAGCAACGGTGCCTCCCGGCAAGGTGAACTTCACGGCGTTGCTCACGAGGTTGCGCAGGACCGCCGCGAGCATGTCGCGATGGGCCCGTACGCGTAGCCCGGCGCAATCCGCCTTGAGGGTCAGGCCCTTGCCCGCTGCGTTCTCGGACGCCCCCTTCAGGACCTCGTCCGCGACCTCTCCAAGGTCGACGTCGGCCAGCGTCACCGTCACCGTGTCCATCTGCAGGCTGGCCCAGGCGAACAGGCTCTCCATCAGACCGTAGGCTCGGCTCGCCGCTTCCTGGATGCCCTTGGCTCGCCGTTCGACGGTGGCGTGATCGCGTTCGGCCACCGCTTGGCTCAGCACGTTCGACAGGCCGAGGAGCGCCTGGAACGGATTGCGGAGGTCGTGAGCGATGATGGAGAACAGTAGCGACTTCTGCTGGTTCAGGGTGTCGAGCTCCTGCGACTTGGCCTCCGCCTCGCGCCGCGCCGTGCTCAGCTCGGCCAGGAACTCGCGTCGCGCCTTGGCGTAGCGGATCGCCCGCGCCAGGCTCGACGGCGTCGCCTCGACCTTGGACAGGTAATCGAGCGCCCCGGCCCGCATCAGCTTGAAGGCGACGTCCGGGTCGTCCTCGCCCGTCAGCATCAGCACGGCCTGACTGCCCCCGGCCGGGGACAGGAGCGTGGCCAGGAGCTCGAAGGTGTCAACGTCGGGCAGGCGGTAATCGAGTAGGACGCAGTCGAACGCATGGCCCTGCGCCAACCGCAGGCCGGTGGTGCCATCCGGCGCCTCGGTCAGCTCGTGCGTCAGGCCGGACTTCGCCAGCGCCCGGCGCACGGCCGCGCGGTCGACCTGGTCGTCGTCGATGAGGAGGATGCGCGTCGGCATCGTCGTGTCGTTTCCGGTCAGGGCTACTCGGGGAACTCGACGATCTTCCAGTAGTGCTCCAGCAGCGACACCGCCTGCATGAAGGTGTTGGCCGGGTCCTGCTTGACGATGTAGCCGGCGACATGATGCCCGTAGGCGCGCGCCTTGTCCTCCTCGGCCTTCGAGGTGGTGACCATGAAAACGAGTGCGCTCTTCAGGTCCTCGTCGGCCCGCAAGGCCTCTAGGAACTCGATGCCGTTCATGCGCGGCATGTTGAGGTCGAGCAGGATCAGGTGCGGCTTGGGGAGCTTGGCTCGACCGTTCTCGCCGCGCAGGATCTCCAGAGCCTCGATGCCGTCGCGCGCCACCGTGATGGGGTTGGCGATCTTGCTCTTGTTGAAGGCGCGCTTCAGGCCCTGGACGTCGACCTCGTCATCATCGACCAGCAGCAGGTTCACGGTCGGTGCCATCGGCGGTTTCCTTCGTACCATTGGGCCAGGTGAAATGGACCGCGAGGCCACGGCCGTCACGGCCCTCGCCGAGCCAAACCTTGCCACCCTGGCGCTCGACCAGCTTCTTGACGATGGCAAGCCCCATGCCGCTGCCCTCGACCTCGTCGCGGGGCTTCAGCGTCTGGAACATGCCGAACACCCGTTCACGAAATTGCTCGGGAATGCCAGTGCCATCGTCGGTCACGGTGAACTCTACCATACCGTCGGCAGGTGCCGCATCCACCCAGACATGCCCATCGGCCGGACGGTCGTGGTGCTTGATCGCGTTGCCGATGAGGTTCTGCAGCGCCTGGGTAAGCGGCGCCTTGGCGGCATCCAGCGTCGGCAACCCATCGCCAGCTACGATGACGAAGCCCTCGGGCGGACTGACGAGGCCGGCGAGCTCCTCGACCAGCGCCTTCGTGTCCACCGGCTCGGTCGCGACGTCGCCCCGGCCCGCCCGCGAGTACGCCAACAGGTCGTCGAGGAGACTTTCCAGACGCCGCACCCGGCTCTTCAGGAGATCCATGTTGGTCCGTGTGTCGGCCGTAAGGACCTCTTCCAAATCCTCCTCGATCCATGTCACGAGGTTCTCGATGCCGCGCAAGGGGGCCTTCAGGTCGTGGGAGGCCACGTAGGCAAATTGCTCCAGTTCCTCGTTGGTCCGCCGAAGGTCGCGGGCATGCAGGGCGAGGCGCCGTTCCAGGGCCTTGCGCTCGGTGATGTCGGTCAGGAGCGTGACGACGCCAAGTACCGTTCCATCGGGTCCGAAGTGAGGCCGATAGAACCCTTCCACGACCCGCCGGTCCGCGCCGCGTCGGGCGAGGCGATGCTCGAAGCGGGTCTCGCTCCCGGCGAAGGCTGTCTCCAACTCGCGGCCGGTGCCCGGGAAGGGCTCGTTTGCGAAGACCTGCGCCAGGGGGCGGCCATCGACCTGGGAGACATCCTCGACTTGCAGGTCGAACCAGCGCTCGAATTCGCCGTTGAGGAAGCCGACCCGCCGCTCGGCATCGACATAGCCGACCATGGCTGGGAGGGTGTCGGCGGTCGCGCGCAGCAGCGAGGTTCGGTCGAGCTCGATCAGCCCTTCCTTGAAGACCTGCACCGCCCGCGCCATCGCTCCGACCTCGTCGCGCTGATGGGTGCCCGGGACCTCGGTGGTGAGATCCCGCCGGGCCAAGCGACGCATCGCCTCCGCGAGACGCAGCAACGGGGCGACGATCCTGCGACGGATGGCGATGCCGATGCCGGCACAGATCACGAGCGTGAGCAGGGTGCCGACCCAGGAGACTATGCCGGCGAGGCGACGGGCGTGGGCAAGACGCTCGCCATGGGTCTCAAGCAGGCGCTCCTCCTCAGCCTGGATGGCGGCCAGCTTCGTGCGGAAGGCATCGAAGTAGGCCTTGCCCGTGCCGCTGCCCTCGATGCGGACCGCCTCCGCGCGGGTGGCCGGGTCGGCCATGCCGCGCATCGTCGGCTCGCCGACCTCGGCCTGCCAGGCCCGGGCGGCCTTCTCGGCCTCCGCGAGCCATCCCTGGCGCATGGGATCGTCGCCGATCAACGTATGGAGCCGCTCGGAAGCTTCCTCGAAGGCCGGCTTGCCGATGCGATAGGGTTCGAGGCTGTCCTCGCGACCGGTGAGCAGGTACCCGCGCAGGCCGGTCTCTTGGTTCAGCATCGAGACCCGGAAGGCGTCGAGTGCGCGGATGATGAGGTTCGAACGGCCGCGCGCTTCAATGGCCGTCTGAAGCTGGCCCAGCGAGGCCAGGACCGCGCCGCTGCCCAGCACCGCCACAAGGGCGATGATGCCGATGGCGCTCCCGAGCGAGCGGTTGAGCCCAATCGTCTTCTTCATGCCAGGGACGGCTCCGCGATGTTCGTGAAAGGGATGAGTGGTGTCGATATCACGGAAGGCGGCGCATCCGCTTGGGGCGGTTCCCGGTACTTTCCGGCTGCCTTCGTCATCCCCGCCCGGCATCAAGTACCGAACGGACGGAAGGGCAGCATCCGCACTTGGGCCAGAGGTCGTCTGTTCGGGACGCTTGTCCTATGCACGGTCCCCCCGGAGCATGATCCTCTCGGAAGGGGCCTGCCATGACGGACGATTCGATTGTGAAGACCGAAGCGAGCGACGGACGGCCGCTTCCCACCGTCGTCGGAAGCGGCCGTTTCCGCAGGGAACCTAGAACAACCCTCGCCATGCTCAAGCAAGGTAAGGGGCTTCCTGAGGAGCCTGTCACGCCCGAGGTGGAACCCGTCGGCCTGACTCCATACAAGATGTCGGGATTTCCCGGGATGAGCCCCGAGGAGCAACTGGCCGTGCGGGAAGAGGCCAAGGCCTGGTTGGAAGCCTTCCGTGAAAGAGCGTCTCCGAAGTTGTTGGAATGGGTCAAGGCGATGGGTGCCTTGACCGAGGGGGATGTCTACCCCGAGAGATCCTGGAATAGCTTCAAGGCCAACCTGCACCCCCTGACACGAAGGTGGGTCAACGAACAAAGCACCGAGGCCCCAGACCGGGCGACGTATCCTTACATCAACGGTTTCTAAGGCGATCCGTGGCCTTTTGAGCTTTCCGACGAGGGGAGCCGAAGGGACCATGGCGCCATACCTTGAGAATGAAGCTACCGGACCGGCTGCTCCGCGCGCACCAAGCTCCTTCGTTCCGGTGCTTCCTCCGGCGGACCCGCGTCACCTCTTCTCAAAGGGGTGGTTCGGGGCGGAACGCCTCGAAGACACGTCACCCGCGGCATTCCACGCAATGGTTGACCGAAACGCCTGCGAGCGCGCCGGCAAGCTGACTGAGAGCGCCCTGTCGCTCCCGGCCAGACCGGACGGCACCGTTTCGGATGAGGCAGCCCGCCTCCACCTACTGGCGGCGGAATTGAAGCGGCTCAATGGCGCTCAGCGCGACGTCGCGGTCGATTACATACCCCTGGCCCGTTACTTCCTGGCCAGCCGCGAGATCGGCACCGCGATTGCCTATATGCGCAAGGCCCTGCACGTCGCGGATCTCGCAGGCGACCGCACAGGCCGCATGGCCGCCAAGCTGCTGGCCGCGGAGGTCTACGTCGCCGCCGAGCAGGGTGTGAAAGGCCGTGAACTGGCGGCTGAGGCCGCCTCCCTCGCCCACGACCTGAAGGACGGTGTTTCGCAGGCGAAGGCGGAACGGCTCATGGAGGCCAGCACGAAGTGCTCCGCCTCCCGTTCGCTGAGATACTGCCCATGCGGCAAGCGCGCCCCCTACCTCCAATGCTGCGGTCTCGCCGATGAGATGCCGGGCGAGTACCTCGTGAAGGTGTTCCGGAAGGGCTCGACCCTGGCCGCGAGCCCGTACCTGTCACGCGGCGCCTGGGGCCTCGATTTGTTGATGATGCCTCCGGAGACCGGGCATGAGGAGCTCCGGACTTTCTACTCTTGGCGGATCGAGGACGGCGCCCACCGCCTGCTCGCCTATCCCAACTGGACGGCCCGGGCTCTCGCTTCGGCAAGGAAGATGGTCCAGTTCGCCGAAATCGACGTGCACGGCACCGAGGCGCCCGCTTCCGCGATCCTTCAGGCGGCCTGTGCCCTGGAAGCCTTTGAGACTGCCTGGAAGCTCTTTCACAAGCAGGATTCCGGTCATCCGGCCTTACCGCAGAACCGACCCAAAAAGGATTTCACCGAGAAGTCTCGGATAGCCGATTCCCTGAATAGCTTGAGCGTCGAGACGTTCGGCGAAGCCTGGACACGGGAAGCTGGCGACAAGGCGGACACCGCGGCGCTGTTCGAGCTCCGTAATGCCCTGGTTCACTCGGTCGGCGATGCAGAGCAGATTTCCCCGGAGGCACGAGATCCCAACGAGCATGTGAGGTATCTCCTAGGCCGCGGATTGAACCTCAGGCCAGCGCCGGCACCATGGGCGGACCGGGTGCTGACGCCATCGGTGGCGAGATGGGCGCTCGAAGTCGCCACTAAACACGTCACCGATGTCCGGTTCGCCTACGCAAGCCTTGTGAGAAAGGAAGCGGCAGACGAAGTCTCGGATGGAATCCTTCAGGACATTGAGGAGGAGAACAGCGTGCTGGCACGCGAGTAGTGGCTCCGAGTTGCCTCACTGCCGGCCCAAGGTTGCCGATCCCCATCCCTGCTTAAGCGAAGGGCGCCGGTCCTGGATCGGCCTTGAAGCCAACTTTCAGTTCCACAAATCCTACCTTTCCCGGCGCGGACGCCAAATTTCACTTCCCCTGGCAGCGGAGAACCGTCCCGCGACAAAACGGTTGACGCCTACATTGGATCTGTTCTAATTCGTAAGTAGGAACGGCGCTGAGCCGCCCAGGATGGAGATGACCGACATGGCGAACGCGAAGTGCGAGAGCTGCAAGTTCTTCGACGAGCACAAGGTCAACGGCGCCGCCGCGGCCGCTGACGAGGGCCTGTGCCGCTTCAACCCGCCCGTGAACCAGCCGGGCCCGTCGGATCACGGCCTGTGGCCGGTGGTCGGCTCGGCCGACTGGTGCGGCCACTTCTCGCCCGAGATGACCGCCGCGGAATAAGCAGCGGCCTCGATCCCGCTTCGATGATTCCGAAGGCCAGCCGCGAGGCTGGCCTTTCTCGTTCCCGCGTCCGTGTCTTCCCGGAGACCGCTCGGCTTCCGCGAACGGGCCGCGGCGTCACGCATCGGCCTCGGCGTCGTCCGGAAAGGCCAGCACCTCCAGGGGATCGCCGATGCCGCGCAGGGGAAAGGTCCCGAGGGGCACGAGCTGGTGTCCGTCGCTGGAGCGGGCCGCGAAGGCGCCCGAGAACAGCACGCTGACGTCGAGGACCTTGGTCAGGCTCTCCAGCCGGGCCGCCACGTTCACGGCCGGCCCGATGATCGTGAAGTCGAGGCGCGAGCGCGAGCCGATATTGCCGTACATCACCGCGCCGACATTGACGCCGATGCCGTAGCCGAGGCGCGGCTGTCCGCGCTCGGCCCGCGCGATGTTCAGCGCCCGCATGGCGGCCCGCGCCTCCAGGGCGGCGGATTGCGCGGCGGTGCAGGCGGCCGGCGTATCGAGGTGGAAGATCGCCAGCAGGCCGTCGCCCATGAACTTCAGGATTTCGCCCCCGTGCCGCTCGATCGGCAGGGAGATCGCGTCGAAGTAGTCGTTCAGCAGGGAGATCACATCGTCGCGCGGCCAGAGCTCGGAGATCTCGGTGAAGCCGCGCAGGTCGATGACCATGATGGCGGCCTCCACGGTGACGCCGCTGCCGCGCCGGGTCGCCCCGTTGAGGATCATCTCGCTGGCATGCGGACCGACATAGGTGTCGAGGAGCAGGCGGGTCAGGCGGTTCTTGTGCCGGACCTCCGTCACCACCGACAGAGCCGGCAGGAGCGAGGCCAGCAAATCGAGGTCGTCGGGCTCGAACCCGCCGGGCCGATCGGCCGAGAACGAGATGATGTGGCTCTTGCCGAGGGTGTAGTGCAGGGGCCAGGCGACGTAGTCGGTCAGGCCCTCCGCGCGCAGGTCGCGGTAGATCCCGTAATCGGTCGCCGGCTGCGCCGGCTCTTCCAGGCGCTTCCGGACCCGCTCCGCACCGTTGAAGATCTCGGCGGCCGGGCTGAGCTTGAACTGGTCGGTGTCGACGATGCCGTACTCGAAATTCTGCATCTCGGCGGCTGCCGCGCCGGTGCGCCAGAGGATGCGGGTTCCGAGCCAGAGGGGATGATGCGTCCGCAGGTGGATCGTGCCCCGCGCCACCGGGATCCCGGCCTCGCGCAGGCGCCGGCAGAACGCCACGAAGATATCGTCGAGGAAGCGCTCCCCCCGGGTTCCGGCGAGGAGCCAATCGAGCATCTCTCCGCGCAGCTGCGCCCGCGCGAACCGGCGCGTCTCGTCCTGATGCAGGGGACTGTTCATGTCCGCGCCTCGCTGCCTGCTGTCGCCGTCCGGACCGGGCACGCCGCGCCGGGACCGGCCGGTGGTTCCGCGATCATGGGGCCGCAGCCCCGCTCGCGCCAGGGCGCTTTCCAGGACAAGTCGCCGTCACGACGAGACGCCGTGACGCCGATGCAGGGTCGTGTCGAAACACGGTCACGCCGAGACATCTCGGCGATCCGCGCCCGGCTCCTGCGGCTCGACCATCCGACGCCAGCGGCCGGGGCTCATGCCCTCCTCGCGGACGAAGACGCGGGTGAAGTGGCTCTGGTCGGCGAACCCGCAGGCGAGCGCAATCTCGGCCAGCGACGGGCCGGGCCCGCGCATGAGGATCTTGGCCCGGGCAATGCGCTGCCGGACGAGCCAGGCATGGGGCGACACGCCGAGGGATTGGCGGAACGCCCGGGCGAAGTGGCTGACGGAGAGGCCGCACTCCGCCGCGACGGTCTGCAGGCTCGGCGTGTCGCCCAGCTCGGCGCGCAGGCGGTCCTGGGCGCGGCGCAGCTGCCAGGGGGCGAGCCCGCCCCGGGCAGGCTCGGCGGCGAGGCCCGGGGCGGCATGGAAGCCCGGATGAGCATGGAGGCCCGGATCGGCATGGAGGCCGATCAGATGCGCCCCGATGGCCCGGCCGATCTGCAGGCGAAAGACGGCCGCGCCGCGGTCCGGCCGATCGAGGGTGGCGGCGGCGCTGGCAGCGAGGTCGTGGATCGTGGGGTCGACCAGGACCTTGCCGTCGACCGGCTTCAGGGCCGCGAGCGGATCGATGTTCCCGAGGCCCATGCTCTCGGTCACCTCGGCGAGGAGCCGGCGCGACAGCCAGATCTGGACCGCGCCGCCCCGCTCGGCGGCCGCGGGCCTGTTGCGGTGATCGAGGAGCGTCACGGAACTGGTGCAGACGCGCTCGGGGGCGGGGCGGAAGCAACCGCCCGCCGGCCAGCCTCCGTCATCCGCCAGCTGCACCAGGATCAGCAAGCCGGCGCCGTAGCGCTGCGGCTGCGGTGCCGCCGGGCGTCCACCCGCGCGGAGGTCCGAGACCACGATGCCGTCCGTTTGCGGATCCGGCGAACGGGTCGTTCGGACCGGGTCGGAGCGGGGCTCACGCTTGGGTTCGACCGTGCGCGGGCGCAGGCCCGGCTCCGGGGCGGGCCGCCGGCTGCGTAGCAGCGGCGGGATCGCGATCCGGACCGCAGGGGTGTCGGCTGGCCGATGCATCCTCGTCTCCACACCAGACCTTCGGGTGAGGACACCATGCCGGCGGGGTGCGGCAAGGGTCTTTCGCAGACTTGCTCGGCCGTTCCGCGATCCTGCTGTTTGCCGGGTCGCCTCAGGGCGAGAGCTGGCGGTATTCCCCCGGCGTGCAGCCCGTGACCCGCTTGAACGCGGTGCTGAAGGCGGCCTGGCTCGAGAAGCCGGACGAGAGGGCGACGTCCACCAGCGGCAGCCTGCGCTCGGCCAGGAGCCGGCGGGCGCGGGCCAGGCGCTCGGCGCTGACGAAACCGTAGGGCGTCTTGCCGGTGACGCGCTTGAACAGGCGCGCGAAGTGAAACGGGCTGAGGCAGGCGGCGGCGGCGAGTTCGGTCACGCTGAGGTCGCGATCGAGGTTGTCGCGGATGAAGGCGATCGCCCGCTGGATGCGCTCGGGACAGCCGTGATCGCCACCGGCCGCATCGGCACCGTCCGGACGGTCATGCCCGTAGGCCTGTGCCACCCGGGCCGTGAGGGCGAGGGCCGCCGCCTCCACCATCATCCGGCCGGCCGAGGATTCCTGGATGAGCTCGCTCAGGATCGACAGCCCGATCTGGCGGATGAGCGGGTCCGGGACATCGGCGAGGTAACGCACGGTGTCGGCGCGGATGCGGGCATCGCCGTAGAGGTTCGCCAGGGCCGCGAAGCGCTCGGCCGGCAGGTAGATGTGCAGGATCTCGCTCAACGGGGCCGAGATGTTGATGTCGTCCTCCCCGACGCCGACGGGGCAGAGCCAGATCGTCCCCGCCTCGACCGCCGTCCGCTGGCGGAGGCCGGCGCCCTTGCGGCTGACATGCGCGCCCGGGATGCGGCGGGTCGCCAGGGTGATCTCCATCTGGGTCGGCACGATCGCCGGAAGGTCGCCGGCCGGGTGCGCGCGCAACTCCGCCGCGACGCCCTGCCACTGCCGGCCCCGGGAGGTCGCAAGCAGGCCGGCATGGGGAAACTTGTGCGCGCTGTGCCGATGCAGATCCATGCCCGCAACGTGCAATCCATGCGCCGGGCGCGCCATTATACAGGTGTATCGGAGACCCCCGGGCGCGGGCCCGCTATCCTGGCGGGCCCCGGTGGATGAGGTGCATGCGGCACGGTTTCTCGCGGCAACGGTTCTCAGGCCCCATGCTGTCGCGACAGGCGCTGTCGCGGCAGGTCTTTTCCCGCTGGCCGAGCCGGGCCTCCGCCTCGGCCCATGACGGGCCCATCGGCAGCGACGACCTGCCGGCCTGGATGCTGGCCGCACCGACGGGGCCGCGCCGGGCCTGGGCGGCGGCCGTCGGCACGGCGGCCCTGCTGATCCTGCCGCCCCTGGGCCTCGCCGGCCTCGCGGGCTGGGCCGCCGCGGCCGGGGGCGGCGCATCGGCCGCGGTGTTGATCGGGCTCGCCCTCGTGGCAGGGGGCGCAGCCCTCGCCCTGGCGGCCCGACAGGCACAGCGGCACCGGATCAGCGAGACGCGCCTGGCGGCCATCTTTGAGCGCTCCGGCATCTCGATGTGGCGCGAGGACTGGACGGCGGCGGGCGAGGCGGTGATGGCCCTGCGCCGGGCCGGCACCGTGGACATCGAATCCCACTTCGCCAGCCGGCCGGAGGCGCTGCGTGCCCTGCGCCGGCAGGTCATCGTCACCGACGTGAACGGCTTCACGGTCGAGGAGACGGGCGCCTCCGGCAAGGACGCCTTTCTGGGTCCCCTGGACCGTCTCCTGCCGGACACCGACCAGACCTTCGTGCAGTGGCTGGTGGCCTTCGGCCGGGGCGACCGCTTCTTCCGCTCGGAAGCCCACGTGGTGCGCGCCGACGGCAGCGAGGTCGACATGCTGTTCACCGCCATGCTGCCCCGGGACCTGGCCGGCTTCTCCGAGATCGTCGTGACGGCCCTCGACGTCACGGCCTTTAAGCAGGCCCAGAAGCGCTTCGCCCTGGCCGACACCGCGCTCGCGCGCGCCTCGCGCATCACCACGGTGGGAGCGCTGAGCGCCTCCATCGCCCATGAGGTCAATTCGCCCCTGGCGGCCATCCTGGCCAACGCACAGGCCGCCGCCCGCTGGCTGCGGCGCCCGGTGCCGGAGATAGGCGAAGCCTCGGCGGCCCTCGACGACGTCGTGACCGAGGCGACCCGCGCCCGCGACGTGATCGCCCGGACCCGGTCCTATCTCGGCAACGCCCCGCGCGCCTCCGCCGCCGTCGATCTCCTCCAGGCGGCCCGCGACGCGAACCTGCTCGTCGAGGGCGAGCTGCGCCTGCACCGGGCCGCCGTCCACATCGCGGCGGAGGGGAACATCCCCTGGATCGACGCCGATGCGATCGGCCTGCAGCAGGTCTTCGTGAACCTGCTCCTGAACGCCGCCCAGGCGATGGCGGAGGGGGACGGACCGCGCGACGTCACCGTGACGATCCGGGCCACGGGCGACGCGGTGGCGGTCGACGTCAGCGATACCGGCCCCGGCATCGCGCCCGAGCGGCGCGCCCGGATCTTCGAGCCGTTCCACTCGACCAAGGCGGGCGGGATGGGCATGGGGCTCGCGATCTGCCGCAACCTCATCGATGCGCATGGCGGCGACATCTGGGCCGATGCCGCGCCCGGAGGCGGGGCCGCCTTCCACTTCACCCTCCCGGTCGTCGGGCCCGCCCATGGCTGAATCCGCGGCGGGCGATTCCACCCGGAACGCGGCGCCGCGAGCGCCCGTCGTCGCCATCGTGGACGACGACCCGGCGATCCGCTCGGCCCTGTCGCGGCTCACCCGCTCCCTCGGCTACGCCCCGGCTCCCTTCGCGGGGGCCGAGCCGCTCCTTGAGGCGGCGGACGATGCGGGGATCGCCGTCGTCGTCACGGACGTGCAGATGCCGGGCCTGAGCGGTCTCGACCTCCTGCGCCTCCTGCACCTGCGCCGGCCGACGCTGCCCGTCATCGTGATGACGGCCTATCCCAGCGAGGCCAGCCGCGCGCGGGCGCTGGCCTCGGGCGCCTTCGCCTACCTCGCCAAGCCCTTCGACGCCGAGCAGTTCGAACACTGCCTGGGCAGCGTCCTCGGCATCACGCGCGACCCGTGATAGGCAGGCCAAGATCAGCAGTGGCCAAGCCGCAGATGATGCACCGGGTTGGTCCGTATCTTGTAAGCCAGCCCTGCATATTCGCACTCCTCTGGAAGATGTCCGAAGCGACCGTCCATATCGTCGACGATGATCCGGCCCTGCGCTGCGCGCTGATGCGCCTGTGCCGGTCGAGCGGATTGCTTGCGGTCGGTCACGGAGATGCCGCTGGACTCGCCGCGACACGGGTCCGGACCGCACCGGAATGCATCCTCCTCGACGTTCGACTTGCCGGGGAGAACGGCCTCTCGGTCCAGGAAGCCCTGCGTTCGGCCGGCAGCACCGTGCCGATCATCTTCCTGACCGGCTTCGGCACCATCCCGATGACGGTGCGGGCGATGCGCGGCGGCGCGAGCGAGTTCCTCACGAAGCCGGTGGTGGCCGAGGTTCTGCTCGACGCCGTGCACCGGGCCCTCGCAGCCGATGCGGCGGCCCTGGAAGCCCATCGCGCCCGGGAGGCCGTGGCCGAGCGCCTGCAGGCCCTGACCCCGCGCGAACTGGACGTCCTGCGCTGCGCCATCGGCGGCCTGATGAACAAGCAGATCGCCGCCGAACTCGGGATCACCGAGATCACCGCCAAGGTCCACAAGCGGCGGGTGATGGAGAAGATGCAGGCCCGGTCCCTGGCCGACCTCGTGCGCATGGCCGACCAGATCGGCGTGGCGGCGACCCGCCAGCGCTGAGGCACGGCGCGAAGGTTCAAAGCAAAGCCGGATTCGACAAGCCATCCCGTCCCCCCGTCCCCACAGGTCACCGGCCCGCACCCGGAGCCGCCTCGCGTGCTAGGCTCGGCACGCCCGGCGCGACGGTCGGCGCGGTACCGGTCCGGCTTGGCGGCCCTGACGCAGGAGGACATCGAATGAGCTGGCACAGTGCGGACGACCCGATCCCGGGCGACCCCTTCAGCTGCGACGCGATCAAGACCCTGATCGTGCCGCGCTCGCGGGACCTCGGCTCCTTCGCGGTGCGGCGTGCCCTGCCGTCGACCGAGTGCCGGATGGTCGGCCCGTTCATCTTCTTCGACCAAATGGGCCCGTCCGAGTTCCTGCTCGGCCAGGGCATGGACGTGCGCCCCCACCCGCATATCGGCCTGTCGACGGTGACCTACCTGTTCGAGGGCGAGATCATGCACCGGGACAGCCTCGGCACCGCGCTGCCGATCCGGCCGGGCGAGCTGAACTGGATGACGGCCGGGCGCGGCATCACCCATTCCGAGCGCACCGGTTCGGACCTGCGTCGGACCGGCTCGACCCTGTTCGGTCTCCAGAGCTGGGTCGCGCTGAGCGGCAAGGACGAGGAGACCGCACCGGCCTTCGAGCATTACGAGGCGGATGCGCTGCCGATCCTCGCCGGCGAGGGCAAGACCGTCCGGCTGATCGCCGGCGAGGCCTTCGGGGCGAAATCGCCGGTGCGGACGTCGAGCCCGATGGTCTATGCCGACGTGCGGCTCGAGGCCGGCGCGGTGCTGCCCCTCGACCCGACCTACGACGAGCGCGCGATCTACACGGTCTCGGGCGCCATCGCGATCGCGGGGGACGGATTCGGCCCGGGCCAGCTCCTCGTCTTCCGGCCGGGCGACCGGATCAGCGTGCGGGCGACCGAGACCGCCCGCTTCATGGTCCTGGGCGGCGAGCCGATGGACGGCCCGCGCCATCTCTGGTGGAACTTCGTCTCCTCGCGGCCCGAGCGGATCGAGCAGGCCAAGGAGGATTGGCGCCAAGCCCGCTTCGACACCGTGCCGGGGGAATCCGAGTTCATCCCCCTGCCCGAGCAGCCGGCGCCGGTGCGCTACCCGTGAGCCGGTTTCCCGCGCCTCAGTAGCCGAGGGCGCAGCCGTCCTTGCGCGGATCGGATCCGGCGGCACGCATGCCCGTCGCCGGGTCGATCCAGATGATCTGGCCGCCGCCGATCGGGACCGGGGCCGGCACCGTGATGTGACCGCGGGCGGCCAGCCCCTCGGCGAGCCCCGGGGCGAAGCCGGCCTCGAACTCGACGCCGCCGCCATAGGCGAAGCTGCGCGGGGCATCCAGCGCCTCCTGCACGTCGAGGCCCCGGTCGATGATGCCGGTGAGCAGTTCGACGTGGCCCATGGCCTGATAGTGCCCTCCCATCACGCCGAAGGGCGCCACCACCGCGCCGTCGCGCATCAGCATGCCGGGGATGATGGTGTGCATCGGCCGCTTGCGCGGCGCGATGGTGTTGGGATGACCCGGCTCGACCCGGAACGAGAAGCCGCGATTGTGCAGCAGCACGCCGCTCTCCGGCGCGGTGATGCCGCTGCCGAAGCCCTGGAAGATCGAGTTGATCAGCGAGATCGCGTTGCCGTCGCGGTCGACCACGCAGAGGTAGACCGTGTCGGTGTGGCGGATCTCCGGCCACAGCACCGGCGCCTGGGCACGGGCCATGTCGATGGCGCCGTGCGCCCGCGCCTGCCAGGCCTGGGAGAGCAGGTGCTCGACCGGCACGGCGTTCACCACCGGATCGGCGAAGAGCGCGTCGCGGTGGTGGTAGGCCTGCTTGCAGGCCTCGGCGAAGAGGTGGACCCGGTCGAGCTCGCCGAGCGCGCCGACATCGTACTGCGACATCACGTTGAGCATCATCAGGGCGGCGAGGCCCTGGCCGCTCGGCGGACACTCGTAGACGTCGTAGCCGCGGTAGCGGGTCGAGATCGGCGTCACGTATTCGGGCGCGGCGCTGGCGAAGTCCTCGAGGGTGTGCAGGCCGCCCAGGTCGCGCAGGCGCGCGACCATGTCCTCGGCCACGGGGCCTTCGTAGAAGCCGGCGGCGCCGTGCTCGGCGATGCGCCGCAAGGTGGCGGCGAGCTTCGGGTGGCGCATGATCGTGCCGACCTTCGGCGCCTCCCCGTCGACCAGGTAGGCGGCGGCCGAGCCCGGATCGGCCCGCAGCTTGTCGCGGTTGCGCGCCCAGTCGTAGGCGACCCGCGGCTGGACCGCGTAGCCGTCCTCGGCGTAGCGGATCGCGGGCTGCAGCAGTTCACCGAGGCTGCGGGTGCCGTGGTCGGCGAGCAGCCGTGCCCAGGCCGCGATGGCGCCCGGTACCGTGACCGCATGCGGCGAAGTTGCCTCGATGGCCACGTCGTTCTCGACGTACCAGGCATCGTGCGCGGCCGCGGGGCTGCGGCCGGAGCCGTCCAGCGTGATCGGCACGGCAGCGCCCTTCGGGGCGTAGAGGGCGAAGCAGTCGCCGCCGATCCCGGTCATGGCCGGCTCGACCACGCCCTGCACCGCCACCGCCGCGATGGCGGCGTCGACGGCGTTACCCCCCGCCTTCAGGATCTCGATGGCCGCCAGCGAGGCGAGCGGGTGGGAGGTCGCGACCGCGGCCTGGGCGGCATAGACGGGCGAGCGGCCCGGTTTCGAGAAATCTCTCACGGCGTCGGGTCCTTGAATCGAATCCTGGAGGATCAGGCGTAGCGGGTGTCGGCGACCCAGTGGCCGGGGGCGACCTCGACCAGGCCGCCCGTGGCATCCGGGTCGGCCGTGGGCAGGAGGGAGGCGGCGCGCAGGCGGGCGCGCTCCTCCACGGGGTTCGGCACCGGCACCGCGCTGAGGAGGCGCCGGGTGTAGGGGTGGCGCGGGTCCTCGTAGAGCGCGTCCGCCTCGGCGAGCTCCACCACCCGGCCGTGCCAGAGCACGGCGACGCGCTGGCACAGGTAGCGCACCATGCGCAGGTCGTGGGAGATGAACAGGTACGAGATGCCGAGCTCGTCCTGCAGGTCCTGCAGCAGGTTCACGACCTGGGCCTGGATCGAGACGTCGAGGGCGGCGATCGGCTCGTCGGCGACGATGAAGCTCGGTTTCAGCGCGATGGCGCGGGCGATGCAGATGCGCTGGCGCTGACCGCCGGAGAACTGGTGCGGGTAGCGCTGGGCGAAGCGCGGATCGAGCCCGACCCGGGCCAGCAGGCCCTCGACCTCGTCGCGGCGCTCGGCCCGCGCCATGCCGGGCCGGTGCAGCCGGAACGGCTCGGCCACGTAGTCGCCGATGCTCATGCGCGGGTTGAGGGCGGCGTAGGGGTCCTGGAACACCATCTGGATGCGGGCGCGCATCCGGCGCATCTCTCCGGCGGAGAGCTTGGCGAGGTCGGTGCCCTCGAACGCGACGGTGCCGGCGCTGGGCGGGTTCAGCATGGTGACGGCGCGGCCGATGGTGGACTTGCCCGAGCCGGACTCGCCCACGAGGCCGAGAGTCTCGCCGGGCCGGATGTCGAAGCTGACATCCTCCACCGCCCGGAACACCGAGCCCTTTCCGCCCCACCAGCTGCGCAAGGGGTAGTGCTTGCTGAGATTTCGTACCGAGAGCAGCGGGTAGCGGTCGGCGGGTTCGGGCCTCATCGGGCGGCCTCCTCGGCGGCGAGGCGCGCCGGCAGATCGTACCAGGCGGCCACGAGGTGGCCCGGCGCGGCGCCGGGGGCCTGGACCAGGGGCGGCGCCTCGGCGAGGCAGCGTGCGGTCGCGTAGACGTTGCGCGCGGCGAAGGGGTCGCCCGGCGGCGGGTAGCGCATGTCGGGGGGCGCCCCCTCGATCTGGTGCAGGCGCCGGCGCCCGGCCCGGCCGCGGCTCAGATCTGGCAGCGAGCGCAGGAGCCCGAGCGTATACGCACTCCGTGGATCGCGGAAAATGTCGTCCACCGGGCCGCGCTCGAGGATGCGGCCGGCATACATCACCTGCACGGTGTCGGCGATGCCGGCCACCACGCCGAGATCGTGGGTGATCCAGACGATCGCCATGCCGATCTCGCGCTTCAGCTCCTGCACCAGGGCGATGATCTCCGCCTGCACGGTGACGTCGAGGGCCGTCGTCGCCTCGTCGGCGATGAGCAGCTTCGGGCGGCAGGACAGGCCGATGGCGATCATCACCCGCTGGCGCTGGCCGCCGGAGAACTCGTGCGGATATTGGTCGAGGCGCGCCCCGGCCTGGGGAATGCGCACGAGGTCGAGGAGGTCCCGGGCCCGGGCGCGGGCGGCGCGGCCGTCGAGCCCGAGATGGATGCGCAGGGGCTCGATGATCTGCGCGGCCACCGTCATGCCGGGGTTGAGCGAGCTCATCGGGTCCTGGAACACGAAGCCGATCTGCCCGCCGCGCACCGTCCGCAGCGCGCGCTCCGGCAGGGCGAGGAGGTCGCGCCCCTCGAACAGCACCTGTCCGCCGGTGATGCGGCCGGGCGGACGCGGGATCAGGCCCAGCATCGCCAGCACGTGCACGCTCTTGCCGGACCCGGATTCGCCGACGATGCCGAGGGTCTCGCCCTCGGCGAGGGTATAGGACACGCCGTTGACCGCGTGGACCGCGCCGCCCTCGCTGTCGAAGGCGACGGCGAGGTCACGGACGTCGAGCAGGGTCGGCTTCGCCTGCGCCGCATTTTCCTGCGCCGGAGCTTCTCGCACCATCGTCAGGTCCTCTGCCGGGGATCGAGGGCGTCGCGCAGGCCGTCGCCGAGCAGATTGAAGGCCAGCACCGCGAGGAAGATCGAGGCGCCGGGCCAGATCGCCATCCAGGGCGCCTGCTCGAGGAAGTTCTTGGCGACGTTGAGCATGGAGCCCCAGGACGGCTCGGGCGGCTGCTGTCCGAGGCCGAGGAAGGACAGGCTGGCCTCGGCGATGATCGCGGCCGCGATGGTCAGGGTCGCCTGAACCAGGATCGCCGGCACGATGTTCGGCACGATGTGGCGGATGGCGATGCGCCAGGGCGGATTGCCGACGGCACGGGCAGCCTCGACGAACTCCTCCGCCGCCACCGCCTGCACCTGCGCCCGCGTCAGGCGCACGAAGGTCGAGGTCGCCGAGAGGCCGATCGCCACCATGGCGTTGGTCAGGCTCGGGCCGAGGAAGGCTGCGAGCGCGATGGCGAGGATCAGGAACGGGATCGCCAGCAACGCGTCGGTCAGGCGCATGATCACCATGTCGATCACGCCCCCGGCATAACCGGCCAGCAGCCCGAACGGCAGGCCGAGGGCCACCGCGAGGGCCACCGAGGTCAGGCCCGCCCCCAGGGAGGCCCGCGCCCCGAAGACGATGCGCGAGAGCACGTCGTGCCCGACCTCATCGGTGCCGAACGGGTGCGCCCAGCTGGGGGCGGCGCGGATGGCGCCCCAGTCGGTGGCGATGGGATCGTAGGGCGCGATCCAGTCGGCGAAGACCGCCATCAGGATCAGCGCCACCACGATCACGAGGCCGACCATGGCGGTCCGCCGTGCGGTCAGGCGCGCCCAGAATGCGCGGATCGGACCGGGCTCGCTGCGGAGCGGGGGCGCGGCAGACGGCAGGGCGACGCCGGTCGGAGAGATGACGGGCGGAGCGATGACGGGCGGAGCGATGACGGCCTTGGTCATCGACGCCTCCGACGCATGTCGTCCCCGCGGGGTCGGCACGTCGGGCTCGCGCTTCCGGAAGCGAAGGCGATCCCAGATCCCGGCACCGCGTCGTTCCGGGGCGCCGCAGGCGAGCCCGGCCTCCAGGGACGCCGACGGCCTGAAACCTCGCACCACCTGCGTGTCCCGATCCCGGGCTCCGCGGCGCGGCCCCGGGATGACGCGGTGCCGCAAGGCCTGTTTTCGGAGAATGCCGCGTGCGCGCGATCACCGTGCCCGGAACGGGGGACACCCGCGCGGAAATCGGAGGCGCGTGATTCGGAGGCGCAAGAATCGGGGGAATGCCGGTGCAGGGGAAGTGCCGCCATGCTCACGCGCGCCTCAGCTTCGGGTTGACGAAGGCCGCGAGGAGGTCGGCCGCGAGGTTGAGGAGGACGTAGGTGGTGGCGGTGCAGATCACGACGCCCTGCACGGTGGCGTAGTCGCGGTTGAACACGGCATCGACCATCAGCTTACCGAAGCCCGGCACCGAGAAGACCTGCTCGGTGAGCACGGCGCCGGACAGGAGCTGCCCGAATTCGAGGGCGCCCAGGGTGATGATCGGGATCGCGGCATTGGGCAGGGCGTGGCGCAGGATCAGGCGCAACGGCGAGACGCCCTTGGCCCGGGCGGTGCGGACGTAGTCCGAGCCGAGCACGCCCAGCATCGCCGCCCGGGTGTGGCGCATCATCACCGCCGCGATGGCGTTGCCGAGGACGAAGGCCGGCATCGCCATGGAGCGCAGGTTCTCGGACAGGCTCTCGAAGGGCGAGACGTAGCCGGAGGCCGGGAGCCAGCCGAGCTGGACCGAGAACAGCAGGATCATGAGGATGCCGAGCCAGAAGTTCGGCACCGACAGGCCCCACAGGGCGATGCCGTTGGCCAGGGTATCGGCGGCGGTACCGCGCTTGACCGCCGAGAGGATGCCCATCGGCACGCCGATCACCAGGGCCACCAGCATGGCGAGGCAGGCGAGCTCCAGGGTGACCGGCAGCTTCTCGATCACGAGGTCGATGACCGGCTTCTGCAGGCGGATCGACTCGCCGAGATCGCCCTGGAGCACGCCGCCGGCCCAGAGGGCGTAGCGCACGGGAAGCGGCTGATCGAGGTGGTACTTCTGCCGGATGAAGGCGATGACCTCGGGGTCGCGCTCCTCGCCCGACAGGGCGGTGGCTGTGTCGCCCGGCAGCAGTTGCTGCAGGGTGAAGATGATCATCGAGGCGATCACCAGGGTGGGAATCGCGAGCGCCAGGCGCTGGACGAGGAAGCGCAGCATCAGCCGGGCTCCCGCCTCAGTTCAGCGTCAGGCCGGTGAAGCGCACGAGGCCGTCGGGATAGGGCGTGAAGCCGGTGAGCTTGTTGCTGTAGGCCCAGAACAGCTTGCGGTGGAACAGGTAGATCAGCGGCCGGTCGGCCATGACCCGGTCGGCCAGATGCTTCCAGGCCTCGGCCCGTTGGGCCGGATCGACCGTGGCGCGCTCGGCGGCGAGCGCCGCATCCGCTTCCGGGTTGCAGTAGCGGGCGTAGTTCAGGGGCGTCTTGCAGGCCAGGAAGCTGAAGGTGTTGCCGTCCGGGTCGGGCCGGCCGCTCCAGGAGTAGAGGTAGGCGTCGAAGTTGCCCTTGTCCGCGGCGTCCAGCGCGGTGGTGAAGTCGGTGGCCTGGAGCTTCACGTCGAAGCCGGCCTCGCGGGTCATCGCCTGGATGACCTGCCCCACCTGCGGCGCCTCGTTGTTGGCGTAGACCGTCAGGGTGACGGACGGCTTCGGGATGCCGGCCTCCGCCAGCAGGGCCTTGGCCTTGGCGACGTCCCGCTTCGGCAGGGGATAGTCCTTCACGTAGGCCGGGTGCTTGGGCGAGACCCATTGGTTGCCGGGCAGGAACTCGCCGCTGAACACCACCTGGTTCAGGGCGTTGCGGTCGATGGCGAGGTCGAAGGCGGCGCGCACGCGCGGGTCGGCCATGGCCGAGCCGGCCCTATTCGGATTGAAGACGATCGACTGGAAGCCGAGCTCGATGGTCGAGCCGATCTTGAGCTTCGAGTCGCGGGTCACCTGCGGCAGGTCGGTGGGGGTCAGGCGCTCCAGGAGTTCGAGCTGGCCGGCCCGCAGGTTGGTCAACCGCACGGTGCCGTCGGGGATCGGCCGGAACTCGATGCGCTTGAGGTGGATCTGGTCCTTGTTCCAGTAATCGTCGAAGCGCTCGACCACGATCCGGTCCTGCGGCACCCGCTCGACGAACTTGAACGGCCCGGCGCAGACGGGGGCGGTGGAGAACTTGTCGCCCAGGCGCTCGGCGGCCTTGGGCGAGACCATCATCCCGGCCCGATCCGTGAACTGCGCCATCAGGGGCGCGAACGGCGTCTTGAGAAAAATCTTGAAGGTCAGGTCGTCGACGACCTCGACCCGGTCGATCGGCGCGATCTCGCCGCGCCTCTGCGAGCCGGGCAGCTTCAGGTGGCGCTCGATGCTGTACTTCGCCGCCGCCGCGTCGAGCTTCTCGCCGTCATGGAACCGCACGCCCGGCCGCAGGGTCATGGTGAGCGTCTTCTGGTCCTCCGACAGGCTCCAGCCGGTGGCGAGCTGCGGCACCGGCTTCAGGTCGGGCCCGATATCCACGAGCTTGTCGCACATCGCGGCGAAGACCATGCGGCTGGTGAAGGTGCGCGCCAGCGTCGGGTCGAGGGCGTCCGGGTCCTCCATCAGGCCGAAGCGCAGGGTCTGCGCCTGGACAGGAGAGAGCGCGGCAATGCCCGCGACGAGGCCGGCAGCGAACAGACGCAGCATCAAGCTTCCTTCAGAACTGGGATCGGTCCGGATCGCAGATCCGCCGCACGGGAGGGCGGATCGGCGCGAACCGGGAAGACGTTCGAAAGTGTATACATTATCTGTGCCAGCGAACCGCTTGGCAACGACCCGGCCTCACCAGACCGCCACCTGTCCGTCACGCCGGGGATCGCTGGCGCCGACATACCCCTCGGTGCCGGGGTCACCCATCCGCCAGATGAATTGGCCGGCCCCGAAATCCTGGTAGCTGTCCTCGATCACGTCGACCCGGTGGCCGCGCTCCACCAGGCCCTGCAGGGTCGCGGCCGGCATCGCCGCCTCGGCGTTGATCTCGAGCCCGGCATTGAAGCGCCAGCGCGGCGCGTCGCAGGCGGCCTGCGGGTTCTGGCCGTGGTCGATCATCCGCACCAGGGTCTGCAGGTGGCCCTGAGGCTGCATGTTGCCGCCCATGACGCCGAAGCTCATCACCGGCGCTCCGCCCTGGGTGAGGAAACCCGGGATGATGGTGTGGAAGGGCCGCTTGCCGGGCGCCACCACGTTGGGGCTGGCCTCGTCCAGAACGAAGCCGTAGCCGCGGTTCTGCAGGGACAGGCCCCATTCGGGCACGACCACGCCGGAGCCGAAGCCCATGAAGTTCGACTGGATGAAGCTCACCATCATGCCGGATTCGTCGGCGGCGGTGAGGTAGATGGTGCCGCCCCGGACCGGGTTGCCGGCGCCGAACTCCTGGGCACGGTGCCGGTCGATCAGCCTCGCCCGCGCCGCCAGGTAGGCCGGATCGAGCATCGCCTCCGGGGTCACCTCCATGCTGCGCGCGTCGGAGACGTAGCGGTAGGTGTCGGCGAAGGCGAGCTTCATCGCCTCGATCTGGAGGTGCTGCGCCTCCGGGCCATCCGGGGCCAGACCCGCCAGATCGAAGGATTCGAGGATCCCCAGGGCGATCTGGGCGGCGATGCCCTGCCCGTTCGGCGGGATTTCGTGGAGCGTATAGCCCCGGTAGTCCTTGGCCGTCGGCGTCACCCATTCGGGCCGGAAGGCCGCGAGATCGGCCATCGTCATGGCGCCCCCATGGGCGGCGGCGTGCCGGGCCATGGCCTCGGCGATCTCGCCCTCGTAGAAGGCGCGCCCCTTCGTCTCCGCGATCGCCCGCAGGGCCCGGGCGATGCCCGGCAGGGTGACGCGCTCGCCCACGTGCGGGGCGCGACCGTGGGGCAGAAAGGTCTCGGCGAAGCCCGGCTGCCGCACGAGGTCCGCGACCCGCGCAGCCGCGGCCCATTTCTGCTGCACCACCACCGGCGCGAGGTAGCCGCGCTCGGCGATGTCGATGGCGGGCTGCAGAAGGTCGGCGAAGGGCAGCTTCCCGAAGCGCTCGCTCAGGGCCATCCAGGCCGCGACGGCGCCCGGCACCGTCACGGAATCCCAGCCTCGCATGGGCGGCCGCTCGGCCGCACCGTATTTCCGGGTGAAGTAGTCGGGGGTCCAGGCCGCCGGTGCCCCGCCGGAGGCGTTGAGGCCGTGCAGCTGCCGCCCGTCCCACAGGATGCAGAAGGCGTCCGACCCGAGGCCGTTGCTGCAGGGCTCGGTGATGGTCTTGGCCGCCGCCGTGGCGATGGCGGCGTCCACCGCGTTGCCGCCCTGCCAGAGCATGCGGATGCCGGCCTGGGCCGCGAGGGCGTGCGAGGTCGAGACCATGTTGCGGCCGAAGATCGGCATCCGCACGGTGGGGTAGCCGGTGGTCCAGTCGAACGGCTTCATCGGATCGCGGCCTCACGCATCGGGGGATCCGGCGATGATGGAGACAAACGCCGGGTCCGCCAAGTCGAAGAATTTTCGACGCGAGAAATCGAAGGTCCGGCAAGGTGAGTGAGCCGCCGCGGCGGCTCTTCCTCAGCGATCCGTCGCCAGTTCCGGCATCAGGCGGTTGATGACGCTGTAGTTGATCGCCGTCCAGAACTCGGATGTCTCCGGATCGGCGAGCGCATTCTCCGCCGCCTCGATCACCGCATGGTCGGGCGTCACCAGTTAATCTTCGACGTCGTTGAGGGAGTCGAAGGACAGGACCGAAATTCCGTCGATCCTGGAGCCCTCGGGATCGGCCTGGGTCGACCCGAACGGATGCAGCTGGGCATAGCGGCGAACGTACCGCGCGGTCGCTTTCTGGGCGCAGACCAGGTCGGCCTGGGCCCCGAGCCAGGCCTCCTGGAACGCGGTGCGGGAGAGGTGCGCCCGGCGTCGGTGGATCTTCACGAGGCTGACCGGGTCGCGGTGGCGCGCGCTCGGGATGAGTATGTATTCCCGCGCCACCTCGCGGGTGACCATGCGAAAGGCGGTCCGCTCGTCCGCGACGATGCGGGCCGCGTACTGCTCCTGGCCGAGCACCGCCGCGATGTCGTCGGTCTCCGCGTAGGCGATGTAGGCGAAGCCGTCGAAGCTCGGGCGCCGGTAGGCCGGCACCCGCGCGGCCGGATCGGACACCAGCCTGCCCTCGGCCTCCACCATCGCCCGGTAGGGCGGCCGGAAGCCGGAGGATGGCCCGGATGCGACCCGGTGGACCTGGTCGTAGCGCAGCACGCGGTCGTTCTGGGTTCCGGGCTCCGCGTAGGCGAATTTGGGCCCGTGCACCTTCCGCCAGTACGCGTCCCAGTGCTCGAAGGCGAGGTTGGGATCGGGCTCCAGCGCCACGGCCTCGGGATGGCGGTCGGGGCGCATCGCCGACCGCCCGTCCCGGCCGACATTCGATCCCGGGTCGCGCGGGCGCCGCTCCAGGGGGGAGTCGTCGCTGCGCGAGACGAAGGTCGGGGTGACGATCAGGGGCCTCGTCGTCGCGCGGGTGGCTGCTCCGTGGGGCGGCCGCTGCAGCATGTCCGAGCGGGCGAGGTCCGGGGCGGTCCGGTCTGTCATGCGGGCTCCTTCGCCGGGGGCGGATGTCACGGAATGACCCGCTCGGCCCGCAGGCGTGCGAACAGGTCGAAGAACGCGTCGTCGGTGGCCTGGTAGTCGAGGAAGCCGAGGCGCCGGCTCTTGCTCATGTCGGTGACGACCTCGATCGGCCGGCCGAGATCCGCATCCGTGTGCCAGGCCGAGGCGAGGCGTCCGAGATCGGTCTCCTTGAGGCCGTGCCGGGCCGCGAGCTCGGCCCAGAGCGGGGCGGCCCCGTCCATCTGCTGCTCCAGGGGGAGGATCGCGCCGTCGAAGGGCGCCGGCTCCACGCCGAACCAGTCGGCGATCCGGCCCCACATCCAGCTCCAGCGGAAGACGTCGCCGTTGACGATGTTGAAGGCCTCGTTGCGGGCCGCCGGCGTGGTCGCGGCCCAGGCGAGCTGGCGCGCGAGAATGCGCGCATCCGTCATGTCGGTGAGCCCGTTCCACTGGGCGGCCGAGCCCGGGAAGCGGAACGGGCGGCCGGTCTCGCGGCAGAGCGTGGCGTAGACCGCCAGGGTCACGCCCATGTTCATGGCGTTGCCGAGCGCGTAGCCGATGATGGTGTGGGGCCGGTGCACGCTCCAGCCGAAGCCGTCCCGCGCCGCGGCGGCGAAGACCTCGTCCTCCTGCGCATAGTAGAAGTTCTCGACGTCGAGGCGGCCCTGGTCCTCGCGGAACGGCGTGGCCGGCAGCGTGCCCTTCCCGTAGGCCTCGAACGGTCCGAGATAGTGCTTGAGGCCGGTGACCAGGCCGACATGGTCCACGCCCCCGTTCGGCCGCAGGGCGTCGAGGAGGTTGCGCACCATCGCGCCGTTGACGCGGATGTTCTCGGCCTCCGTCTCCTGGCGCAGCCAGGTCGTGATGAAGACGTCGGTGGGGCGGACGTCCGCCAGCGCGCCGCGCAGGCTCTCGGGGTCGAGGAGGTCGGCGGCCACCGGGGTCACGCCGGCGATGTCGGCCGGCGGGCGCCGGGCGAGGCCGGCCACGGACCAGCCCTCCGCGACGAGGTGGCGGGCGAGGTTGTTGCCGACGATGCCGCTGACGCCGGCGATGAGGGCCGTCCTGGTCATGGAAGTCTCCGTCCTGGTCATGGAAGTCTCTGGCTTGATCTGACGACCGACCTATGGAGACAGTCCGCCCCTGACCAGACGGCACCGATTGGGGTCCTAGGCACCCAACGGTACCCACCCAGGGGGCAACGACCATGGAGAGGCTGAGCGCGGACGAGGCCTGGCGCGAGGACTGCGCGCCGCGCCGGGTGCTCGAACTGTTCGCGACCAAGTGGACCAGCATGGTGCTGCACACCCTGCACGCCCGCCATGCCGGCCGGGCCCGCACCGGTATCCTCCAGCGCAGCCTGCCGGGCATCTCGAAGAAGATGCTGACCCAGACCCTGCGGGACATGGAGTCGAGCGGGCTCCTGACCCGGCACGTGGCCGGCACGGTACCGCCCGCGGTGGAGTATCGCCTCACCCCCCTCGGCGGCCGCTTCGTCGAGCCGGTGGAGCTTCTCTACGCCTGGGGTCGGGCCAATGCCGATGCCCTCGACGACCTGAAGCCCCGTCCGACCTCCCGCCGCTGACGGGCGAGGCCCGCTCCGGCAAGTCTCCTGCATGGGGGCCCGCCCGGGCGCCCCACGGGGGCCCGCCGATGCGCGCAGGTGGACGGAGACGACGACACGATGGCGACACGATCCAAGGTGGCCTTCATCGGCACGGGCGGGACGATCTCGTCCCTCGGCTGGGATTCCCTCGACGTCCTCGACTACACCGCCACCGGGCAACGCCTCGCGGCCGACGCGATCCTCGAGCGGGTGCCCGAGGCGGGCCGCGTCGCCGAGGTGATCGCGGTACCGTTCCGCGCGGTGCCGAGCCCCGCCATCGGCTTCGCCGAGTGGCGCGCCCTCGCCGCCCTCTGCGCGGAGCTCGCCGAGGCCCATCCCGACCTTGCCGGCATCGTCATCGGGCACGGCACCGCGACCCTGGAGGAGACCGCCTACGCCCTCGGCCTGACCCTGACGGTGGCCTGCCCGGTCGTCCTCGTCGGGGCCCAGCGCCCGATCAGCGCCCTGTCGAGCGACGCCGGGCTCAACCTCGTCGCGGCCCTGCGGGTCGCCGCCGACCCGGCCTCGCGCGGGCGCGGGGTGCTGGTGGTGCTCAACGACGAGATCCAGGCGGCCCGCGAGGTGACGAAGACCTCGGTCGGCCGGCTGCAGACCTTCCGCACGCCGGACTTCGGCGTCCTCGGCCACGTCGACGGACCGCATGTGCGCTACTACCGCCGCCCCGAGCGCCGGCATGCCCCGGATACGCCGTTCGCCTTGGACGGGCTGGCCGCCCTGCCCCGGGTCGACGTCGCCTACGCCTATGCCGACGCGGACGGCACCGCCGTGCGCGCCTTCGTGGCGGCCGGCGCGCTGGGCATCGTCTCGGCGGGCCTCGCCCCCGGCATGACGCCCCCGGGCGAGGCCGACGCCCTGGCCGAGGCGGTGGCCGCCGGGGTGGTGGTGGTCCAGTCCACCCGCGCCGGCAGCGGCGTGGTGCCGGTCACGACGCGCCTGCGCGAGCGGGGCATCCTCAGCGCCGACAACCTGACGCCGCAGAAGGCGCGGATCCTGCTCGCGTTGGCGCTGACCCGCAGCCGCGATCCGGTCGAGATCGCCGCGATGTTCGCGACGTACTGAGTTCGGTGGTGCGCCGCTCGACGGCCGCGGATGTCACGCGGGGCACGCCCATCCCGATCTCTGGATCGGCCGAGCGGCCGGTTCGACGGTAGGGCACGTCCCTCTCCCCGCGCGGGGCGAGCTCAGGCGTGGGATGGTTCCGCAAGCCTCCGTCCATGGCGGACGGCTCAGCCACCCGCACCTCCAACCCTCTCCCCCTCAGGCTCGACAGCTCTCGGGCAGGCCCGAGCTCCGCCGGGGCGGAGCGCTACGCCTTTCCGCATGACCAGGAGAGCGTCCGTGAGAGGCGCGGGGAAGAACGGCGCGTTCCTGCCCGGCCGCCTCGTTCCCGGCCACGCCAGACACCCTGATGCCGATGGGGCGAGGTAGCCAGGAAGACTTGCGAACCGACATCGGCGCGCCCGCTGAAACCTCGCGCTCCCGCGCCTCTTCCAATGAATTCTGCGACCTTTCGGCGTCTCGGCCGTTGATGGGACATGCCGAACCGGTCGCGACGGCGTGACCGGCCATCCGAAACCATCGACGCGAGGTTCCTTTCATGAAGTCATTCGTCATCGCCACCGCCCTGCTGCTCACCCCCGTCGCCCTCGCGGGCACTGCGCAGGCCCAGGGCACCATCCGGGGCGCCGAGCGTGGCGTCGAGGACGGCAACCGTGCAGCCGGCCCGATCGGCGGCGTGGTGGGCGGCGCCGTCGGCGCGGCCACCGGTACGGTCGGCGGGGTCCTCGGTGTCGATCCGGATCGTCGCGACGACCGCATCGAGCGTCGCGAGGAGCGCACCACGATCACGCGCGAGCGCCGCGACCGCTAAGCCGACCGCCTCGGCCCCTTCGTGGGGCCGAGGCCTTTTCCTGTCCGTTCGCTCCGTCCCCGCCGGACCGCATGATGTCCGACCCTGAACCGCACCTGCACCTCCTGGCCACCGCCCGGGGGTTGTCGGCGTCGCTTCACGACGCCCTCGCGCATCTCGGGCCGGTGCCGATCGATCCGCCGACCCACGCCCATGTCGCGGACCGCCTCGCCCTGGAAGTCGTGAACCAGCAACTCTCGACCCGTGCCGCAGCGGCGATCTGGGCCCGCGTCGAGGACGCGGCACGCCTGCGGAACGGGGTACCCCGCGACCTCTTCGTCGAAGCGCATGCAGAGACCCTGCGCGGCTGCGGGCTCTCCGGCGCCAAGGTGCGGGCCGTGCAGGCCATCCGCGCCGCGGACGAGGCGGGCCTGTTCGGTCCCACCCTTGCCACCCTGCCCCACCCGGAACGCGCGGCGATCCTGCGCAGCATCAAGGGCGTGGGACAGTGGACGGCCGACATGATCGGCATCTTCCACTATCACGACCCGGACATCTGGCCGGCCGGCGACGTCGCCGCCGTCGGCAGCCTCCGACGCCTGACGGGCTGCACCGACACGCAGGCGTTCACCCAGCCCTTCGCACCCTATCGCTCCCACCTCGCCCGCGCGATGTGGCGGGTACGGGACCTCGTGCCGGCCCCGACCCTCGTGGCCTGATCAGCGCGCCTCGAGCGGCGGCGTGCTCGCCGGCAGACGACGCAGGTTGGTCGCCTGCTCGAAGGCGTAGGCGAGGCCGAGGAGCTTCGCCTCGCTCCAGGGCTGACCGAGCAGGTCCATGCCGACCGGCACGCCCGCGGGCGCGGTGGCGCTGGCCTCGGAGAACCCCGCCGGGACGTCGATGGCCGGGTAGCCCGTCAGCCCCGCGACGATCCCGTTGCGATCCGCCTGGTTGAGTTCGCCGATGGGCACCACCAGCCGCTTCTGCAGCGGGTAGACCAGGGCGTCGAGCTTTTGGGCCGCGAAGACCTCGGCGACATGGGCCTTGAAGGCGGCGATCCGCCCGAGACGGGCCTTGTACTCGGGCTCGGCCATGCCGTCCTGGCGCGCCTCGGCGGCCTTGAGGAACGGCTCCAGAGCGGCGCGGTGGAACTGGCCCAAGGCCAGGATGCCGGCGAGGTCCTTGTGCGGCGCATTGGGGATCGAGGCCAGATAGCCGTTCATCAGCGCCTTGTACTCGTAGGTCTGGACGTCGTCCTCGCGGTTGAGGGCGTCGGCCTCGAAGGCCGGGTCGTCGATCCGCACCAGGGTGGCGCCCGCTGCCTCCAGGGCATCGAGGGCGGTCTGCATGACGCGGTTGACCTCCGCATGCTCCGGCTTGGTCCCGAACAGGACCCGAACGACGCCGAGGCGCGCGCCCTTGAGGGCGTCGGGCTTCAGCGCAGCGGCGTAGCTCGGCGCGACCTTGCCGGCGGCTGCGGCGGTGAGGGGATCGGCCGGGTCGGTACCGGCCATGGCCTGCAGCAGGGCCGCCGCATCCGCCACCGTGCGGGTGATCGGCCCGATGGCGTCCTGCGTCTTCGAGACCGGCATGATGCCCGCGAGACTGATCAGCCCCTGGGTGACGCGCAGGCCCACGAGGTTGTTGGCCGAGGCGGGCGAGCGGATCGAATTCACGGTGTCGCTGCCGAGCCCCCCGAGGGCGAAGCCGGCGGCCATGCCCGCGCCGACGCCGCCGCTGGAGCCGCCGGGGGTACGGGTCAGGTCGTAGGGGTTGCGGACCTGGCCGCCCAGCGAACTCACCGAGACCCCGCCGAGGGCGAGCTCCTGCATGTTCGCCTTGGCCAGCACGATGGCGCCGGCGGCGCGCAGGCGCGCCACCGCGGTGGCATCCTGCGCCGGCTGCGCTCCCGCGAGGGCGGCCGAGCCGCCGGTGGTCGGCAATTCGGCGGTGTCGTAATTGTCCTTCAGCAGCAGGGGCACGCAGCCGAGGGGCTTGGCCGCGCCCGCTGCCCGGTCCGCGTCGTAGGCCTCGGCCTGCGCCAGGGCCCGCGGGTTCAGCGCCCGGATCGCCGCGAGCTTCGGGCCGGCCTGATCGTAGGCGGCGATGCGGTCGAGATAGCCCTGGACCAGGCCGCGGCAGGTGATCCGCCCGGAGGCGAGGGCCTCGCGGACCCCGGCGATCGTCGAGTCCTCGACCCGGAAGGGGGCCGGAGCCGGGGCCTGTGCCGCGACGGGGTCGGCCTGGACAAGGACGGCGCCGGCGAGAGCGACGAGGCAGGCGGATCTGGCGAAGGCGATCGGGGGCATGGCATTCCGGTGCTGATCGAGACGGCCCGCGATCAGGCAGGCTTCGGACCGCGATGGTCAAGCCGCTGCGTTGACGCCGGGCCGATCGCGGGTGATCCCGTCGCCGGACGATGCGCGCCGGCCCCGAGGAGATCCGAATCCATGCCCTCCCCCCTCCTTCTCGTCACCAGCCTTCCGACCGCGGAAGAGGCAGCCTGGCGCGAGGCCCTGGGCGCAGCCATGCCGGGGGAGCGAATCGCGTCCGTCTCCGACGGTGCCCCGGTGGGCGCGGCGGAGATCGCCATCGTGGCGAACCCGCCGCTGGGGTCCCTCGCGGGCCTGCCGAACCTGCGCTGGATCCAGAGCCTCTGGGCCGGCGTCGACCGTCTCGTCCTCGACGACACGCTGCCCGAGGTGCCCGTGCGGCGCCTCATCGACCCGACCCTGGCGCGCGCCATGGCGGAGGCGGTGGCGGCGGCGGTCCTGCACCTGCACCGCGACTTCCCGCTCTATGCCGCGCAGCAGCGCGCGGGGACGTGGCGCCAGCACCCGGTCCGCCCGGCCGGTGAGCGCCGCGTGACGATCCTCGGCCTCGGCGAGATGGGACGAGCCGCGGCCGACCTCCTGCACGCCCTCGGCTTTCCCGTCCGGGGCTGGAGCCGGTCCGGCACCGCGCACGGGGCGATTCCGGTCGCGAGCGGCGCGGACGGCTTCGCGCAGAGCCTCGCGACGGCCGACATCCTGGTCAACCTCCTGCCCCTGACCCCCGACACCCGCGGCATCCTGAAGACCGACGCGTTCCGCCAGCTGCCGCCGGGCGCCGCCCTGGTCAATTTCGGGCGCGGCGCGCACGTCGTCGAGGACGATCTCCTCGCGGCCCTGGCGACGGGCGCCCTCGGCCACGCGATCCTCGACGTGTTCCCGGAGGAGCCCCTGCCGCCGGATCACCGCCTCTGGACCCATCCGGCGATCACGATCCTGCCCCACGTCGCGGCTCCGACGCACATGGCCTCGGCCGCCGCGCTCGTCGCCGAGGCGGTGGCGGAGTTCCGCCGCACGGGCCGTGCGCCGGCGGGGATCGACCGGACGCGCGGCTACTGACAGGCTGCGCATCCCGGTCACGCGCATCAGCCGCGGACTCGCCCGGAGACCGGGGGCCCGCAGCCCCGCGACAGGGCCGCGCCGCGGGGCGGGACGCTGACATGCTTCGTCACAGGGGCGGCACGGGCGAGACAAACGGCTTGGCTATCTCCTGCTTCGAAGCGGCCCACGCCGCTTCGACCTTGGAGACAGACCGATGAAGACCACGATGTTCGCCCTCCTCACCGCCGGCCTGCTCGCGGCGGCCCCGGCCCTCGCCGTCGACGGACACGGCAACGCGTCGAACCCCGAGCAGGTGAAGCCGAACCTCGGCTCCGTCTCCGGCGGACCGAACCACAGCGACGATCCCCGGGTGCGGGAGGCGCAGGAGAAGGGTCCTGACGGCAAGCCGCTGCATTCCGACACGGACGGCCACGCCCACGGCCACAGCCAGGGCAAGAAGTAGTCCCGTCGGCCCGGCCGGCCCTAGGGTCTGTCAGGCTCATCCTGAGCCAGACAGACCCTCAATTCCGGTCTCGGCGTTTGTCTCTTCGGGATCACCGGTTCCGACCGATCCCCGACAAGCTCGAGGACACCCCCGCACTAGGACACTCCCGCCGCTTCCCGCAGGCCGACCCGCCTGCGGGCCGCGCGCCCGAGGGCCACCACCATGACGCTGCCGGAGGCCGTGAGGAACACCAGGGGCAGCAGCGCCAGGGGGAAGCTCCCGGTCGCGTCCTTGATGACGCCGAGGAGCCAGGTCGCGCTGCCGGTGCCGAGGTGGGACAGGGTGTTGATCGCCGCGATCCCGGCCCCGGCGGTGCCCGCCGAGAGCCACTCGGTGGCCAGTGCCCAGAACGGGCCTTTGATGGCGTAGTTGCCCATCAGGACGAGGCTGAGCAGCACCAGCGTCACCGTCAGCGAACTCGTCAGCGAGGTGGCGAGCAGGCAGGCGGCGGTGACGGCGAGCGGCAGCGCCGTGCTCCAGACCCGCTCCCCCGACCGGTCGGCCCGCAGGCCCCACAGGATCATGAACACCGAGGCGATGCCGAACGGGATCATGTTGAGGAAGCCCGTCTCGAGGTTCGACAGGCCGAACGACTTGAGGATCTGCGGCATCCACAGGGACAGGGCGTTGCTGGTGGCCGAGCTGCCGGAATAGATCAGTGCCAGGGCCCAGACGTACTTGTTCGACAGCACCTTCCACAGGGGCAGGTGGTCGGCCACCGGGCTCGCGCCGCCGCCGCGGTCAGCGGCGAGGCGGTCGGTGAGCCAGGCCCGCTCCCGGGGCGTCAGCCAGGCGGCGTCGGCCGGACGGCTCGGCAGCAGCGCCAGGGCGGCGAGGCCGAGGAGCACGGCCGGGACCGCCTCCATGAGGAACAGCCACTGCCAGCCCCGCAGGCCGGCGATGCCGTCCATCTGCAGCAGGGCGGCGGAGAGCGGCGAACCGAGGAAGCTCGAGAGCGGGATCGCCACCATGAAGGTGGCGACGATCCGGGCGCGGTAGGCCTTGGGGAACCAGTAGGTCAGGTACAGGATGACGCCCGGGAAGAACCCGGCCTCCGCCGCGCCGAGGAGGAAGCGGCCGAGATAGAACGTCCAGGGACCGGTCACGAAGGCCATCGCCGCCCCGACGAGGCCCCAGGTCACCATGATGCGGGCGATCCAGACCCGGGCGCCGAAGCGCTCCATGGCGATGTTGCTCGGCACCTCGAACAGCACGTAGGCGAGGAAGAACAGCCCGCCGCCGATGCCGAACATGGCCTGGCTCAGGCCGACATCCTCGTTCATGGTCAAGGCGGCGAAGCCGGCATTGACCCGGTCGATATAGGCGATGAAGTAGCAGAGGATCAGGAACGGCACGAGCCGGAGCCCGACCTTGCGCATGACCACCGCCTCGTCGGGCGGGGCGTCGGGCCGTACGGGAATGGCGTTCATCGTGGTGGCTCCGGGACAATCGGGGATCGGGTGGCCGGGGCGGATGCGCCGGCCCGGCGCCCCGCTGCGAGGGCCGGATGGACGGATGCGTGAAGACGGCCTTGCGGGACCGGCGCGGGCGGCGGCGGACGATCCTCGCCGCCCTGGGCCACATCGCCCTGCGCCTTACTGCCCTCGCGTTTTTCCTGTCGCCCCTGAAGGACACCGCCATGGCCCTCGACCCGACCTCCGCCCTGCCTGCCGCGATCGCCCCCACCGGGACGCTGCGGGCGGCGATCAACTACGGGAACCCGGTGCTGGCGCAGCGGGGCAGCGACGGCCAGCCGGCCGGCGTCTCGGCGGAGCTCGCCCGTGAACTCGGCCGCCGGCTCGGCCTGCCGGTGGCGTTCGAGACCTTCGACACGGCGGGCGCCGTCGTGGCGGCCCTCGGCGGCGCGCGAAGCTGGGACGTCGCCTTCCTGGCGATCGACCCGGAGCGGGGGCAGAGCATCGCGTTCAGCCCGCCCTACGTCATCATCGAGGGCGCCTACCTCGTCCGGGACGAGTCGCCTCTCACCGACAATGCAGAGGTCGACCGGCCGGGCATCCGCATCGCGGTCGGCCGCAACACGGCCTACGACCTCTATCTCGGGCGCCACCTCATGGCGGCCGAGCGCGTCTATGCGCCGACCTCGGCCGCGGCGCTGACCCTGTTCCTGCGCGACAGGCCCGAGGTCCTGGCCTCGGTGCGCCAGCCGCTGGAGACCTACGTGCGCGACCATGCCGGCCTGCGCATCCTGCCCGGCCGCTTCATGGTGATCGAGCAGGCCGTGGCGAGCCCGAAGGCGCGGCCCGGCGTCGCCGCGGCCCTGCGCGATTTCATCGAGGCCCAGAAGGCCTCGGGCTTCGTGGCCAGGGCCCTGGCGGCGAGCGGGCAGGCCGACGCGGTCGTCGCCCCGCCGGCGCCCTGAACGGCGCGCGTCCCTCACGTCGGGACCCGCCCGGCCGGCAGTCCGAACAGGGCCCGCGGCGTCTCCTGCAGGACGATGCGGCGCTCGGCCGGGTCGGGCAGCCAGCCGTCGAGCTGGGCCCGGACCCGGTCGTAGGAGGCGACCCCTTCGAACTGGGTGTGCGGCCAGTCGCTGCCCCAGACCAGGCGCTCCAGGCCGAGACCGTCCTTCAGCAGGGGCAGCGCCGCCCGGGCGATCCGTTCGCCGGTCTCGCCCGGCCCGTTGCGGTAGCTCCCCGACAGCTTGGCCCAGACCCGGCCCGTCCGCCCCGCCGAGAGGAGGTGCCGGAAGCCCGGATCGTCGATGCCGAGGGCGGGATCGGGCTTGCCGAAATGGTCGGCCACCACCCGCACGCCGCTGTCGAGGAGGGGCGGCAGCAGGCTCGGCCAGCGCCGGGCCTCGGCCTGGACCTCGACCTGCCAGCCGAGATCGGCCACGCTGCGCAGGAGCCGCTGCCAGGACGGCGCCGCGAAATCCGGGTCGGCGACACCGATCAGGTTGAGGCGGATGCCGACGATGCCCTGGGCGGCGAAGGCCTTCAGGGTCTCGGGCGGTCCGTCGGGGCGGACCACCGCGATGCCGCGCAGGCGCTGCGGCGCGCGGGCCAGGGCGTCGAGCAGGCCGCGATTGTCGTCGCCGTAGAAGCTCGGCTGGACCAGGACCGCCTGGGCGATGCCGTGCGCGTCGAGCACCGCGAGGTAGTCCTCGGGGGTGGCGTCGTAGCCGGGCGCGTAGCGGCGGGTATCGGCCAGGGGCCAGTCGCGCCGGAAGACATGGGCGTGGGTGTCGACCGCCTGCAGGGTCTCGGGCCCATCCTGCGCCGCCCCCCGCCGCGCCAGCACCGATCCGCCCACCATGGACAAGGCTCCCGTCTGAAAGAGGCGTCGCGTCAGGGTCATGGCGTGGCCTTCTGCGGCAGGCGCCGGCCGGCGGCCCCGGGGAGCGCGACGGCGCGCGGGGCGGCGGTCTCGCCGAGGTCCTTGGCGCGGGTCTCGGGCAGCATCAGCACCGCCAGCACCACGAGGCCGTAGCCGACGGCCGCATCGATCCCGATGGCGGCGCCGAGGCTCATGCGCTCGCTGAGATGGCCCACGAGGACGGGGAAGCCCGCCGAGACGATCCGGCCGGCATTGTAGCAGAAGCCCACACCGGTCCCCCGCAGGCCGCCGGGATAGAGCTCGGAGAACAGCGCCCCGAGCGAGGCCGGAATTCCGGCGGCGCAGAAGCCGAGGGGAAAGCCGAGGAACAGGGTCGCGGTGTCGCCGAAGGGCAGGAACACGTAGGCGAGCACCACCACCACGCAGGCGGCGGCGAAGAGCCCCACGGTCAGGCGCCGGCCGATCCGGTCGAGCAACGCGGCGGCCGCGAGGCAGCCGCAGAAGAACGCCACGATGATGACCGCGAGGTAGCCGCCGGTGCCGAGCACGGACAGGCCGCGCTCGGTGCGCAGGTAGGTCGGCAGCCAGCTCGTCACCGCGTAGTAGCCGCCATGGGCCCCGGTGCCGAGGAGGAGCCCGACCAGGGTGACGCGCAGGTGCTCCGGCGCGAAGATCGACAGGGCGGTCGTCAGGACGGAGGGGCGCGGACCGGCGCCGTGCGACGGCGCCGCCGGCACGACCCCGGGCTCGGGCACGTTCCGGCGCACCCAGACCACCAGGAGCGCCGGGGCGAGGCCGACGGCGAAGACCGCGCGCCAGGCGATGTCCGGCGGGAGCAGCGCCGCGGCCAGGGTGAACACGCCGACCGAGGCGCCCCAGCCCACGGCCCAGGAGCTCTGCACGCTGGCGAGCGCCTTGCCGCGATGCTGCGGCCGGATCGCCTCGCTCATCAGGGCGACGCCGGCGGCCCATTCGCCGCCGAAGCCGAGGCCCTGCAGCGCCTTGAGCACGAGCAGCTGGGTGTAGTCCTGCGCGAGCGCCGAGAGGCCGGTGGCGAGGGCGAACCACAGGATCATCGCCTGGAGGGCGCGGACCCGGCCGATGCGGTCCGAGATCGCCCCGCCGATCCAGCCGCCCAGCGCCGAGGCCACCAGGGTGACGCTGGTGATCAGCCCGGCCTCGGCCTTGCTGATCTGCCACAGGCCGAGGAGCGTCGGCACGACCAGCGAGAAGAGCTGGACGTCGAGGGCATCGAGGGCCCAGCCGCCGAAGCAGGCCCAGAACGTCTTGCGCTCCGTCGGCGTGCCGGAGCGGTACCAGTCCAACATGGCGGCGTTTCCTCATGCGCTCCGCTCTTCGAGGCGGGTTGCCGGGACGATGGTCGGGCGTCAGCGGATCTCGACGCGGTAGCGGAAGCGCTCGGCGGCGCCGTGGGAGCGGCGCCACTCGATCGGGTGCCGGTCGTAGCCCCGGGCGATGCGCTCGATCACCATGACGGGGGCGCCGGCCGGGAGGCCGAGGCGGGCGGCGAGTGCGGGCGAGGCGCCGGAGGCGGTCAGGGTCTCGTCGGCCATGGCCACGACCTCGCCGCACAGGCGCTCGTAGAGCGGGTAGAGCAGGTCGCCGAAAGCGTCCGGGGCGAGGTCTTCCAGGGGCGCGAACCGGTCCGGCGCCAGCCAGATCTCCTCGGCCAGCAGCGGCGTCGCCCCGTCGAGGCGCAGGCGCTCCAGGCGGAGGGCCGGCGCGCCGGGGGGCAGGCCGAGGGCTTCCGCCGCCTCGGTCGGGCACGGCGCCCGGCTGCGCGAGAGGATGCGGGCCTGGGGTACCGCCTGGCGCCCATCGCCATCCGTCAGGCGGAAGAAGCGGAACAGGGAGCGGTCGAGGGAGGGGCGGCGCACGAAGGTACCGCGGCCCTGGACCCGATCGAGGATGCCTTCGGCCACGAGAAGGTCGATGGCCTTGCGCACGGTCCCGACAGCGATGCCGGCCTCCCGCGACAGCTCCGCCTCCGTCGGGATCGCGTCGCCGGCCCGCCAGGAGCCGTCGACGATGCGAGCCACGATGACGTCCCGCAGCTGTTGGTAGCGCGACAACCGCGGATCGGCGTCAGCCAGGAGTGACATACAGTCCTCTATTCATCTATATGAATTATGAAGCATATACCCCTGCCGGCTGTCAACCACCCTGCAGGATCGCGCCGAGCGCCGTCCGGGCGGATCGCTCCCGGTCGCGGGACGCGCCGGGCCGCGGCGCGTTGGAAGGGACGCGCGACAGCGCGATCACGGCTCACCACGAGGCATCGGCTCATGACCACGAACAGACGCAACGCCCTCAGGGTCGCGGCAGCGGCCGCCGCCGGAAGCGCTCTCCTGTCCGGCCGGGCGACGGCCGAGGAAGCCGAGCCGGCCTCGGGCGGCGCCACGCCCCGGCCGCTGTTCGCCCTGCCCCAGGTGACGATCCCCATCGTCGGCAGCGCCGAGGTGTTCCCGGTGCGGCGGATCTACTGCATCGGGCGCAACTACGCCGCCCATGCCCGCGAGATGGGGTCGGACCCGACGCGCGAGCCGCCGTTCTTCTTCCAGAAGCCCACGGACGCGATCCAGGTCGTGCCCGTCGATCGGGTCGCCGACCATCCCTACCCGTCCCTGACCCGGAACTACCACCACGAGCTCGAACTGGTCGCCGCCCTCAGGTCGGGAGGCCGCAACATTCCGAAGGAGGCCGCCCTCGACCACGTCTACGCCTACGCGATCGGCCTCGACATGACCCGGCGCGACCTGCAACGCGGCATGGGCGACCAGTAGAAGCCCTGGGAGATCGGCAAGAGCTTCGACCACGCCGCGCCGATCGGCCCCCTGCATCCGGTCTCGGCCATCGGTCATCCGGAGCGCGGCGCGATCCGCCTCAGCGTTAACGGCAAGGTCCGCCAGGACGCCGACCTGTCGCAGATGATCTGGTCGGTGGCCGAGCAGATCGCCAACCTGTCCGAGGCCTTCGAGCTGAAGGCCGGCGACCTGATCTACTCGGGCACGCCGGAGAATGTCGGGCCGGTGGTGCCGGGCGACGTGCTCCTCGGACAGATCGCCGGCCTGCCGGACCTGTCGATCCGCATCACCGACCGGGCCTGACAGCCTGTCGTTGCCGCGATGACGACGTGGCGCGGCTGAATGGCCGCGCCGCGCGTTGATGCTCCGACACTCGCGACTTGGAGCCGCAGCGATGACAGAATCCCACACCTCTTCCACAGCCGATTGGGCCGAGATCGTCGCTCGGGGCTACGCCGACGAGGCGGCCCCGCCGCTGACGCCCGAGCTGCTGGACACGGTGCGGAACGCGTTGCGCGGGGCCGGCCTTGACCGTCCGCAGGCGGAATCCCTCGATGCGGCCGCCGTGGCGCGGGTGAACGAGGCCCTGGACGCGTTCGAGCTCGAGATCAACGCCGTGGTCGGCCCCCGCCTCGCCGCACTGCCGGCCGGTGCTCCACCGTCCTTCGTTCAGCGCTCGGAAGCCGGACGGCCGCTCCGTGCGTTCGGCGGCCAGTGACGCGCGACCAATTTCACTTCCGAATTTTTCTCATGTGCTGCTATGGGGAGGCCTATAAGAACACTGCGCAGAATCTGGTATTTTGAATACCAAAGGGGTAGGATGAACGCATGAGCGCGCATGACATCGGCGAGGTTCGCCGCTTCGAGCACCCTGGCAAGGGACGTAATCGGGCCAGGCCCGTTCCCAAGGGACGGCAGGTCGAGCCCGTGGCCAAGGTCGAGATCGAGCGCCTGCTGGGCGATCGGCCGCGGCAGCGCGACCTGCTGATCGAGCACCTGCACCTCGTCCAGGACACCTACGGGCAGATCAGCGCCGCTCACCTGGCGGCTCTGGCCGACGAGATGGGCCTAGCCTTCGCCGAGGTGTTCGAGACGGCGACGTTCTACGCGCATTTCGACGTGCTGAAGGATGGCGATGCCGACCTGCCGGCCCTCACCGTGCGCGTCTGCGACAGCCTCACCTGCGCGATGTTCGGCGCCGAGCCGCTGCTGGAAGCCCTGCGCGAGACCCTCGGCAGCGGGGTGCGCGTGGTGCGCGCGCCCTGCGTCGGGCTCTGCGACCATGCCCCGGCGGTCGAGGTCGGCCACAACTTCCTGCACAAGGCCGACGTCGCCAGCGTCACGGCGGCGGTCCAGGCCGGCGACACCCATGCCCACCTGCCGGCCTATCCCGACTACGACGCCTACCGGGCGGGCGGCGGCTACGCCGTCCTCGACCGGCTGCGCGCGGGCGAGCTCAGCATCGACGCCATCCTGCAGGTCCTCGACGACGGCGGCCTGCGCGGCCTCGGCGGCGCCGGCTTCCCCACCGGGCGCAAGTGGCGCTCGGTGCGCGGCGAGCCCGGTCCCCGCCTCATGGCGGTGAACGGTGACGAGGGCGAGCCCGGCACCTTCAAGGACCAGCTCTACCTCAACAAAGATCCGCACCGTTTCCTCGAGGGCATGCTGATCGGCGCCCACGTGGTGGAGGCGGCCGACGTCTACATCTACCTGCGCGACGAGTACCCGATCTCCCGCGAGATCCTGGCCCGCGAGATCGCCCGGCTTCCGGCCGGCGGCCCGCGCATCCATCTGCGCCGGGGCGCGGGCGCCTATATCTGCGGCGAGGAATCCTCGCTGATCGAGTCCCTGGAGGGCAAGCGCGGGCTGCCGCGGCACAAGCCGCCCTTCCCGTTCCAGGTCGGCCTGTTCAACCGCCCGACGCTCATCAACAACGTCGAGACCCTCTACTGGGTCAGGGACCTGGTCGAGAAGGGCGCGGAGTGGTGGAAGGGCCACGGCCGCAACGGCCGGGTCGGCCTGCGCTCCTACTCGGTCTCGGGCCGCGTGAAGGAGCCGGGCGTCAAGCTCGCCCCGGCCGGCCTCACCATCCGCGAGCTGATCGAGGAATATTGCGGTGGGATCAGCGACGGGCACAGCTTCGCCGCCTACCTGCCCGGCGGCGCCTCGGGCGGCATCCTGCCGGCCAGCATGGACGACATCCCGCTCGATTTCGGTACCCTCGAGAAATACGGCTGCTTCATCGGCTCGGCCGCCGTCATCGTGCTGTCGGACCAGGACGACGTGCGCGGCGCGGCCCTGAACCTGATGCGGTTCTTCGAGGACGAGTCCTGCGGACAGTGCACCCCCTGCCGCTCCGGTACGCAGAAGGCGCGCGTGATGATGGAGAACGACGTGTGGGACACCGATCTCCTCGGCGAACTCTCGCAGTGCATGCGCGACGCCTCGATCTGCGGCCTGGGCCAGGCGGCGTCGAACCCGCTCACCACCGTGATCAAGTACTTCCCGGACCTGTTCCCGTCGCCGCAGCGGATCGCGGCCGAATAGCGATCCGTCCCCGACCCGACGGTGCGGCTGCCCCCCTCGCGGCAGCGGCCCGACCCCGATTTTCCTGCGCCATGACTGGAGCGGAACCATGAGCAGCGGCACACAGAACAGTGGTCTCAGCGGAGCCCACGCCACCACCCCGACCGGCCCCCAGGATGCGGGCGGCAAGGCGGACGGCGCCAACCCGGGCGCCGGGAGCACCTATTCCGAGGGCACCCAGTCGGGCGGCCAGGCGGGTCCGGCCCCGAGCGGCACCTTCGGCCTCAAGGAGATGCCGGCCGGTATTCCGGGCGTGATCTTCGAGTTCGACGGGCAGCAGGTCGAGGCGGCCCCGGGCGAGACGATCTGGGCCGTCGCCCAGCGCCTTGGCACGCACATCCCCCACCTCTGCCACAAGCCCGCCCCGGGCTACCGGCCGGACGGCAATTGCCGCGCCTGCATGGTCGAGATCGAGGGCGAGCGCGTGCTCGCCGCCTCGTGCAAGCGGGTGCCGGGCGTCGGCATGAAGGTGAAGTCCGCCTCCGAGCGGGCGACCAAGGCCCGCGCCATGGTCATGGAGCTCCTCGTCGCCGACCAGCCGGCCCGGGAGATCTCGCACGATCCGACCTCGCATTTCTGGGCGCAGGCCGACCATGTCGAGGTCACCGAGAGCCGCTTCCCGGCCGCTCAGCGCTGGGAGGGCGACTGGAGCCACCCGGCCATGCGGGTGAACCTCGACGCCTGCATCCAGTGCAACCTCTGCGTCCGCGCCTGCCGCGAGGTCCAGGTCAACGACGTCATCGGCATGGCCTACCGCTCGGCCAGCGCCAAGCCGGTGTTCGACTTCGACGACCCGATGGGCCAGTCGACCTGCGTCGCCTGCGGCGAGTGCGTCCAGGCCTGCCCGACCGGCGCGCTGATGCCCGCGGCCTACCTCGACGACAGCCAGACCCGCACCGTCTATCCCGACCGCGAGGTGGATTCGCTCTGCCCCTATTGCGGCGTCGGCTGCCAGGTCTCCTACAAGGTCAAGGACAACAAGATCGTCTACGCCGAGGGGCGTGACGGACCGGCCAACCAGAACCGCCTCTGCGTGAAGGGCCGCTTCGGCTTCGACTACGTCCACCACCCCCACCGGCTGACCAAGCCCCTGATCCGCCTCGACAACGTGGCCAAGGACGCCAACGACCAAGTCGATCCGGCCAACCCCTGGACCCACTTCCGCGAGGCGACCTGGGACGAGGCGCTGGAGCGCGCCGCCGGCGGCCTCAAGCACATCCGCGACACGGTCGGCCGCAAGGCACTGGCGGGCTTCGGCTCGGCCAAGGGCTCGAACGAGGAGGCCTACCTCTTCCAGAAGCTGGTGCGCCTCGGCTTCGGCTCGAACAACGTCGACCACTGCACCCGGCTCTGCCACGCCTCCTCGGTGGCGGCCCTGATGGAGGGCCTGAATTCCGGCGCCGTCTCGGCTCCGTTCTCGGCGGCCCTCGATGCCGAGGTCATCGTCATCATCGGCGCCAACCCGACGGTGAACCACCCCGTGGCCGCGACCTTCATCAAGAACGCGGTCAAGGAGCGCGGCGCCAAGCTGATCATCATGGATCCGCGCAGGCAGGTCCTGTCCCGGCACGCCTACAAGCACCTCGCCTTCAAGCCGGGCTCCGACGTGGCGATGCTCAACGCAATGCTCAACGTCATCGTGACGGAGAAGCTCTACGACGAGCAGTACATCGCCGGGTACACCGAGAACTTCGAGGCCCTGAAGGAGCGCATCGTCGAGTTCACGCCGGAGAAGATGGCCCCGGTCTGCGGCATCGACGCGGAGACCCTGCGCGAAGTCGCGCGCCTCTACGCCCGCTCCCGGGCCTCGATCATCTTCTGGGGCATGGGCGTCAGCCAGCACGTCCACGGCACCGACAACTCGCGCTGCCTGATCGCGCTCGCCCTTACCACGGGCCAGATCGGCCGCCCCGGAACCGGCCTGCACCCGCTGCGCGGCCAGAACAACGTCCAGGGTGCCTCCGATGCCGGCCTGATCCCGATGGTCTATCCGGACTACCAGTCGGTGGAGAACGAGACCGTCCGCGACCTGTTCGAAACGTTCTGGGGCCAGTCCCTCGATCCGAAGAACGGCCTGACCGTGGTCGAGATCATGCGCGCCATCCACGCGGGCGAGATCAAGGGCATGTTCGTCGAGGGCGAGAACCCCGCGATGTCGGACCCCGACCTCAACCACGCCCGGCACGCCCTGGCGATGCTCGACCACCTCGTGGTGCAGGACCTGTTCCTGACCGAGACCGCCTTCCACGCCGACGTGGTGCTGCCGGCCTCCGCCTTCGCCGAGAAGGCGGGCAGCTTCACCAACACCGACCGGCGCGTGCAGATCGCCAAGCCCGTCGTGCCGCCGCCGGGCGACGCCCGCCAGGATTGGTGGATCCTGCAGGAGCTCGCCCGCCGCCTCGGCCTCGACTGGACCTATACGGGTCCGGCCGACATCTTCGCCGAGATGGCGCAGGTGATGCCCTCCCTGAAGAACATCACCTGGGAGCGGCTGGAGCGCGAGGGTGCCGTGACCTACCCGGTCGACGGTCCCGACCAGCCCGGCAACGAGATCATCTTCTACGCCGGCTTCCCGACGGCGAGCGGACGGGCCAAGATCGTTCCGGCCCACATCGTGCCGCCGGACGAGGTGCCCGACACCGAGTTCCCGATGGTGCTCTCCACCGGCCGCGTGCTGGAGCACTGGCACACCGGTTCGATGACCCGGCGCTCGGGCGTCCTCGACGCCCTGGAGCCGGAGGCGGTGGCCTTCATGGCGCCGCGGGAGCTCTACCGCCTCGGCCTCGAGCCCGGCGACACCATGCGCCTGGAGACCCGCCGCGGCGCGGTGGAGCTCAAGGTCCGGTCCGACCGCGACGTGCCGGTGGGCATGATCTTCATGCCGTTCTGCTACGCCGAGGCCGCCGCCAACCTCCTGACGAACCCGGCCCTCGATCCCATGGGCAAGATCCCGGAGTTCAAGTTCTGCGCCGCCCGGGTCGAGGCGGTCCGGCCGCGGCAGATCGCTGCCGAATAAGGCGGGCTTCACCGCACCACGCGACGGCCGGGGGCCGGAGGCGACGCTCCCCGGCGTCGCCTCCGGCCCCTCTTTTTGGAGGGTCGGGTCGGCATCCGCCTGGGGACAGTCCTGAACCGATGCGGAGGTTGGCCGTTGGTCCTCGTCCACCGCGATCCGAGGAGCTCCGATGTCCCCCAGCCCTGATTCCCATGCCGGAGAGTCGGTGGCCGTCACCTTCCGGGGCCGCGGCTTCGCCCGCCTGCGCGGCAAGACGCTGTCCGTGCTGGTCTGCCCCCGCTGCTCGCAGCGCAACGCGCCCAAGGTCGCCGACAAGGGCTACTGCCACTGGTGCGCCTACGAGCCCTCGCGCGAGGATATCGAGCCCGCCCAGGCGGCCTGAGCCGGGCCCCGCGCCCTCAGTCCTGCAGCGAGGACAGGAACTGGCGCAGCTCCGGGCTGCGCGGTGCGCCGAAGATCTCGGCCGGCGGCCCGATCTCGTGGACGAGCCCCTGGTGCATGAAGATCACCCGGTCGGCGACCTTGCGGGCAAAGCTCATCTCGTGGGTGACCATCAGCAAGGTCATGCCCTCCTCGGCGAGGGATTCCACGACGCGCAGGACCTCGCCGACCAGCTCCGGATCGAGGGCGCTGGTGATCTCGTCGCAGAGCAGGATCGCCGGGTCCATGGCCAGCGCCCGGGCGATCGCCACCCGCTGCTGCTGACCGCCGGAGAGCTTGTCCGGCATCGCGTCGAACTTCTCGGCGAGGCCGACCCGGGCGAGGAGCTGGCGGGCGCGGGCCGCGTTCTCCGGCCCCGGCCGCCGCTTCACGAGGTGCGGGGCCAGCATCACGTTGCGCCCGACCGAGAGGTGCGGGAACAGGTTGAAGTTCTGGAAGATCATGCCGACGCCCTGGCGCAGCTCCCGCATGGCCTTCGGGTTGTCGTGCAGGAGATGGCGGCCGTCGACGATCAGCGAGCCGTGCTGGAACACCTCCAGACCGTTGATGCAGCGCAGGAGCGTGCTCTTGCCCGAGCCGCTCTTGCCGATGATCGCCACCACCTCGCCCCGCGCCACGTCGAGGTCGATGCCCCGGAGCACCTCGTGCGTGCCGTAGGACTTGCGCAGGGCGGTGATGCGCAGGATCGGCGCACCGACCTGGGTGTGGGGCTGGCCCGCACCGGCCGGCGTCGCGTTCGGGGCGGCGCTCATGCGGGGGTCCTCATCGCGAGTTTCCTTTCGAGGAGGCGGGCGGAGAGGCTGATGGGAAAGCACAGCACGAAGTACAGCAGCGCGACGCAGCCATAGGTCAGCATCGGCTCGTAGGTGACGTTGGCGATCATCCCGCCCGCCTTGGTCAGCTCGACGAAGCCGATCACGGAGGCGAGCGCCGTGCCCTTCACCACCTGCACCAGGAAGCCGACCGTGGGCGCCACCGCGATCCGCAGGGCCTGGGGCAGGATGATGTGGCGGAACTGCTGGCCGAAGCTGAGGGCGAGGCTCGCCGAGGCCTCCCACTGCCCGCGCGGGATCGCCGCCACGCAGCCGCGCCAGATCTCCGTGAGGTAGGCCGAAGCGTAGAGCGTGAGGGCAACGCAGGCGGCGAGCCAGGCGGAGGTGTCGAACCCGACCGCCGCGAGGCCGAAATAGAGCAGGAACAGCTGCATCAGCAGCGGCGTCCCCTGGAACAGCTGGACGTAGGCGCCGACGGCGCGTCCGAGCCAGGGCCCGCCGGCGAGCCGGACGAGCAGCAGGCCGAGCCCGACCACCGCGCCGCCGAGAAACGCCGCGAGGGAGAGGGCCACGGTCCAGCGCGCCGCGAGGGCGAGGTTGCGCAGGATGTCCCAGAGGGTGAAGTCCGGCATGGCGATGTCCTAGCGGCCGAACAGGAAGCGCGGGCCGGCCCAGTTGAGCAGGGTCCGGACCAGGATCGCGAGGCCGAGATAGGCGAGCGTGCCGACGATGTAGGTCTCGAAGGCGGGGAAGTTGCGGCTCTGGATTAGGTTGGTGGCGTAGCTCAGCTCCTCGGTGGAGATCTGGCCGCAGACGGCCGAGCCGAGCATGACGATGGCGATCTGGCTGACGAGGGCCGGCCAGACCCTGCGCAGGGCCGGCGGCAGCACCACCCGGGTGAAGATCTGGGCCCGGGTGAGCGCGAGGCTCTCGGCCGCCTCGATCTGCCCGCGCGGCGTCGCCTCGATGCCCGCCCGCAGGATCTCGGTGGCGTAGGCCCCGAGATTGATCGTCATGGCCAGGATCGAGGCGGTCGCCGGCGACAGGCGGATGCCGATCTCCGGCAGGCCGAAGAAGATGAAGAACAGTTGCACGATGAAGGGCGTGTTGCGGATCAGCTCGACATAGGTCCCCACGAGCCAGCGCAGGGGCGCCGGCCCACCGGAGCGCGCCCAGGCGCAGGCGATCGCCAGGGCGGCGCCCAGGAGCGTCGCCACGGCGGTGAGGCCCACGGTCCAGGCCGCGCCCCGCAGGAGCAGCGGCCACTGGACCAGGATACTCGTGAAATCGAGCTGCAGCGGCATGGTGGTGGGGGGCGCCTTGGTGGCGGAGGGAGTTTTGGTGGCGGAGCGACCCGGCGGGCAGCGTTCGCCGAGCGGCCCGCGCCAGGGCGGACCGCTCGGCGCGGCGGATCAGAGCGGCAGGTCGCCGGTCCCGCGCTTCAGCCATTTCTGCGACAGGGCCTCGAGGGTCCCGTCCGCCTTGGCGGCCAGCACGATCGCGTTGACCTTTGCCAGGAGGGCGTCCTCGCCCTTGGCGATTCCCACGAAGCAGGGGCTGTCGCGCAGAAGGAGCTTGTACTCGACGCCCAGGCTCGGGTTCTTGCGGCTGAGCACGCCGATATTCGAGACGCTGGTGGCGATCACCTGGGTCTGGCCCGCCGCGAAGGCCGCGGTGGTCGCGGCCTGATCCTCGAAGCGCTGGATCTGGGCCGAGGCCGGCGCGACCTTACCCAGCATCTCGTCCTCCATGGCGCCGCGGGTCACCGCCACGGACTTGCCGGCGAGGTCGTCGAAGCTCTTGATGCTGGTCGATTTCAGGGCGAACACGCCCTGGTAGAACGGCGCGTAGGCGGCGCTGAAGTCGATGATCTTCATGCGCTCCTCGTTCTTGCCGAGGGTCGAGACGATGAGGTCGATCTTCTTCGTCTGCAGGTAGGGGATCCGGTTGGCGCTCACCACCGGCACCAGCTCGACCTTGGCGCCGAGCTTCGCCCCGATCAGGTTGGCCATGTCGACGTCGAGGCCCATGGGCTGCAGGTCGAGGCCGACGAAGCCATACGGCGGGTAATCGGTGGGAATGCCGATCTTCACCACCTTGGTCCGGGTGATCTCGGCCAGCGCGTCCTGCGCTTGCGCGCCCGCGGCGGACAGCAGGGCGGCTCCGAGCCCGAGGGCGACGAGGAGGCGGCGTTTGGTGAGCGGCATCGGTGAATCGACTTTCCGGAAACGTGTGCCCCTGCCTGTGCAATTTTTGTGCAGCACGCCAGACGGATGCCGGCCTGTCCACAGCGATGGGGCCTCGGCGCTCCCGTCGGCCGGGTCTCGTCCCCGCCTCATCCCGAACTTTGCACGGCAGCGTGGCGTTGACGAAAGCGTGAGTCACGCCAAACAATCGGGAGAAATGCCATGAAGATCCTCGCCCTCGCCCTCGCCGGTACCCTCGCCCTCGGATCGGTCGCCCTGGCGGCCGAGGGTGGCTCGGGCACCACCAAGTCCGGGACCATGAACACCACCGGCCCGAACGATGCCGGCGCCGGCTCCTCCCCGGGCGCGGCCGGCAGCGGCCCCTCGACGGGCGACAAGAGCCGGTCCGGCACCTCCAACAGCACCGGCGCCAACGATGCCGGATCGGGCGCCTCGCCGGGCGCCGCCGGCAAGGGCACGAGCGCGCCCACCCGCTGAGGCGCGACGCGGCGCGCGCCATCGCGCGCCGCAGACTCGCCCGGGCCGGTCCCCCACCCCATATCGGTTCCGCGCGGCCCGGCGGCCGCGCGGACGGGAATGCTCATGGCTGGTCTCAAGGACAAACGCGGCTTCATCGACAAGGATCGCCTCGACCTCTCGGAGCGCAAAGCGGTGGAGTTCTGGATGAAGCGCTGGGGCGTCACTCAGGACCAACTCGCCGCCGCCCACCGCAAGGTCGGCCGGATGACGAAGGACATCGCGGCCGAACTGGGCAAGAAGCGCTAGCTCGGACGTGAAGCGCGAGCCCGGACGTGACGCGCGAGCCCGGGCATGAAGCGCTCGCGATCGGCCCACGCCCCCCTGCCCTGCGCCGACGCGCGTCCCCATGTTGAGTCCGGGTGTTCCGCGCGGGTCACGCGCGCGGCTCGCTGCCCCCGACGGGAGCCGGTTTCGATGCCACGCTACTTCTTCCATACGCATATCGGGGACGATGTGGTGGTGGACCCGGACGGCCGGGACCTGGCGAGCCCGGACGCCGCCTGGACGGCGGCCCAGATCCTGGCCCAGCAGCTTCTCCAGGGCGCGGACAGCGACCCGCAGCTCCTGCGCGCGGTGCTGTTCGTGGAGGACGAGACCGGCGAGATCGTGCTGGAGTTCCCCCTGAGCGAGGCCCTCGGGATCGAACCCGTCCCAGACCCGACGGACGGCACGCGGCACTGAGCCCGGCGGATGTCCCATTCGGGCGGGGGCCAGCACCTGGAGGGACAAGTCTTGCCAGGACCAGGCTCCCGCCGCCCCCGACCTCCGCGGACGGACGGCGACCGGTCCGAGTCCTGACAGAGTCTTGATCACGCCGATGTGTTGGATTCACGCTGCGCCGGGCCAGCAATCCACCATCAAAAGTTTGTTAGGGTTGTCATAAAAGCACAGCCTGCACTTTCAGAGGTTTGATCGCGCAATACACGTTGCGCATTTCTCCTGCTCATTGCAGCATACTGCACAGCCGCGCCGACCGTGCGCGGAGAGGAAGCGCAAGACGCCATGTTCGCCTACGTCACGATCCATCTTGCGTGCTTTGCGCTGGTCCTGGAACTGGCCGCACGCGCACCGCTCTGGCCCGACGAGGCGCCGGTGAGCGCCCGCGGCTAAGCGCCGACCAGCCAGAGCGCGCCCCAGCCCAACAGCCCGACCCATCCCAACTCCATCACGGCGAGCGCCCCCAGGACGATGGGGGTCAGGTAGTCGCGCTTGGGCTTGCCCTCTGCGGTCGTGATGTCGACCGCCGTGGCCAGGGCTTGTTCCGCCATGAGCATGTCCGATGTGAGTGGTGGATGTGTCCGTAACGCCGTCGCGCCGGAACCGTTTCAAAGTTTATTCAAAATTGCGAGGACACACCTCGCACAGCAACAATTGCGGCAGAACTGCGGCAGGACTAGGCTTGCGCCTGCGAATGCAGTCTCGAAGCGATGTCCTCGACCCGCTCAACTGTACGTCGCGAGCGGTTGGGGTCGAGACTGAGGGGCTTCGATCACGGCCGCCGCCCTGCGCGCGCGACGCCCGCGGACGCGCGCTGCGCCGCGAAAAGGGCCGTGACGTTGCCGGACCGGGCCCATAAGGTCGCCGGGCGCGCTGCGCCCGCCCTCCTGCGATCTGTTCGGAGATCCCACGAATGAGCCTCTTGGATCGTGCCGTCCGAGGCGTAAATCGCCTGATCTCGCAGAATCTCGGCCCGCTCTCGAGGGCTCTGTACCACACGGCGAATGCCTATACGAAGAGCTACAACAATCTGAACTACGACATGAAGAGCAACGGCGAGTACAGGCTCCTGGACAAGCTCGCCCGGCTCGAGACGAAGACCATCTTCGATGTGGGCGCGAACAAGGGCGAATACGCGAAGGCCTGCCTGGCCCGGTTCAAGGACGCGGAGCTCCACGCCTTCGAACTCGTTCCCGAGACCTACACCCGGTTCGTCGCCAACGTGCGTTCCGACCGGGTGGTGGCGAACGATTTTGGCCTGTCTGACCAGCCCGGCACCGTGGAGATCCACGTCAACCCGCGCAAGGACGGCCTGAGCTCGCTGATCGAAGGCACCGCCATCAACAAGGGCAGCTGGACCCGGCAGAGCGTCAGGGTCATCCGCGGCGACGATTACTGCGCGGACCGATCCATCGCCCGGATCGACTTCCTCAAGCTCGACGTCGAGGGCGCCGAGCACCTCGTCCTGGAGGGTTTCTCCCGCATGCTGGCCGAGGGGCGGATCTCGGTGATCCAGTTCGAGTACGGCATGATCAACATCTACGCGAAGTTCCTGCTCCTCGACTTCTGGCGCGTCCTGACCGGCCACGGCTTCGTGCTCGGGCCGGTCATGCCCCGGGGCGTCGCCTTCAAGAGCTACAACCCGCGCGACGAGACCTTCCAGGGGCCGCCGAATTTCGTGGCGGTGCATGCGTCGAAGCCGGAGATCATTCAGGCGGTCCAGTTGCGCTGAGGCCGGGCGGCGCCCCCTCCTGCCCGAGCCGGCGCCGAACCGCCGGGCCGCGGCACCCTTACCCACCGCACCCGCTTGCCCCCGGAGCCCAGGACGCTACCCTGTGGCAGGACACGCGCGATCGCAGGCGCGCCGGCCGCGCCCGACCCCCCTCGAGCGCGCGACGGGATGCAGGCAGAAAGGGACCCTGGATGAGAGATGAGGTTCGCTACCCGCAGGTCATTCCCATGGTGCAGGCCGTGCTCGACACCCTCCAGGCGGGCATCGCCGCCGAGGAGGCGGCCGCGTCGGAGCTGGCTGCGCTGGCCGACACGATGCGCGACGCCCAGCCCGCGACGGCGACCGCCATCCTGACGACGAGCCGCAACCATGCCATCAAGGCGCTGGCGCTGCGTGGCCGGCGGGCAGCACTTCGGGCAGAGTACGGTCTGGATTCGGAGTGAGGGCGACGCCCGCCACCGGAGCCAGGGCCGCGATCTCCGGCAGGCCCCGGGCGTAGAGCTTCGCCACGGCGGACCAGAAACGCGCGACATCCTCGCCGTTGCGGAGGCGCAGGCGCAGATCGATGGCCTCCCGCGCTGCCTTCGCCATCGCATCCCAATCGTCCGCATCCGGATCGTCGGCGGCTTCGAGCAACAACGACATCGCGGCATCCTCATGCGGTGACGCAGAACGGGAAACATCCGCGATGCAGGAACCGATCCATCGCGGGGGCGCGGTGGGCGGACGGCGCCGGGGGCCCGCCCGGCGGCGCTGACCCCGCATCGCGACGTCGGATCCGCCTGAGGCCTTCCAGCCTGCGACCTTGCCCGGCAGATGACGGCCCCGGTCGCCGGACCGCCGGGCTTCGCCACGCCCAGGCCCCCGGCCGACCTCACGCCCTCCCCGGTTCGCGATCACAGGATGGCCCGCCCCATCGCGAACCCGCGCGTTCCACCACGCCTCAGGGGCGCATCCGGTACCGTTCGGGAAGGCCCGCGCTCCGACCTCGGTCGTCGGCGCCGCAGCGGACGTTCCGTCTCAGCCGGTCAGCAGGCCCGGACGGGGAACACGGTCGTGCGCGACAGGTTTGATGGAGGGTGTGTCAGAGACAAATGACAGACCCCAAGAACGTTACCCCAAGAAAATAACCCCAAGAAAGTTGGATCTCGATGAACCTTGACCTTGCCAAGGTGCTGACGACGGTTGGACCAGCTGCCTCGATTATTTTCGCGGCCTGGATCTTTGTAGCGTTCCTACAGACCCGCTACGATGCGGCCATCGATCGCTATCGCGACTTGATCGAGAAGTTCAGATCCCCGGACCTTTCCGACAGCAGAAAGGCGAACATGCGGGATGAGATCCTCAACTACAAGCGCCGCTGCGAACTGATGAACCGGGCGATCGGCTGCGGACTCATCTCGGCCATGCTGCTGATCTCGACGATGATCTTCGGCGGGTTTTCGCTCGTGTTCCAGGACAGCGAAGCCCTGAAGCTCGTCAGCATGGGTACGGCGACCCTCGGGCTCATCCTCGTGATCGTCGGGGCTGCCATGGTCATCATGGAAGGCCGAATCATCCGCCGGCAGATCCACACGGAACTTCTGGACATCCCGGAGCTGGCGCATGGCATCGACCAGGGTGCCGGCGACATCAACGATCCGCACCGACGCGGACAGGACCGGGTCCCGACGCGGTCCTGAGGCGATCCTCCGGCGCCTGGAGGCTTGGAGCTGGGGGGCTGGAGCAGGAGACGAGGCGGGGAGCGCCGGGGTCGCGCACGCGCGGATGCTCTGACCTCCCCCCTTCCTACGGTCAGTCTCGCCGAGGCCCGCCCGTCAGAGCACTGAGGCTGGTCTCGCGATCGACCTTGTATTCGCGCGGGATGATTGGGCACATTTGGCGGTGATCCTCCGCTTGCGAAAGTGCCGCCCTATCGGCTTGCTTCGAGGATATGGAGGCAGACGGAACCGGCAAGGCCACTCGAGCCTGAGCGCCGAGCCGCGGCACGCATCTGATGCATCAGCAGCACTGCACAGTTATAAGTACGATTTGCGTTGGGTTTTATATTGTAAGAATCATTGATAAACACTTAAACTTGACCCATGACTCCTCCTCTGTCTCAGCGAACCGACGGATGTACGTCACGTGGAACTGAAGAGCCTTAGCGCTCGTGTACCCATCATGCTCAGCAGAAGTTCATCCCGGCTTATGTGCATGAACGGGTTTCTTTGTTAGCCCTAGTACCAGCCCACCTCCAGAACTACAGAAACTAGACTCTAGTGCTTCTCTGGGTTCTCTCTAAGAAATCCTTGATTGGCTCGTTGAGTGGTGGGAATATTTCATGAAATCCCGCATGCAGATTGCCGCCTAACCTATTGAGCAATCCCAACAGTCGATGCACCTCTCCGGCGCTTTCCCTAAGTATCTGCTTTTCACGCACGTTGTTGTCGCCACTTTCGCTGAGGTAAGCCGCGTCAGCTTCGCCTCCGTTGTGCTCATGCACATGTCGCCTTAAAAACATTTTAGCTGCAAACGCCAGATCACTGCTAGCCACACCCTTGCTGATTTGGATGTCGAACCACCCCTCAAATATAGACCGAATCTCATCGATCTTGTAAAACCTGCCTCTCTCCAACCTTGATTTGCGGGCCTTTGTCATTGGGACTAAGTTGACGAGTTGTTTGGCATACTGTGCAATGAACGAGTCGAAAGTGGATACTGCGTCCCTGAGACAACTCTCGGCCTCGCCCTGCTTCGAAAGGCTAACGCGAATCTTTTCTATCCGGTCCGCGAGCTTATCAAGATCGTTCCGAGTCCCGCACCCAGAGCAATACGCATATGAACCCAATACATCGTTGAAGGTCCCGCAGCTGTCGCAAATAAATTGGTGTTGCTGGCCTTCCTCGCTGACGTAAAAGGCTGGCCTGTTCACTGCCCGCTCTGCCGCATCTGCGACCTCATCCATATCGATAACCACATCCCCATTGTCAACCGTATGGAGGGCGTCTTTCAACAAATCGCAGTAGTATCTAACGTACCGTTCCTGCAAGTCCGACAATGTATGGTGTGCTTCTGGCAAATTGGCACAATAGGGACAGGCACGAGGAAAGGCATGACTACGCCAATACCCTCCGCAGCGATGGCAATTATGGCCGAACTTCCCTTCGCTATCGGACGATAAAAATACTGGGAAGCACCCTACAGGAGGAGCGGGGTCCCATCCTTGACCCAAGCCGCCGAACTTGAAGGTGGCTACCGGTATGCCTTGCGGCAAAGCGTAGATGCCGACCAGAACAGCAGGCACCGGCCGACTGTGCGTCCACCTGATGCCAAAGCCCTTGCTGCCGCGCTCATCCGTCGTGATGCTGAACGTAACTTTGCCATCTGAATGGCTGATCTCTCTGAAATCCTCTACCATCGCTTAATAGGCATCTTTCTGCGAATACGGGTATACACTCGCTTCGAAAGCTAAGCTCTGGACCCATAAGTTTGGCTTAGCAGGTGTGTCTGTGATTCCTTCTGGGTGGAGGAGGCGCCG
>NZ_PDHT01000026.1:0-66390 GCF_002917135.1 Methylobacterium sp. V23
TCCTGGGCGCGCTCGCCGGCTTCCTCGGCGGCCGCCTCGGCGCCCCCAAGCGCCTCACCCTCGCCGACGGCACCGACGCCCGCCGCATCTGAGCCCAGCCCCGGCCGGTCCCTGCGACCGGCCGGATCCTCACACAGCCGGAGACCTGCCATGAGAGACCTGCCATGAGAGACCTGTCATGAACGGCAATCAATTCCGCGGCGCCTCGCGCCATCTCAAGGGCCGTGCCCAGACCGCCGTCGGCGGCCTCACCGGTGACCCGGCGCGCCAGGTGCGCGGCGCCGTGAACCAGGTGGCCGGCGGCGCCCAGTACGCCTACGGCCGTGCCCGCAACCGGGCCGAAGACCTCGTCGATGACGGCCGCGACCTCGCCTACGCGGTGCGCGACCGCGCCGACCACTGGATCGAGGACGGCCGCGCGCGCGCCGACCACCTCCTCGACGAGGGCCGCGCCTTCGCCCGGAACACCCGCCAGCGCGGCTCGACCTACGGCCGACAGGCCGTGCGCTACGCCGACGACAACCGCACCTCCGCCCTCCTCGGCCTCGCCGCCGTCGCCTTCGCGGTGGGCTGGTTCGCCCGGCCCCAGCGCTAATCCGCGGGACGGGTCCCGGACTGGGTTTCCCAGGCCAAAAAACCAAGCCGTGAAAGCCTTCGGGCCGTCACTGCGGAACGGACGGCGGGATCCGTCGGTGTCCCAATCCCGTTCTCGTCCTTACGCGCGTCACTTCGGACGACGGAGCTCCTGCCAAAAGGCCAGCGATCTCCCGCGGACGGAACCGTTTTTCTCAGACCTCAGACCACAGGATAGACGATGAGCAAGGGCTACCCCTCGATGACCGCGCTGCTGGGCCTGCTGGCCGTGGCCGGCTACCAGAACCGCGACAAGCTCGCCGAGCTGCTGAAGGGCCACGAGGCCACCGTGCCGCAACGCACCGTCCCGCCGATCCCCAGCACCGCGTCCGCGGGCGCCTCCACCGGCGGCGGTCTCGGCAACCTGGCCGGCCTGCTGGGCGGCGTCGGCACCGCCGGGATCGGCGGCCTGATCGCCAGCGGCCTGAGCGAGCTCGTCGACCACTTCACCAAGGGTGGCCACGGCGAGACGGCGAACTCCTGGGTCAACCACGGTCCCAACCGCGACATGCCCGAGACGGATCTCGAGCGGGCCATCGGATCGGACACCCTCGACCACCTGACCCAGCAGACCGGCCTGAGCCGCAGCGCGCTCCTTTCCCGACTCGCGCGCGAGCTGCCCTCGGCCATCGACCGCTACGCCGCCGACGGCCGCCGCCCGGCCTGAGGTCGAGCAGAGACACGACCGGCGTCGCTTCAAGGGCGCCGGTCGCCATGTCGGCTTGCGGCGGGGGCAGGATCGACCTCCCGCATCCTCTGCCGCGTCAGCGGACTGGGAGCCCGTCCGTGAGCCCCTTGTCCGAGCTCGGTGCCGTCGATTGCCCGCTTCCCGTCCGGCCCGGCCGGCGCCTGACGACCTGGCGAAGAATGGCGGAGACCTGATCGGCCGAATAGGGCTTCTGCAGAAGTTCGAAGCCGTGCGCGCCTTCCTCGGCCAGCACATGGCTGTAGCCGGAGGCCAGCACCACGGGCAGGTCCGGCAGACGGAGCCGCAGAAGCTTGGCGAGCTCGATACCGCCCATGCCCGGCATGACCACGTCGGAGAACACGACGTCGAAGCCGCCACCGTCCGAGCCGATGCGGTCCAGCGCCTCCTCCGCGTTGGCCGCCCAGGTCATCGCGTAGCCCAGGTCCTGCAGGATCTGGGTCGCGAACCGACCGACCTCGATGTTGTCCTCGACCACCAGGACGCGCTGGCCGGCCCCGCCCGGCTCCAGGCCCGCCGCTTCCGATCCGTCCTCCGCCCCGACGAAATCCATCTCCGCCTCCGGCAGGTAGAGCGTGAAGGTCGTGCCCCGACCCGGCTCGCTCGCGACGGCCACGTCGCCACCCGATTGCTTGGCGAAGCCGAACACCTGGGACAGGCCGAGCCCCGTGCCCTTGCCAACCTCCTTGGTGGTAAAAAACGGCTCGAAGATGCGGGTCAGGACGTCCGGGGAAATGCCCGCGCCCGTATCGGAGAGGGAGACCGCCGCGAAGGGCCCGGGGGCCCCGGCATGGCCGCGAATGGACGGAAGCGGCATGCCGCAATCCAGCCGCAGGGTCAGGGTCCCTTCGCCCTCCATCGCGTCCCGTGCGTTGACCGCCATGTTCACGAGGGCGGTCTCGAACTGGCTGACATCCACCCGCACGCAGCAGGGGTGGTCGGGTAGTTCCGTCCGCACAGCGATGCGTGCGCCCGTCACGGTATCGAGCAGTTCGGCGACGCTGCGCAGCCGGCTGCCGACGTCTACCGTCTCCGGCTTCAGGGTCTGGCGTCGGGCGAAGGCGAGGAGCTGGCCCGTCAGCTTGGCGGCCCGGTCCACCGTGTCGGACACGGCATTGAGGTAACGGGCCTTGCGTTCCTCCGCGAGATCCGGCCGACGCAGGAAGTCGACCGAGGAGCGGATGATCGTCAGCAGGTTGTTGAAGTCGTGCGCGACGCCCCCGGTCAATTGTCCGACGGCCTCGAGCTTCTGCGACTGGCGCAGGGCTTCCTCGGCCTGCTGCAGCGCCTGCTCCTGGGTCTTCTCCGCGGTGACGTCCCGCCCATAGGCGTAGATGAGGTCTCCCTCCACGGAGGTCCGCCAGGAGATCCAGCGCGGGGTGCCGTCCGCGTGGCGGTAGCGATTTTCGAAGTTGGTGAGGTCGTTAGCCGAGGCCGCCCGGGCCAACACCTCGCGGGAGAGGTCCGCATCGTCCGGCCAGACGAATTCCAGCAAGCTGCGACCGACAACGTCCGACGGATGCTGGCCTAGGATCGCCTTCCAGGCGGGGTTCACCGCTCGGAAGACGCCGTCGGCCCCGACGACGACGAGGAGGTCGCGCGAATTGCGCCAGACCCGGTCGCGCTCGGCGGTGCGTTCGGCGACCCGCTGCTCCAGGGTCTCGTTGAAGCGCACGAGCTCGGCCATCTCCCGCTTCTGGTCGTCGACGTCGGTACTGGTGCCGACCCAGCGCAGGACGGTACCGTCGCCGGCCAGCACCGGCTGCGCCCGCGCCAGGAACCAGCGATAGGCGCCATCTCCGCGCCGGAGACGATACTCGCACTCGTATTCCGACAACGACGAAACCGTCGCGCGCCATTGATCGGCGACGCGGGTCCGATCATCGGGATGAATGATGGCGAGCCATCCCGCCGCGTCGAGGTCGCCGGAACGCAGGCCGGTGTAGGCGTAGACCCGCTCGTTGAACCAGTCCGCGGCGCCGGTCGCATCGGTGGTCCAGACCAGATTGGGCAGCACCTGCGACAGGACGCGGAACTGCTCCTCGCTGGCGCGCAGGGCATCCTCGGACTGCTTGCGGGCGGTGATCTCGATGGCACTCCCGAGCACGCGCACGCAGCGCTCGCCCTCGAAGAGGCCGCGTCCCTTGGCGGCAACCCAGCGGACGATCCCGTCCGCCTGTCCCACCGTTCGATACTCGACATCGTAGACGGCGCGTCGCGCCGGATCGAGCGCGGCGGCAAAGGCCGCCATCGTCGCCTCGCGGTCGTCGGGATGCAGGCCGGCGAGAAACTCCGCTCCCGAGACCGGTGTGTCCGACGACATGCCGAACATCGCCTTCACCCGCTGCGGCCAGTAGGCCGTGTCGTTCACGACGTCGACGTCCCAGAAGCCAATGTCGGAAGCCTCGGTCGCGAGGCGCAGGCGGGCTTCCGTCTCGCTGAATTCCGCCTGCGCCGCGATCTGCCCCGTCGTCTCCGCGCAGGCGCAGAACATGCCGACGACCCGGTCCGCGTCATCGCGCAGGGGCGAGTACGAGAAGGTGAAGGACGCCCTCTCCGCGTAGCCACGCCGGTCGATCTCAAACGGCATGTTCTCGGACCAGGTCGCTTCACCGGCGAGCGCGCGTTCGACCATGGGCTCGACATGGGTCCAGACGTCGGAGAACACGTTCCGGAACGGCCGGCCGAGGGCCGCCGGGTGCCTGAGCCCGAGGATCTCGGCATAAGCGTCGTTGTAGAGGACGGCGAGTTCGCTCCCGACCGCCGCGAACATCGGGAAGCGCGACCCCAGCATCAGGCTCACGGTCGCGCGCAGGCCGGCCGGCCAGGTCTCCGGCCGTCCGAGGGAGGAGCCGGACCAGTCGTGCGCGCGCAGGCGCGCGGCCATCTCGCCGCCACCCACGAGAAAGGTCGGCGCCGCCCCGGGCCCTGCGGCGAGCCCATCATCCACCGATCCGCGCTGCACGCCCTACACCCCTCCGCTCCGCCTCTGCCCGTCCGCTTCCGGACAATCGACCGCGCGCCGCGCCGCCGGCGCCGCTGGACGACGAGGCTCCGCGCGTCGAACGCGTGCATGCCCGCGCTGTGACGGAAACGGCACGCAACGGCTTCGGCGACGCTTCATGCCAGTTTTCGTCGGGCGTATCCGGCACGTCGTCGTCGCACCACGCCGCGCGCACCGGCTGGTCGGCGAGGCAGCGCATGCCCACGAGCGCGGTGAAGACTTCAAACGGCATTCGGACGCTCCACAAGGCGACTTGCCCCGCTGGAGGGCCGGTCAGACACCGGCCTGCCCAGGATCCCGTCCTCAGGCCGTCCGGCCGGCGCCCGACGGGTTGCCGACCCGCTCCGCCGCGAAGCGCTCGCGCAGCCAGGCCGCGGCCGGGCCGCAGGGGCGCTGCTTGTGCCAGACCAGTTCCAGGGCGATCGGCCAGTCGCCCTGATCGAACTGCAGGTCCGGGGTCACCAGATCGGGCGCCGTCTGTGAGGCGGCGATGACGTGGTCCGTGACGAAGGCCCAGCCGATCCCGTGCTTCACCATCTCGAGGATCACCCAGTGGCTCTCCACCCACCACACCTCGGCGGCCACCCGCAGCCGGCGCTTCTCGGGCCCGTCGCTGCGTGCGGCCACCAGGATCTGCCGATGACGCTTCAACTCCTCCCACTCCACCCGCGCCTTCGCCAGGGGGTGGTCGCGCCCGCAGACGAGCTTGAGGGGCACCCAGCCGATGGTCTGGAAGCCGAGTTCGGTGGGCAGGACCTCCTGGCGCCACATCACGCCGAGGTCGGCGGCCCCCGACTGCACCATGCGGCTGACGTCCTCCATCAGCGGGAAGAGCAGTTCGAGCTCGACAAAGGGGAAGTGCCGCGCGAAGTCCGCGAACAGCGCACCGAGCGCGTGCTCGGGATAGAGCTCGTCGATGGCGACGACCAAGCGGTTCTCGACCCGCTGCTCCAAGCTGCGGGCCACGCCGACAAGATGCTCGCGGCGCTCGATCACCACGCGGGCTTCCAGCAGGAGACGTTCGCCGGCCGGGGTCAAGACAGGATTGCGGCCCACCCGGCTGAACAGGGTGACGCCCAGATCGGCCTCAAGATTCGACACCTGGGTGCTGACGGCCGACTGCGCTTTCCGCAGCGCGCGGGCCGCGCCCGAGAACGATCCGGCTTCGGCTGCCGCCACGAACGCCTGGAGCTGATCGAGCGAGACCGCCATCTATCCGATATTCCGATACGTCCTAACTTGCTGCACCGTGTATGGCAGATAGAAGACGGCGGACCAAACGGACCCCTTCAGGAAACACCATGCGTACGACCCGTGACCGTATCCGCCACGCGATCCTGTTCGAGGTGGTGGGGCTCGCCCTGATCATCCCGCTCGGGACGTTGCTCTTCGGGCTGCAGGGCTCGGCCATGGGCGTGATCGGCGTCGGCAGCGCCCTGGCCGCCATGGTGTGGAATTACCTCTACAATCTTGTCTTCGACCGCACGATGCAGCGCACCGTCGGGCATACCCGCAAGGGTCTTCTGCTGCGCGTGGGGCACGCGGTGCTGTTCGAAGCGGGGCTGCTGGTGATCCTGCTGCCACCGATCGCCTGGTATCTCGGCATCGGCTTCACCGAAGCCTTTTTCATGGACCTCGCGATCGCGGCCTTCTACGTGGCCTACGCCTTCGTCTTCAACCTGACGTACGACGTGACCTTCCCGGTGAAGACCTGGGGCGACCCCGCGCCGAAGCCGTCTCACTAAGGGCGCCGCTGCCGTTGATCCTCGACGGTTCGGCGGACAGGGACAGCCTGTCCGCCGCATGGAGCCGATGTCGATCCCGAGATGAAAGGCGACAGCCCGTCTGACCTTGGCCGAGGGCAGGTGCGTGGGTTGCACCACCCTCAGTCGGGGTCAGGTCCGCTTCGGGAGCGAACGCTCCCCCGTCGCGTGTTCAGCGCTTGAACTTGCCGTCGTACTTGAACTCGGGAGCAGCCTTCAGGGCGTCCTTGCTGGCATTCACCGAGGCCTTCCACTTCTTCGCACCGGTGTCGTAGGTCAGCGCCACCGAGGACGGATCCACCACCACGTAGCGCTCACCCATGCCGAGAAAGCCACCGACCGACATGATGTAGCCGGTGAGCTTGCCCTTCTCGATGACGAGATCCTTGATCTCGCCGACATTGCTGTTGGTGCCGTCGACGACGTTGAGTCCGATGAGGTTGTAGCTCAGCACGGCGTCCTGCGGGACGGGTGCGAACTTCACGGCGGCCGGGGGCATCGGCGCCTCGTCCTTGGCGAGAACGGGACCAGTCAGCGCCGTGACGGCGGCGAGGGCAAGAACGAGGCGACGCATGGGAAACTCCTGTGTCCCGGAACGGGGACCAGGAATGGACGACCGCGACAAAGCGTTCCGAACCGCGGCCGGAATTTTGTCCTGGAATGGGATCGGATCGGCGGCTCGCCCCACCCCGGCCCCATCGCGGGACGGAACGGCCTCCCGCGCGCCGAACAGCCCGATCTGATCCGGGGCGACGCCAGCAAAGTCACGCCATCAGAGGTTCAGCCGCAAGGTCACGACCGATGGGCGGCAAGATCTCCAAACACCGTCCGGGCCGCCGCTCGCGGAACGACCATCTTTGAAGAAGCTGCATCAGCCTGGTTCCTCCACCGGGGAGACCGGGACGCTCCTCGATTGTGGGGTCGGCGCATGAGCGCGTTCACCGAACCTGCAAGCGTCAGCAGAAACGCTCCGTGCAAAGCACAGTCTCCGGCTTGATGTCAGGCCAACATTGCGTCGAATTCAGCGACCGGCGCGGATTATCGCCCCGTCTCTACAAAATATCATCATAGAACCACACAATGATCGATCGAATTCTGTCAGTACGGTACATTATTGTCAGCTTATTACCCTGAATACAATACTTATCAAATCACCGTGATGGCGTGCCAGTCTTCCGGTCCTGCGCTATAACTCCGCAGATTATCGCCCCTCAACAAGCCCCGGACGCTGCAGAGGCGGTTCCGGGCGAGAGTTCTTGGAACAAACGCTCTCGATGACGAGGAAGAGGACGCCGCGTTGAACATCGCCGACTCCAGCAAACTGAACACCAAGACCTTCGAGATGCAGGGGAAATGTCCGTTCGGTGGCGACCGCATCGGCGGCGCCGTCGGCAGCCCGCCGGCATTGTCGGATTGGTATCCGAACCGCCTGAAGGTTGAGCTCCTTCATCAGAACGGTCCGCAGGCCAATCCCCTGGGTCAGGACTTCGACTACAAGGCCGCGTTCGACACTCTGGATCTCGAGGCGGTCAAGCAGGACATCAAGGCCTTCCTCACGACATCCGTCGCGTGGTGGCCCTCGGATTATGGCAATTACGGACCGCAGATGATCCGTATGGCCTGGCATTCGGCAGGAACCTACCGGATCGCGGACGGTCGCGGCGGAGCCGGCGAGGGGCTCCAGCGCTTCGCGCCGATCAACAGCTGGTGGGACAACGGCAACACCGACAAGTCCCGGCGTCTGATCTGGCCGATCAAGCAGAAGTACGGGAGCGCCCTGTCGTGGGCCGACCTGATGGTCCTCACCGGCAATTGCGCCCTGGAAATCATGGGTTTTCCCACTTACGGCTTCGCCGGCGGACGCCAGGACGCGTGGGAGGCCGACAACGCGACCTATTGGGGGCCCGAGATCTGGGACCCGAACGACGTCACGTCGTTCGACAGCATGGTGACCCGCGACAAGCGCTGGCGTGGCCAGAACGGCGATGCGGATTACGATCTCAAAAACCCGCTGGCCGCCTCGCACCAGGCGCTGATCTACGTCAATCCCGAAGGCCCCTGCGGGAATGGTGACCCGATCGGGTCCGCCCGCGACATCCGCACGACCTTCACCCGGATGGCGATGAATGACGAGGAGACCGTGGCGCTGATCGCCGGCGGCCATGCCTTCGGGAAGAGCCACGGAATGGTATCGGCCGATCAGGTCGGACCGCCGCCGGAGATCGCCCCGATGGAAGCGATGGGGCTCGGCTGGCACAACCCCAAGGGCACGGGTTTCGCCCAGTACACGATGACCAACGGGATCGAGGGAAGTTGGACGCCGAACCCGACCCAGTGGGACAACGCCTACCTGGAAAATCTCTTCAGGTTCGAATGGGTGCAGACCAAGAGCCCGGCCGGCGCCTCGCAATGGACCCCGGCCGATCCGGATGCGCCCAAGACTCCGGACGCCCATGTCCCGGGCCAGATGCATGGTCTGATGATGATGACCAGCGACATCGCCCTGAAGGTCGACCCGGACTACCGCAAGGTCTGCGAGAAGTTTCTCAACGACTTCGATGCCTTCACCCTGGCCTTCTCGAAGGCTTGGTACAAGCTGACGCACCGCGACATGGGTCCGAAGGAGCGCTATCTCGGACCTGAGGTCAAGATCGAGGACGATCTGCTTTGGCAGGATCCGATCCCGCGCCGCGACCATGCTCTGATCGATGACGCCGACGTCGCCGCGCTGAAGCGGGACATCCTGGCGGCCGGCCTCTCGGTCTCCGATCTCGCCTTCACGGCCTTCTCGGCGGCCTCGACCTATCGCGACAGCGACAAGCGCGGCGGGGCCAATGGTGGTCGGCTGGCGCTCGCCCCGCAGAAGGATTGGTCGATCAACCGTCGCACCGTGCCGGTGGTAACGGCCCTGCGGCAGATCGCGGACGCCTTCAACGGCCGCCAAGCCGGCAAGCGGGTGTCGCTGGCCGATCTCATCGTGCTCGGTGGATGTACCGCCGTGGAGAAGGCGCTCGCCGATGGTGGCCACCCTGCGACGGTGCCGTTTACGCCGGGTCGTGTCGACACCCGGCAGGAACTGACCGACATCGAGATGTTCGAGTGGCTGAAGCCCGTGGTCGACGGTTTCCGCAACTATGTGGCGGAGGATTTCGCCGCGGTCGCTCCGCGCGTCTCTCCCGAAGAGCTTTTCCTCGACAGGGCGTATCTCTTGTCGCTCACGGCCCCCGAATGGGTGGCCCTGGTGGGCGGTCTCCGGGCCCTGGGAGCCAACCACGACGACTCACGGCATGGAATCTTCACCGATCGGGTCGGCGTGCTGTCGAACGACTTCTTCGCGAACCTCACGAGCGTTGATCTCGAATGGCGCAAGGCCGACCCGAAGGGCATGACCTTCGCGCTGGTCGACCGGGAGAGCGGCGCGACGAAGTTCACCGCGACGCGCTGCGATCTGGTGTTCGGGTCGAATGCGCAGCTCCGCTCCGTCGCCGAAGTCTATGCGAGCAGCGACGGCGCAGCCCGGTTCGCGAAGGATTTCGTGAAAGTCTGGGACAAGGTGATGATGCTCGACCGCTACGACGTCCGGGCGCGGTCGCACGCCCCCCTCTGACGCCAAGAACCCCTCTGACGCCAGGTAAAGGAGGGGAGACCGGGACATCCCTGTGCGAATGTCCCGGCCACGGCCAGCCTTGTGACGTCTGCGTCGAATCCCCCATTCTCTCGGCCCGCGAACCCGTGGCACGGGCCTCGATCCCGTTACAACAATGACCTCGCCGATCCCGGCCCTACCCGCCGAAGGTCGGTATCGGGTATCTCGCCGGCAAAGCCGCCCGACCGCCTACCGGTTCGCGCGAGCCTCCGACCCCACGGTGGAAAAATCGACCGCAGGGCATCGCTGCCCGACTCGGTTTCGATACCGAACGAGCGGATTCGCTTCGGCGGCTTCCCCAATCGAAGTCGCGGCGCACGCGGATCATCGCGGCGGCCCAGCGGGGCGGCGGGAACGACGGCGCTGGTATTCGTTGAGAAAAATTAGTCCCTCACGAGCCGGATGCTGAGAATACCGGACCGCGCGGAACGGTATTCGAAGCTGAGCCGTTCCCTGAGCCCGACCGACATCAGCCCCGATGTCTCGTCGGCAACACGCCTGTGAGGACGCCCATGAGGAAGTCTCTGTTCGCCGCCGCCATCCTGGCCACCCTGGGCGCCATCTCGGCCGCTCCGGCCTCTGCCGCCCCCGGCATGATCGGCGCAGTCGACGCGCCGACCGCCGTCACCGAGGTTCGGATGGATGGCATGCACGGCCATCGCGGCCATGGTCGCATGATGGGTCACCGTCACATGCGCGGCCACATGATGCGTCACCATCGTCATCATATGATGGGCCACCGTCACCATCGCGGCCACATGATGGGACATCACCGCGGCCACCGGATGTAAGCGAGCCCCTGCGGGTTCAGATTGATCCGAAGACGAACTCGGACGAGAGGGTCGAGACACGCGGCGGCGTGCGCGACGCTCTCGTCTTTTCCGACCCCAACGAAGCGCCCCGAATTTCGGAAGATTTCGCCAAGCTATCGGGTCTCGTCTGGGGGCTGAAGCTGTTCAGAGGCTGATAAGTCCCGATGCCGGGGCGTCATTCGATCCGCCGGCACCAGAGGGCGCCTCGCCGCTCAGTCTCGAGATCCGAGCCTCGAGCAAAACGACCGTGGGCCGGTCTCGACAGGAACTGTGTCGCCAGAGCAGCGGCAGGCCCGACGCGAAGGCTTTTTCGGCAGAAGCAGTGCAGAAGCAGTGCAGAAGCAGTGGTGGGCCCGGCAGGACTCGAACCTGCAACCAGACCGTTATGAGCGGTCGGCTCTAACCATTGAGCTACAGGCCCCACGCCCATTTCCGTAGAGGGAAACGCCCTAGTCCGTCCAGCCCCGTCGAGGGCCATTCCCCCCGATTTCCGCCCGTTTCCGCCCACTCCGGTCCCGCATCGGTCCCGCGTTCCCGGCGCGTTCGGGACCCGTTCTAAGCCGCCCGCCCGATCCTGGCGACGTTCTCCCGCGACCGCAGCGACCGCAGCGGCAGGCCGAGCCGGGCGAGCCTCTCGACCTGCCGGGCGTGGGCGCCCTCCACGTCGTGGTCCTTGTGGTAGTGGAGCGAGAAGATGTCGTGCAGGCCCGGTGCGGCGCGCGCCTTCGCCCGGCCGCCGGCGATGCCCGCCTGGTAGTCCTGGGCATGGTGACCGTAGACGCGCTGGAGCATCGCCTCGGTCATGCCGAGGTAGTGCGCCGCGTCCCATGCGTTCGCCCCGCGCTGCATCAGCCATGTCGCGCAGGTGTGCCGGAGGACGTGCGGCGTGACGTCCGGACCGAGGCCGGCGTTGCGGGCGGCGGTGGCGAATCCCTTGTTGACCTCCTTAACCGGCTGGTTGCGCCACTCGACGACGAACTCGGGCATCGTCCCGTCCGGGCGCGGGATGGAGGCCCATCGGCGGATGTGGGCGACGAGCCTGTCCGGGAGGCGGACGGGGGGCTGGCGCTTCTTCGTCTCCGCGGCCCCGATGGCGCGCCGGTGGAACACGCCGCGCTTCAGGTCTATCCACCCGTGTCCCGGTGTCGGTTGGAACGCCGCGCCGCAGATCGCCGCCGCGCGGGTTCCGGTGTAGATCCCCACGAGCGTGAAGCGGGCGAGGTGCCTGTGGGACATCTTGCCCGTGGGCAGGACCTCCCCGGCGGCGGCGCCCCGGTGCCGGCGCTGCATCTCGCGATAGCGCCACGCCGTCCAGATCATCTGAGCCGCCTCGACGCGCTCCAAGTACCGATCCTTAGACGCCCCCTTGTCCGGCAAGGGGACCTCGATGACCTGCCGACAGTAGCCCTCATGGCGGTGATAGTTCACGGCCGCCCGCAGGTCCTCAAGCTCGCGCCGGACGCCCTGCTCGGAAACCATGCGGGGGGGCACGCCGGTGACGTCCGGCCTTGCGGACTTCCACGCCTGGCCGCAGCGCCACTTCGTGTAGGCCCGGCAGGACCGGCCATTGATCTCCGCGAGGGCCTTGCCCTCCCACCACTCCCCGAGTTGGAGGAGGCGCTGCATGGTCTTGTCGGCGCGGGCGTGCTTGGCCGCCTTGTCGGCGGCGTAGATCGCCAGGACGTCGGTGACGAGGATGTGGCGCGGGTCCTGGTCCTGGTCACGGCCGGGCTGGTGCTTGGCCGCGATGTACTCGGCTAGCTGGACCTCGGCGCCCGCGCGATCCGCCTGAGCGCATCCAGTGACGATGCGGACGCCGCCGTCGTCCTTGATGACCCAGACGGCGGCTTTGCCTGTCCTTGTTTTGCTGGGCTTCTCGGCCGGCTTGAGCCAGAGCCTCGGTCCTTGTCTGCGTGCCGGCATCGTTCGCGCCACTCCTGGATGATCCTTCGAGTGACCACGATCCGCCGCCCGTGCCGCTCCGGCCGGAGATCGCCCCGGTCAATGGCCTCGCGCATCTGGCGCACGGTGAGCGCCGGCCACCAGCCAGTCCCCTCGATTCCCCGCACGTGCCAGGGGACGAGGAGCTCGGGCAGCCACACGGCCGTCTCGACGTCGAGCGGCGTATCGTCGAGGGCCGCCGCGGCGGTTGCCTGGCGTCCTTCGAAAATGTCGACGCTGACGAGGAGTTGGAACGCGGTCATGATCTACAGTCCAGGCTCTCGCGGGACCGGTCAACGGCCGACCGCGCACGTTGACCGTCTAGGGTTAATGTCGTGGTCCTGTCGGTCCCGGGACGCCCCGATCAAACGGCCTACGGGACGGCGGCGTCGAGACGCTGGGCGAAGGTCCGAAGCCGTGCGGCGCCTGGCTCCTGCTCGGTGGCCGCCGCCTTGCCCTCGCACCATGCTGCCAGCGCCGCCGGGTCGCACCGAAGCGCAGAGCCGTAACCCTCGTGGGGGCACCCCGTCATCGTCCATGCTCGGACGGTCCAGTACGTCGCCGGCGGGCCGAGGATCTCGGCGATCTCCTGCAGCGGCAGCGACCCAGGCGTCACCGGGTCGATGGGGGCCATGCCGTCGGCGATGGCCCGCGCCCGATCTAGGAGGGCCTCACGCTCGGCATCCGATGAGACGTCGTGCATGTCGCCGAGCGCCTCGATGGCAAAATCCTCGCCGCCGATGCGGAGGGCGTGGACGAGGGTGCGCACGTGGTCTGGCCGGGCGTCCGAGGCGGTCTGCTCGGCGATGGCGGCGTTGGTCTCGGTCCGAGTCATCACAGGTCTCCCAAGGTTGCGAACGCATCGTCGTCGGCGAGGATTTGGGCCTCCAGCGCCTCGGTCTCTTCCTTCCGGACGGCGGCGCGGACTAAGGCATCCCGGCGCTCCTCCCTTACGCGCTCGACCCAGCGCGCCTGCAGGCCCCGGTCCCAGTCCCGGTGCAGATCCACGAGGATGCCCATGGCGTCCCCGATGCGGGGCCACTGCTCCCGGATGTCGGCGGGGACGTACACGCCCCACCCCTCCGGGATGCGTGCGCCGGTGTCGGCGAGGACGATGTCGGCGAGGAGTTGCCGGATTTCCGGCGCGACCTTTTCGGAATGCCGCGCATCAAGCGTCGCGTTCAACTTGGCCTGGGCCCGCAACTTCCTCTCGATGCGTGCCTGCGCCTCCGGCTCCAGGTCCCGGACTTGAACGGCGCGGCCCCCGAGGACGCCGTACCGCATCTCGCGGCTGCGCAGCGTCCATACGGGTGACCCCGCTGGGTCCTGGGTTTCCAGGAGGATGCCGAGGTGTACCCCCCAACCGATCAGGTTGCCGATGAAGTCGAGGGTGAACTCGGTGCTCCATCTCCGGGCGCCTCGGGCGACGTCTATCCCTGCGCGCAGGTCTGCCATGGAGAGGCTCGCGCGGCTGCCGTACAGGTCGAGGAGTGAGCGGTTAGCCTCGAAGGGATACAGGCGCAGACCCTGGCCGTAAGGCCGAGACCGGATCGCGCAATTCAGGATCAAATCGGGCGATGTACCGTAGAGATGCCCATACTCGGGCCGAGATTTGAACTTGTTCCAGCGACGTGCCATCCCAATCCTTCTCTCCAATCGAGTGCCACAACACGATGAGTTTGGCGCGCCCCCAAATCCGCGCGCACGCGGCCTGGTCGGTGACCCCCTCGACGGCCCGGGCCGCGGCGGGCCCGTCACCGGCGATGAGGGCGTCCGCCTGGGCGTCGACGACGCGGGTCTCCTCCCGCCAGTCAGCGAAAGCGATCACTGCCGCGTCCTCGGCTCATCCGTGAGCATGAGTGTTTGATGGGGTGGCGTCCGCTCGTAAGTAACCCTCTTTCTGAACCCGATCGCGTCGAGGACGCTCTCTCCTAGAGCGCGTCGGCCTCGGACGACGTCCGACACATATTGCGGTGATACCCCGGCGCGGCCGGCCCACACCTTCGCGTTCCCACTCTCTTTTATGGCGGCGCGCAGGTGCTCCAACACCTCGCATTCTGTCAGCTCAGCATGCCCGGTCATGTATCGCTCCTGTCGCACCACAGTAAAACGAATCTGCCGATCCGCCTCAGAACATGATGGGAAGTCACCATCCGAACGCAAGAGACATTTTTTCGGCTTGTAAGGCGTGTTCTGGCACGAGAATTGTCCAAGCGTAGTGAACTACTGTTAGGTACGCATCATTTTGCGCTGCATCATGCCGAATTAGTCTTGCAGCCTATTTTGGTCGGGGGGTATTATCTGCTTATCCGCCGACAAGCTGCAGGCTCGACGACATGATCACGCTCGCCCTCCTCCTCCTCGGCCTCGCCATCGTGGCGGCGCAGGCCTACGCCTCGGCCGGGAGGCCGCTCCCGGTCGCCGAGGCGATCCCCCTCTCCGCGCTGGGCTTGACGTGGCGCAGGGAGAAAGACGTCGTGACGAGGCGGGGCCCTCGAAGCCTCTGGTTTGGCCTCGGAGATCCGGCCGCATACCGCCGGGCATTTGAACTGTCGCGCGAGGCGATGGGCGCTGCGGGCTACTCGTGGACGGACGGCATCATTGACGGGCGGGCTGTCGGCCGGACGCCGTGCTGCTGGGCGCCCGTCCCGGCCGACGAGGCGGCCGCCGAGGCCGCTGTCGTCGTCGCCGAGGCCGCCCTCGTGCGCGACGCGGCTGAGGTTGAGGCGCTCGGCATCGAGCACGCGGCCTGCCTCGACAGGCTGCGAGTGAGCCTCGACACGCTGTACTGGGCGTGGCCCCCGAAGAAAAAGGTCATCGCCGAGGCGCTGCTGGCGGCGCCGCTGGGCTCCAACGGTTACCCCACCGCCGAAGTCTCCCAGGTGGCATGGGCCCTCTTCCGGCAAGTCAAGGAATCCGTCGAGAAGGTCCGCGAGCGGCTGGCCCGGGACCCGGCACACGATTGGGTCGCACGGGCGCAGTTGCCCGGCGTCCCGGCGGCCGTCCACGACGCCGTCCGATTGATCACCTCGCACGACGTGGATCGGGCAAGCGTTCAAAATGGCATCGGGTGGGGCAAGAGCCACACGCACACAGGGCACATCTTGGCAGCCCTGCCGGAGCTCTCCGTCATCCAGGCGAGCTCGGCCCTGTCCGCCGTCTGGAGGCACAGGAGGCAAGTACCCGCGCAGTTGCGCCAGGCGTGCTTCGGCTCGGCGGAGGCATAAGCGTGACCCAACTGTTTTTCTGGCACCTGATCGACGCCGCGGGTCCGCACCCGGACTGCATCCGGCCCCCTCACGTGCGCTGGACGGAGACGTGGCGCCCCGGTGACGTCATCCCCCCAGGAATTTCGCCCCCGGTCGACGATGGGGTGCCGTGGCGGCGCTGGGTCCACGGACCAGAGTACGACGGGCAGGTCGCCTCGGATATCTGGGAGGCCGTCTATGCGAGCCTCCCCCTGGAGACCCCTGCGATCCCGTTCCCGTTCTACGGGTTTGTAGAGACGAAGCGGCTCCCGGACGGGGCTGCGTGGGGATGCCTGGAGGCCGTGCATGACGGCGGCCTGTCGTTTGTGATGCTTCGGGATGGGGTCTTGGAGTGGGAGGACACGCCCGGAGCGGGGGCCCTGGAGTATGACGAGGGCACCGGAACTTGGACGCGCCTCCCGGCCAAGGAACGCTGGGACGAGGAGGCACAGGACTGGGTCCCGATAACTCTTGCGCCGGAGATGCCGACGCAGGAGGCCTTCCTGGCCGACCTCCGTGCCCGCCAGGTCGCGGCCCGGGCCGTCGAGATCGACTGCGAGACCGCCCTTGTCGAGGCCGGGCTGGCGACTTGGGACGCTTCCGGCACCCGGGTCGTCATCCGCGATCCGGACGCGCCCGACCTGCCTGTCGCGCTACATCATCCGGTCCGCCTACGCCGAGGCACTATCGCGACGGCGTACAGCTACAGTCTACGGCTGACGACACCGGCATGTGCCGACTTGCCATTCGTCCGGAGGGTCGAGGCCGTCACTGGCCTCCGAGCCCGGGCGAGCGCGGTCACACGCGATTCGGTCGCGCGCAGCATCGCCGTTGATCTTGCGACGGACACGCACTGGGAACGCCTCGACGAACTCCTGCCGCACACGTCCGTCGTGGCGGTCGAGAGGGTCCTGCGGCACCATATCCTGTGGGGGATAATCTCGGCGTCGAACGCCCGCAAAGTCCTGGACGGCACCGGGTGCTGGGAGCCCGAGGGCCGGAACAGGGAGGTGCTCGCCCGGATGAAGGCGGCGGCGGGAGAGGCGCCCGACGAGTTGGTGTCCTCGACGGCATGGACAGCCGTTCATGCCGTCGAGGACGGCTGGGTCGTGCCGGGGAAGGCCGACCGGTCCACCTTCCCGAAGGTGACCAGGCTCGGTCGCGCGCGGTGCTTGTTCGCCGCGACGGAGCCCTGAACGCTACACGACGGAAGGGGCAGACCCCGCGACGGGAACGAAGCGGATCTCCGCATTGAGACCCCGTAAGCGAGGCTGTGTCCTACGCCTACTGACTTGCGAGTGCCTGCGTGGCCGAGGCGCACCCGTCTGTGCGGAGTTTATCTCGCGTCGGGCCGCTTGTAGCGCCAACACATAACTCAAGCGCTTACGCCTCGACATCGCCTTCGGCTTTTCCACAAGCCCAAGTCCATTTCCGCTCGTGCACGACAAAAGTTTGTGTGTCGTGCACATTCGTGTATAGGAGGATGATGGCTGCCAGAAAACGAGCCCGTCCCACTATTTCCCTCACTCTGAACGAAAGAACCCTCACAATGCTCGACGCTTATGCCAGCAAGCATCTCGGCAATCGGAGCGAGGCAGCAGATTGCATCGTCGGCCGATACACCTACCTCACTCAAGAGGCCGATCTTTCGAGCGTCTCGTTTGATGCCTTCGTCATGTTGTGCCAGATCAATGGGGGTCTGATTACGACAAAAATGGTTGAGCCGCGCGGGACTTTACTCGCGGGTGCTTATCAGAAGCTTGCCGATCAGAATGATTTCCGTCGTACCCTTGACGCTAAGCCGCCCGGTTTCTTTCGTGACGACTCTCAAGAAAGTCGATCAGCTTTTATCGACAAGTTAAACATTGAGCGCGAGCATCTCAATTCTGTTGTAAATCTAGTAAAGTCGCTCGATCAAACTCAGAGCATGGCTTTGCTGGAGTACGTTGAGCAAGTGCTGTGCGGAGACGATGACACGCATATCCGTGAGCATTGCGCAAATGTTTACGAGCAAATGCAAATCCGTACACGCGATATTTAAATTCCGCTGGCCGCCTGTTCCCCCACGCTAGACACGCAAAACCGGCAGCGGCGCCACACTCAAGGCCTCCTTGGACAAGGCGAACGGCTTCTTCGAGCAGGCCGTCACCAGCGCATTCGAACACGTCTTCGAGTACCTGGAGCCGCTCAGTTCCCACGCATCCGTCGGTGGCCCAAACGGGGAGGACCGCCACCGGAGCCGCGTGAGACGGGAACCCTGAGGTAGGGGCGCGAGAAGCCCGGAGGTCATCGCAGTCCCCGTACCGCTTTTCTGGGGCACGGGGACTGCGCTGTCACGACGTCACCTCGTGTCGAAGCGGATGCCGAACAGGCCGCCGGTCTCGTCGTCAGACAGGCGCGGCCGGAGCACGGCCGCGTCAAGGTCGATCTCGCTTCCCAGGTCGAGGACGTCGAGCACCTCCGAGTTCAGGGCGATGATGTATTGCCCGCCCCGAGACACGGTCGTTCGGTGGCCGAGGGCGATGGCGGTGCGAACCTGGCGGGGGTCAACGCCGTCGAAAAGGTGGCTGTCGTGGACGAGGAGCCCAGGGCCTCCGTTGAACCGTTCCGCGGCGGTCTCGTAGAGCATCAGGTCGAAGCAGAAGATCTCCATGCGGTCGATCCCGCCCCGGTTCCCGTCGCCCTGGATGCTGATGCGGAACTCAGGCCCCTTGGGCGTCGCCTCGACGATGAGGTTGCCGTACCGGTCGTCGTAGAGCTCGGTGATCGAGCGGTCGATCATGAGGGTGGCCGAACGAAGGGCATCGCCCCGCTCCCGATGATCGGCCTGAAGACGTTGCAGGAGGGATGCGCGCTCCTGCAGCAAGAGGGACTTTTTGCCTTCGAGGATTTCCGCGTTCCTGAGCTTTTCGCGCAGGAGCTCGACCTCGCTGCCGAGGGTGCCGATCTCCTCGGCCATCATCGTGAAATCTTCCAGAGCGCCCTTGCCGGCTATTTCGGCCATGATCGCGCTCTGGCTCTCGTCCAGGGCGGTCATCTCGGCGTCGACCAAGGCCAAGCTCGCGCGGGTTTCCGAGATCTGCCCCCCGAGATGGACGCGTCGATTCTCGGAAACCGACCTCTGGAAGCTGGCGACGTCGTCCATCTTGGCCAGGACGATGCCGGGCAACTGGACGTCGGCGGCGCGGTAGAGGCGTTCGAGGGCGGCGTATTCCGGGGCCCTTTCCTCGGCGACCGCCGCCTCAAGGTGGGCGATGGTCTGAAGTGCGCGCATACGCTCGAAGCCGAGCGACTGGATGCGGCGTCGGGCGGTCGCGGCTTCCGCGGCGCGTTCCCGGTAATTCTCGGCGACCTCGAACGCGGCGATGGCGGCCCTGAGGCGTTCGATCCTGGCCTCGATCCTCTGGATCTCGGGCCGGATCTCCCCGACGCTTCCAAACAGCTTGCCGAAGGCGCCTTCCTTGATCGCCTTCCGTAGGTCGGCCAGGGCGGCGGTGGAAACCTTGAGCTGTTCGATGGCCCGCGGGATGCGCCAGTCCAGGCCGATGAGGTAGGACAGGTTGACTTGCCAGTCGTAGGCGTTCTGCTTCTCGTGCTGGCGTACCGGCACAGCGAACGCGCCTCCGGCGTTGCGTCGGATGAAGTAGCTTACGAGCGAGCGGAAGCCCGGCACAAAGGATTGCTCGAACTCGGTGCCCTTAGGGTCCCTGGGCAGGCCAAACCAGTAGTGGCCGAGGATCTCGCGCCACCGCTCAACGGTAAGGTAGGCCGCCTCCGACTTGTCCCGCGTCAGCGGGGCGGCGATCTTGGCGGCATCCTCCTCCAGGAGAAGCATCCGGTTTGCGTCGGCACCGCTGCGCGACACGGTGATCTCGTGAGGACCGAGCCGGAGTCTGGCGTGGAATGTGAACGCGAACAGGGCGGGCGACTGGAAGATCGACGACTTTCCGGCGGCCGAGCCAAGCAGGAAGTGCATGACCTCGATCACGCTGGTCTTGCCGGCGCTGTTGCGGGTCTGCCTTTCCGTGGACGCGTCGGTACGGTCGGCGAGGACGACGTTGAGACCTTCGTGGAAGGTGAGCCCCTTGAAGCCCGGCAGGTCGCTGGTGAGGGATAGGATCATGGCTTGCGCTCGGCCCGCACGAGCAGGCCCTCGTCGTTCAGGTCGAGGGCGCCAAGGGCCCTGAGCAGGCACATGGCCAGCACGAACCAGTCGAACGGCAGCACGGCGCTGTCGGGGCGCGACGCGCGGTTCTTCCGTACCCCGTCCCACGCCTCGGAAACGGTCATCGGTCGGGTAAGGATTTCGAGGATGTCCGCGCCGACGCCGATGAGGGCCCGATCCTGGCTGAGGTGTTTGCTCGGCAGGATCATCCGAACACCCCTTCGTCGGCAACTTTGTCTTTGAAGATGGTGCACCGGACGAAGAGGTAGGAGAGCAAGCTCCAGGCGGCCACGTCCATCTCGACCGCGACCGGACCGTGGCCGACGATGTTGCTGTAAAGCTTCATCATGATGTCATCGGGTTCGAGGCCCTGGAGGTCGAGATCGACGTACTGTCGCCTGAACTCGTTGGCGATGGTCATCGCCATAAGCGGGACCGGGTGGCCCTCGATCTCCCTCTTTACGATGCGCTCGTTCAGGCCGCCCATGGCGATCTTACGCTGGATGGCTCCCGACAAGCCGTTCGTCCGGAGCTTGCCTACCGGTACGTCGCGTCGCTCGTCGTCTTCCGGCAGTTCCTCAAGGGTACCCTGGGCGATGGCATCGATGACGGCTACCACTTCAGGAGCCTGGATATTGCGGAAGTCCTCGGCCGTAACCTCGCGTCCGAGCAGGCCGGTCACCTGGTAGGACTCCAAGGACATGATGTGGGCCTCGAAGGTCGCCCAGCCGAAGACTGCGATACGGTGATGCGGGTTGGCGGCCTGCAGCGCGTCGATCCGGGCAAGCGGCGTCGTGCCCATCCCGAGGATGAAGTTGTTGACGATGTGCCAGACCTTCATGTCGGGCCAGTGCCCTGCCGCTCCGACGTAGTCCTCGTCGATCTTGGCCGCCAGTCGGGCATTCACGGCCTTGACCTTCGCACCGCCGTTCTCAGCCCCGTAGCACTGGAAGATCTCGTGCCCGGGGCGAAGGTAACCATCGCACTTCCGATCACCGAGCGAGCCCTCAAGCGCGGGCCTCATGAAGGCGTCGGGGTGACGGAGTTCCATCATTCGACAGAAGAACTCCTGGAAGTGGTTGCCGGTCAGGCGCCGCAGCGTGAGCTCCAGCATGTCCGAGAGGGCGAGCCGTTGCTCAGGAGGGATCGGCATGGCTGCGTTCGTACAATCACGGGCGGATTCGTTGGGGGTCAAGCGTAGCAGCCGGCGTTGAAACCCGCGAGCGCCAGAAACACCGACGGGCGGGATGACGGTCATTCCCGTGGATCCCGTTGGGCGAACCCTTGCGAGGGGACGCAAGCGGTGCGATCGACACTGCGCAACAGGAGCGCCGAGCCGATGAAAACCAGGGACGTCCACCCTTCCCGCTAACTTCGGAGCGCTGCGTCCCGTACGAGGCCTCCGTCATTTCGGAGGCAAAGAATGCCAAGGACGCTCTTCTGCGCGGACACCCATTTCGGACACCGCGGGATTCTCGGTCCACGGATGGCCCGACCGCGTCCGTTCGAGACCATCGAGGCGCACGACGAGGCCCTGGTCGCCGCCTGGAACAAGGCCGTTCGACCTGACGACATCGTCTGGCTCCTCGGGGACTTCGCCTACAAGTGCAGCCTCGACTACGCCGCATCCATCCAGGCGCGACTGAACGGACGCATCCACCTCGTTCGGGGCAACCACGACCACGGCCTGGGCGAACGTCTCGAATGGGCGGGACCCGTCGTCGACGTCCAAAGGGTCTTCGTCCAGGACCCGGGCATGCCCCGGCGGGTCGCCCTGTGGGTCAGCCACTATTCGCACGTGACGTGGCCCCATGCCTGGCACGGCGACCTTCACGTCTACGGCCATTCCCACGGTGCCATTCCGGCCACCCGGACAAGCCTCGACGTCGGCGTCGATTGCTGGGAGTTGGCTCCGGTCACGTTGATCCGGATCATGGAAAGGATGGCGGAAGCCCCGGCATCCCGCCCGTCAGGCTGATGTCACGCACGAGATAGGCGGCCCATCCGTCCAACCCGGTCACGAAGGTCGTTTTACGAACCCGATGTCGACCGCCACGGCCTTGAGGCGCTCAGGCTCGCGCTCTTTCCGTTCGGAGTAGCGGTCGACGAGATAGGAGGAACGCTCGCGGGTCAGGAGCGTGAACCTGACCAGTTCCTCACAGACGTCGACCACCCGGTCGTAGAGCGGCCCCGGCTTCATCCGACCGGCGTCATCGAACTCCTTGTAGGCCATGGGCACCGAGGACTGGTTGGGGATGGTGATCATCCGCATCCAGCGCCCGAGGATGCGTAGGCCGTTGACGGCGTTGAACGACTGCGAACCGCCGGAGACCTGCATCACCGCTAGGGTCCGGCCTTGTGTCGGGCGCACCGAGCCCTCCGACAGGGGGAGCCAGTCGATCTGGCTCTTGATCACCCCGGTCATGTTGCCGTGACGCTCGGGACTGACCCAGACATGCCCCTCGGACCAGATCGAGAGGTCGCGCAGTTCCTGGACCTTGGGGTGGTCAGCGGTCGCGTCGTCCGGCAACGGCAGGCCGTGCGCGTCGTAGATCCGCACCTCGCCGCCCATCGCCTCCAGGAGGCGTGCGGCCTCGTAGGCTAGGAAGCGGCTGAACGACCGCTCCCGGAGCGAGCCATACAGGATCAGGAAGCGTGGGGCGTGGGTGAACGGTGCCTGCACCTGCAGGTCGGTCGCCGTCGGCACTACGAAGTGCCCCTCGCTGATGTTGGGCATTCCGTCGGCGAAGAGCTGTTGCGGCTTGTCCAAGACGTTTCGTTCCTCTACATTTCAATGATGGTTGAGATATTGACATCATGATGGACGAACGGCAAGCCGTCGCCGCCTTTGCAGCCCTCGGCCAGGAGCACCGCCTGCGCGTCGTACGCCAACTCGTGACCGCCGGCCCCGAAGGCATGGCGGCCGGCGCGCTGGCCGAGGCGGTCGGCGTGTCAGGGACCAACCTGTCGTTCCACCTCAAGGAGCTCTCGCATTCCGGGCTGGTCACGTCCCGGCGCGAGGGTCGCTCGATCATCTACAGCGCGGCCTACCCGGACCTGTCCGAGCTCATCCAATTCCTGATGCGCGATTGCTGCCAGGGCCGACCCGAGGTCTGCGCCCCCGCCGTCGCGGCCCTCGCCGCCTGTTGCCTGCCTACCGGAGACACCGCCCATGCCTGACCACGTCTACAACGTCCTGTTTCTCTGCACCGGCAACTCCGCTCGCTCGATCCTGGCGGAGTCCATGCTCAACAAGGAGGGCCAGGGACGCTTCCGGGCCTTCTCCGCTGGCAGCCAGCCCAAGGCGGACGTGAACCCGCTCGCCGTTCAGGTTCTGAGCGAGACGGAATACCCGACCGAGGGGCTGCGCTCGAAGTCCTGGGACGAGTTCGCCGGCCCCGATGCGCCGGTCATGGATTTCGTCTTTACGGTCTGTGACAACGCCGCCGGCGAGGCCTGCCCCTACTGGCCCGGCCAGCCGGTGACGGCTCACTGGGGCATCGAAGACCCCGCCTCGGTCGAGGGTACGGACCTGGAGCGCAAGACGGCCTTCGTGACCGCGCAGCGCTACCTCAAGAACCGCATCTCGGCTTTCGTGGCGTTGCCGCTGGCCAGCCTCGATGGGGTCGCCCTGTCCGCTAAGGTGCGCGAGATCGGCCAGCAGGCCGGCGCCACCTCGCCCCGCGCGGAGGTCGCGTGATGGACGTCGTCATCTACCACAACCCGGATTGCGGCACGTCCCGCAACACCCTGGCCTTCATCCGCAACGCCGGCATCGAGCCGCACGTGGTCGAGTACCTGAAGACGCCGCCGAACCGGCTCCTGGTGCGACAGCTTGCCGAACGCGCCGGCGTCACGGTCCGCGATCTCCTCCGCGAGAAGGGAACGCCCTACGCCGATCTCGGGCTCTCGGACCCGAGCCTGACGGACGATCAGCTTCTCGACGCCATCGCCGAGCACCCGATCCTGCTGAACCGCCCCCTGGTGGTGAGCCAGAAGGGCGTCGCCCTGTGCCGGCCCTCGGAGAAGGTCCTCGACCTCCTGCCGGCCCAGCAGGGCGAGTTCGTCAAGGAGGACGGCGAGCGCGTCGTCGACGCGCACGGGCGCCGCGTCGCCACCGCCTGATCCGCTCCACGTACCCAAGAACAAGAAACGGTCCCGATGCTCGCGCTCGCCATCTTCGTGGTCACCCTCGTCTTCGTCATCTGGCAGCCGAAGGGTTTCGGGATCGGATGGAGCGCCCTCATCGGGGCCGCTGTGGCGCTCGCCACCGGGGTCATCAGCCCCGGTGACATCCCTGTGGTCTGGCACATCGTCTGGGACGCCACCTTCACCTTCGTGGCGCTGATCATCATCTCGCTGCTCCTCGACGAAGCCGGCTTCTTCCATTGGGCGGCGCTCCACATCGCCCGCTGGGGCGGCGGCCGGGGACGCCTGCTGTTCCCACTGGTCATCCTGCTCGGGGCGGCCATCGCGGCGGTGTTCGCCAATGACGGGGCGGCCCTCTTGCTCACCCCCATCGTGCTCGCGATCCTGCTCCGGCTGGACTTCAAGCCGGCGGCGGCGCTGGCCTTCATCGTCGCCTGCGGGTTCGTGGCAGACTCGACAAGCCTACCGTTGGTGATCTCGAACCTCGTCAACATCGTCTCGGCAAACTTCTTCGACATCACCTTCAGCCGTTATGCGGCCGTGATGGTGCCTGTGAACCTGGTCTCGCTCGCCGCGACCCTGGTGGTGCTGTGGCTGTTCTACCGGCGCGACCTTCCAGCCACCTACCCGGTGGCCGAGCTCGAAGCGCCGCGCCACGCGATCAAGGACCCACTGGTCTTCCGAGCGGCCTTCCCGCTCCTTGGTCTGCTTCTGGTCGCCTACTTCGTGACGGCACCGTTCGGCGTGCCGGTCTCGGTCGTCACCTGCGCGGGGGCGCTCGTCCTCCTGGCGCTGGCCAACCGCAGCCGGGTCATCCCCATCCGCAAGGTCCTGACCGGGGCCCCCTGGCAGATCGTCCTGTTCAGCCTCGGCATGTACCTCGTGGTCTACGGCCTGAAGAATGCCGGGCTGACCGACTACCTGGCGCAGGGGCTTGTCTGGCTCTCGGGCTTTGGCCCATTCGTCGCCACCATCGGGACCGGGTTCGCCGCCGCCATCCTATCCTCAGTGATGAACAACATGCCGAGCGTGCTCGTGGGTGCGCTCTCCATCCAGCAGGCTCCAGATCTCTCGCCCCTGATGCGCGAGCTCATGGTCTACGCCAACGTCATTGGCTGCGACCTCGGCCCGAAGTTCACCCCCATCGGGAGTCTGGCGACCCTGCTCTGGCTGCACGTGCTCGACACCAAGGGCCAGCACATCACCTGGGGCCAGTACATGCGGGTGGGTCTGGTCATCACGCCACCGGTGCTACTCGTCACACTGGCCGCCCTGGCGCTCTGGCTCCCCATGCTCGGGGCTCGGTAGCGCGCCGATGGCCTCGGCTCGCCGCTGGCCCGTGATCTCGGCTCTGGGCGTCGTCCAGATCCTGACCTGGGGCTCTTCGTTCTACCTGCTTTCGGTGCTGGCCGCTCCGATGACGCAGGACACGGGATGGCCCTTTGGATGGGTCATCGGCGGCCTGTCCCTTGGGCTCCTCGTCGCGGGCTTGGTCTCGCCACGGGTCGGAGCGTTCATCGGGGAGCACGGCGGCCGGCCGGTGCTGGCCTTCGCCGCCATTGCCCTGGCGCTGGGCCTGACGGGCCTTGCACTGGCCCCGAACGTTGCGGCTTACCTGGCGGCTTGGCTTCTCGTCGGTCTGGGCATGGGCACCGGACTCTACGATCCGGCCTTCGCCACCCTCGGGCGTCTCTACGGTGCCGAGGCCAGGCCAGCCATCACCACGCTTACCCTGTGGGGCGGTTTCGCCAGTACGGTATGCTGGCCGCTCTCGGCGTTCCTGATCGAGCAGGTGGGTTGGCGGGGGACCTGCCTCGCCTATGCCGGGCTGCACCTCTCGGTCACGTTGCCCCTCGTTCTGCTCGTGATCCCCAAGCCGCCCATACGTATCGTCACACGACTGGCAGGCGCGAACCCCGCCATCCGGCTTGAGGGACGGGAGCGTCGTGCATTCCTCCTCATGGCAGGGGTGCTGACCCTCGGGGGCACGGTGATGGCCATGGTCTCGGTGCACCTCATCACCCTGCTCCAGGCCCGTGGTGTGGCTCTCACCTCGGCCGTTGCCTACGGCGCCCTGATCGGACCGGCACAGGTAGGCGCGCGCATCGTCGAGATGGCTGGCAAGGGCCGGCACCATCCCCTCTGGACCCTGACCGCCGCCATGATCCTGGTGGTCTTGGGGGTCGCGATGCTGACGGCCGGCCTACCCTTGGTCGGGCTGGCGCTGGTCCTCTACGGGGCCGGCAACGGGATCTATTCGATTGCACGGGGTACGGTCCCCCTGGCCCTGTTCGGTCCCGAGCGCTACGCCGCGCTCGTCGGCCGGCTCGCCCGTCCAGGGCTGGTGGCGCAGGCGCTGGCACCCTCCGTCGGAGCCGTGGTCCTGGCCCAAGGTGGCGCGAACGCCACCTACGCCCTGCTCAGCGTCCTCGCCGTAGCGAACGTCGCGCTTGCCCTATCCCTCTGGCGCGTCCGGCCCCGAACCTAGCAAGCCGACGGTTGCCGTGACCCAGTCCCCGATCAAATCCTTGCCTTCGAACCGGTTCATGCCTATCGACGCTTAAACGATTCCACAAAGGTTTAAGTGTCGTGCAAGAGAAGCAAGCGCTCGATGGCTTCGCCGCCATCGCGCAGGAGACCCGCCTACGCATCATCCGCCTGTTGGTCACCGCCGGCGCGGACGGCATGGCGGCCGGTGCCATCACCGAGGCCATCGCGGGCGCCTCGGCGCCGCGCATCTCGTTCCATCTCAGCCACCTTGAGAACGCCGGCCTCGTGGTCGGCCGACGGGAGGGGCGGTCGATCATCTACAGCGCGGTGTTCACGGCCCTGTCCGACCTGGTGGCCTTCCTGATGCGCGATTGCTGCGAGGGACACTGCGAGGTCTGCGACCGAGCCATCGCCCTGTTCGCCCGGTGCACGGGCCGGCCGCAAACGATGTCCGGGTCCCCCAGGATCGCTTGCGAGGAACCATGAGCAACCTGCGTGATACCCTCGAAGGCAACCAGATCGGGATCTACTTCGCGGCCATCGGCGCCGCTGCGCTGATCGCCCTGACGCTGCCCGGCACCACGGCCCTTGAGGTCGGGATCAACCCGGCGCTGGCGCTGATGCTGTTCGTCACCTTCCTTCAGGTGCCGTTGCCTGAACTCGGAAAGGCTTTTGCGCGAGTCCGTTTCCTGGCGGCGCTCCTCGCCACGAACTTCATCGTGGTGCCCTTGCTGGTGGCCGGCCTGATCCGGTTCCTGCCCGAAGCCCCCATGCTGCGGCTGGGCGTGCTCATGGTCCTCCTCACGCCGTGCATCGACTACGTCGTGACCTTCGCCCATCTTGGTCGGGCCGACGCCAAGGTGCTGCTGGCCTCCACCCCGGCGTTGCTGATCGCGCAGATGCTGCTGCTGCCGGTCTACCTGAATGTCTTCCTCGGCGAGGACGCCGCCAGGTTCGTCCAGGTCGGTCCGTTCGTGCATGCCTTCTTCTGGTTGATCGCCGTCCCTCTTGGGCTCGCCGCCGCCGTGCAGCTCTGGGCCGGACGCAGCCCTGCCGGGCAACGGATGGCTACGGGCCTCGGACTCCTGCCGGTGCCGGCGACCGCGCTGGTCCTGTTCGTGGTGATCGCGTCCGTCCTGCCCCAGCTCGGACCCGCCCTCGACGATGCCCTACGAGTGGTCCCCGTCTACGTCGCCTTCGCCGTGGCTGCCCCGCTGCTGGGTTGGGCTGTCGGGCGCGCGTTCCGCCTGGATGCCCCCACCGTCCGCACGCTGGCCTTCAGCGCCGCCACCCGAAACTCCCTGGTGGTCCTGCCGCTGGCGTTTGCGGTTCCGGGTGCCGTGCCACTCCTGCCCGCCGTCATCGTCACGCAGACGCTGGTCGAACTCCTCAGCGAACTCGCCTACGTCCGCCTGATGCCCAGGCTCGGCCCAACGGCGGCGTCGCCGGTCCCGGCCGTCTAGGTCGACCCCGATGAGACGGCGGAGCGTACCCGTGATCCCACATCGCCACCGTCTCGTGGTGATCTCGGCCCTTGGCTCGATCCAATTCCTGACCTGGGGGGCCTCGTTCTACCTGCTGTGCGTGCTCGCCAACCTGATATCGGAGGACACGCGGTGGCCTCTGAGATGGGTCATCGGGGGCCTGTCCCTCGGCTTCCTCGTCGCGGGTTTGGTCCCTCCGCGGGTGGGGCTTTCGTCAGGTAGTCCCTGTCCCTTCCGCGCCGACACGCGATGTGGCATCGTCCGTTCGTGACCTTTTGGCTCGCCCTTCGGCGGTTGCTACCGCTCCTGGCGGTACTCGGCCTCGCCCTTGCGCCGGTGACCGCATCTGCGGCCGCCGCGGGCATGCGCGCTCCGAAGGCCGATCAGCGTCACGCCATGGCGATGCCCGACGAGGCCATGGACGAGATGCCGTGCTGTCCCAAGGAGCGGTTAAACATGCCCGATTGCTCCAAGGGCTGCCCCCTGATGGCGCTCTGCCTGGCGAAGGTCGCCACCGGGCTGCCGGTCGCCGTCGGACTTCCGGGCCGCGTTGCCGGCGTCGAGGGGCCGACCTGGGGCGTCACTGCCTCCTTCGACAGCCTGTCGCAAGGGCCGCCCACCGAGCCTCCCCGAGCCTGAACCCGATGCCGCCGGCGCCTGCGCCGGCAGATCCCGCGCGCCTGAAGGCCCGGGTCCCATCGTTTTCAGGAGATCATCCACCGTGTCCAAGACATCGTTTTCGCGCGCCCTCACGGCTGCGCTGCTCGGCCTCGCCCTCACCGCCGCCGCCCGGGCCGACACCCAGGACTACGAGTTCCAACTCGTGAAGGACGAGGCGAAGCAGGGTGAGGCCATCCTCGACGTCCGCCTCGTCGACAAGCGCACGTCCAAGCCCGTGCCGAACGCCGTCATCTTCGCCAAGCGCATCGACATGGCGCCCGACAGCATGGAGGAGATGACCTCCAAGATCGAGCAGCTCCCCTCGCCGGAGCCCGGCATCTACCGGTTCAAGGCGAAGCTGACGATGGCCGGCGGCTGGCGTCTCTCGCTCGGAGCCAAGGTTCAGGGCGAGACCGGCACCGTCGAGAACAAGCTGGTGTTCAAGGCCACCAAGTGAGCCGGTCGGCTTGGGCAGCCGGGACCCTCGCCGCGCTCGCGGCGGGGGTTTTGGGGTATGGCGCGGGGCATGAGGGCAGTCCCGTGCCGGCGCTCGTCCAGCAGGCGCGGACCGGGTTCGCCCATTGGCTGCCGGGAACCCGGCAGCCCTCTTCGGTGCCCGCTCGGGTCCCGGCCAGGGCGACGGGACCAGTCGTCTACTACCAGGACCCGGACGGGAAGCCGGACTACGCCGCGGAGCCCAAGCGCACGGCGGACGGTCGAGACTATCGCGCCGTCCACGCCAGCGAGGACGTGCGCTTCGACGAACCCGACGAGGCGGAGGCAATGCCCGACGCCGGGCACGGCGACATGGCCATGGCTCAGGCCACGCCCCCTGCAAGCGCCCGCAAGGTGCGCTTCTACCGGAACCCGATGGGCCTTCCGGACACCTCGCCGATTCCGAAGAAGGACTCGATGGGAATGGACTACCTCCCCGTCTACGAGGAGGAGGACACCGACGACGGCACCGTGAAAATCTCGCCCGGTAAGCTCCAGCGCACCGGGGTCCGGACGGCGGTCGCCGAGCGACGCGTCCTGTCGATGCCGGTGCGCGCGCCCGGCGCCATCGAGGAGGACGAGCGCCGGATCTCGGTGATCGCGATGCGCACCGACGCCTTCATCGAGAAGGTCGAGGCCGTCACCACGGGCGACCACGTCCGCAAGGGCCAGCCGCTCCTGCGCCTGTTCTCGCCGGAGATGAACGCGGCCGCCGCGCAGTACCTCACCGGCATCGGCTACGAGGGCGCCCGTCGGCGCCTGGAGAACCTCGGCATCCCGCCCGAGGTCATCGACGAGATCGAGCGATCCCGAAAAGTGCCCTCGACTATCACGTGGTCGGCGCCCCGCGACGGCGTCGTGGTCGAGCGCAACGTCTCGGACGGGATGCGCGCCAAGTCCGGCGACACACTGTTCAAGCTCGTCGACCATTCCCGGGTCTGGGTCCTGGCCGACGTGACCGAACGCGACCTGGCGGCCGTGGCGGAGGGCCAGACGGCGACCGTGCGCGCCCGGACGTTTCCGGATCGCGTCTTCACCGGCGCGGTGACCCGGATCTACCCGCACCTCGCCATGGGGACCCGGACCGCCCGCCTGCGCATCGAGCTGCCCAACCCGAACGGCGACCTGCGCCCGGGCATGTTCGCCGATGTGACGATCGCCACGGGCAGCGACAAGCCGGTGGTGGCGGTGCCCGACGACGCGGTCATCGACACCGGCACGAAACAAGTCGTCCTGCTCGACAGGGGCGAGGGCCGCTTCGAGCCGAGACCGGTCAGGCTCGGCACCCGTGGCGACGGCTACGTCGAGATCCGCGACGGCATCGCCGCGGGCGAGCGGGTGGTGACGTCGGCCAACTTCCTCATTGATGCCGAGAGCAACCTGAAGGCGGCCCTCCAAGGTCTTTCCGAGCCGAAGCCCGATCCCGGGCCGCAAGCCGCCGCCGAGGGGAAGGCGCCATGATCGCCCGTCTCATCGCCTGGTCGGCGAGGAATCTGGTGCTCGTCCTGATCGGGACCGTTTTTGCCGTCGGAGCGGGGCTCTACGCCCTGAAAACCCTGCCGCTCGACGCGATCCCGGACCTCTCGGACGTCCAGACCATCGTCTACACCGAGTACCCCGGGCAGGCGCCCCAGGTCATTGAGGACCAGGTCACCTACCCGCTGACCACCGCCATGCTGACGGTGCCCCGGTCGAAGGTCGTGCGCGGCTTCTCGTTCTTCGGGGTGTCGTTCGTCTACGTCATTTTCGAGGACGGCACCGACCCGTACTGGGCCCGCAGCCGGGTGCTCGAATACCTGAACACCGTGGCCAAGCGCCTTCCGGCCGGCGTGACCCCGACCCTGGGACCGGACGCGACTGGGGTCGGCTGGGTCTACCAGTACGTCGTGGTGGCTAAGGAACGGACGCTGGCCGAGCTCCGCTCGCTCCAGGACTGGGTCGTGCGCTTCGGGGCGTCGCGTGCCGAGGGCGTGGCGGAGGTCGCGGGCGTCGGCGGCTTCGTGAAACAGTACAACGTCGTCGTGGACCCGAGCCGGCTCCGGGCGCAGGGCATCACCCTGTCGAAGCTCCGGGACGCGATCCGGTCGAGCAACGCCGACGTCGGCGGCCGCACCGTCGAGCTCTCCGAGTTCGAGTTCGTTGTCCGTGGCCGCGGGTATCTCAAGACCGTCGCCGACATCGAGAGCATCGTCCTGAAGACCGAGGCGGGCACCCCGCTGCGGGTGAAGGACGTGGCTCGGGTCGAGCTCGGTCCCGACGAGCGCCGCGGCATCACCGAGATGAACGGCGACGGCGAGGTCGCCGGCGGGATCGTCCTGCAGCGGTTCGGGGCCAACGCTCTGAACGTCATCGAGAACGTGAAGGCGCGCCTTTCCGAAGTCGCCGCCAGCCTGCCCAAGGGCACGGAGATCCTGCCGGTCTACGACCGCTCGCACCTGATCGAGGCGGCCATCGAGACCCTAAAGGGCACGCTGATCGAGGAGAGCGTCATCGTCGCCCTCGTCTGCGTCGTGTTCCTGCTCCACGTCCGCAGCGCGCTGGTTGCGATCCTGATGCTGCCGGTCGGCATCCTAATGGCGTTCGCGGGCATGAAGGCCCTGGGGCTCGGGGCCAACATCATGAGCCTGGGCGGCATCGCCATCGCGGTCGGCGCCATGATCGACGCCGCCATCGTGATGATCGAGAACGCCCACAAGCACCTGGAGCGGGCGCCGCCGGACAAGCCCCGGGTCGAGATCCTGATCGAGGCCGCGGGCGAGGTGGGGCCGTCGCTGTTCTTTAGTCTCCTCATCATCACGGTGAGCTTCCTGCCGATCTTCACCCTGGAGAGCCAGGAGGGGCGCCTGTTCGGGCCGCTGGCCTTCACCAAGACGTTCGCGATGGCGGCGGCGGCGGTGCTGTCCCTGACCCTCGTCCCGGCGCTGATGGTCCTGTTCGTCCGCGGCCGGATCATCCCCGAGCGCCGCAACCCGGTGAACAGGCTCCTGATCTGGCTCTACCGGCCCCTCATCGCAGGCGTCCTGCGGGCACGGGTGCTCACCATCCTGCTGGCCGTGGTCGTCCTGGCGGCGACGGCGTGGCCGGCGAGCCGGCTCGGCTCCGAGTTCATGCCCGACCTCGACGAGGGCACCTTGATGTACATGCCCACCACGCTGCCGGGCATCTCGGTGACCAAGGCCGGTGACCTGCTCGCCACCCAGGGCCGCATCATCAAGTCCTTCCCCGAGGTGGCCTCGGTCTACGGCAAGGCCGGTCGGGCCAACACCGCGACCGACCCGGCGCCGTCCGAGATGTTCGAGACCATCGTCAACCTGAAGCCGAAGGCGGAGTGGCGACCCGGCGTCACGACGGTGAGCCTGAAGGCCGAGATGGACGCCGCGCTCCAATTTCCCGGGGTCTCGAATGCCTGGACCCAGCCCATCCGCGCCCGCATCGACATGCTCTCGACCGGCATCCGTACGCCGGTCGGGATCAAGGTGCTGGGGACGGACCTCACCGAGATGGAGAAGGTCGCCCGCCAAGTCGAGGCGGTGGTGAAGGCGGTCCCGGGCACGTCGAGCGCCTACGCCGAGCGCGTCCAGGGCGGCTACTTCCTCGACATCACCCCCGACCGCGAGGCGCTGGGCCGGTACGGCCTGACCGTCGGCGACGTGCAGGACGTGATCGGGATGGCGCTCGGCGGCGAGAGCGTGACCAACACGGTCGAGGGACGTGAGCGCTACACCGTCAACGTGCGCTACCCGCGCGCCTTCCGCTCCGACCCGCGGTCCATCGCCTCCGAGGTTCAGGTGTCGATCCCGAGCGGGGGGACGGTGCCCCTCGGCGAGGTCGCCAAGGTGCAGTTGAACCGCGGCCCGACGCAGATCCGAACCGAGAACGGGCAACTCGCGGTCTTCATCTACGTGGACGTCGCCGGTCGCGATCTCGGGGGCTACGTCGCCGAGGCGCGGGCGGCGGTGGCCAACGAGGTCAGGCTCCCCCAAGGCACCCTGGTGCAGTGGAGCGGTCAGGTCGAGTACCTCGACCGAGCGACGGCCCGGCTCAAGGTCGTGGTGCCGCTGACGCTGCTAATCGTGTTCCTGCTGCTCTACCTCAACTTCCGTCGGCTCACCGAGACGCTCATCGTCATGCTGTCGTTGCCCTTCGCCCTCGTCGGCGGGGTCTGGCTGATGTGGTGGATGGGCTTCAACCTGTCGGTGGCGGTGGCGGTGGGTTTCATCGCGCTGGCCGGCGTCGCCGCGGAGACCGGCGTGATCATGCTGGTCTACCTCGACCACGCGCTCGCCGAGGTGCGCGCCGATTGCGAACGCGACGGGCGGACGTTCACCCGCGACGACCTGCGGCGGGCGATCATGGTCGGCGCGGTCGAGCGGGTGCGCCCGAAGATGATGACGGTGGTGGCCATCATGGCCGGCCTCCTGCCCATCCTGTGGAGCATCGGCTCCGGCTCGGAGGTGATGCAGCGGATCGCGGTTCCCATGATCGGCGGCATGGTATCGTCGACCATCCTGACCCTCCTGGTGATCCCGGCGGTCTACGGGCTGGTGAAGGGATGGGGACTGCCGAGATCCGACATGCGGCCGGAATCCGTCGAAGGGCACACGATGTTCCTGGCCGCCGAATGAGAGGGGAAATCCAAATGATGAACGGGACGACGATAACATCGCGACGCGCCCTGGTGCTGGGCCTGGCGGCGTCGGTAGTCTTCGGGCGCCACGCCACGGCGCAGGACCTTCCGACCGTGGCCGTGACCAAGGACCCGACCTGCGGCTGTTGCGAGAAGTGGGTCGCCCACCTTCGCGAGAACGGTTTCACGGTGACCGTCACGGAAGGACCGGTGAACCCGCTCAAGGTCCGCCTCGGGGTGCCACGGGACCTCGCTTCCTGCCACACCGCCCAGGTCGGCGGCTATGTCGTGGAGGGGCACGTCCCGGCCGGGGCGATCAAGCGGCTCCTGGCGGAGAGGCCCCAGGGCACGGGACTGGCCGTTCCCGGCATGCCTGTCGGCTCCCCTGGGATGGAGGTCGAGGGCATGGAGCCCGATACCTACGAGGTGGTGCTGTTCGGGCCGGCAGCACGCAGCACCTTCGCGCGGTACAGCGGCGGCACTGCCATCTGAGACGCGGCTACAGCCTCTGAATGGGAAGGGGCGGCCTGATGCCGAGCCAACGATTTACGAAGATGTCGTCGACCACGTCCGCATCGACGACCATCACGCCACCCACCGCGTCGACGAGCGGCAGCATGAACACCTGACCGTCGCTGGTGAACCACCCGGAGCCGTTCACGTAGGTGTCGCCCGCGAACTCGCAGCCGACGGACATGAGGAAGGCGACGAGATCGGTCTCGCGGTAGGAGGCCATCAGCAGTGGGCGAGGCGTTCCTTGACCACGCGCATGCTTGCCCGCCGGTCCTTCATTCGCTCGATCATGTCGAGGGCGTCGGGGACGCCGGCCAGGGCCCTGTCCGGGTCGGGGTGCGAGACATGCAGTTCCGGCACGTCGGGAGAGGTGATCACGAACTCCGTCCCGACCTTCCGCTGAACGAGTTTGATGCCCTCGGCGCGCATTGCCGCTCACGCTCCCTGCTGCGTTCGTAAGATGCGCCTCAACGGCCGGTATATCAATCCGCAAAGGCCCATGCCGGTTCGCCAAGCTCCAGCAAGGTCCTAACACATCGCTTCATCTGAAACGATGAGGGGCCCGGGAGGATCCCTGGTAGTCACATGAGGGGATTCACCGCCCAAGCGACACGCCAAGCCTCGGCGCCGCTTGCCCGTTCGACTTCGCGGGCGACTTCGGTCGCTCGTCCCACATGACGTAGCCGGGCGGTGGGTCGTACTCGTGCGGGCGCAGGACGGCGGCCTGCCCCTCGACGGAGACCAACCCGGGAAACAGCGCCCGCTCGATGTGGTCCCGGTTAAGCGCGATCTTGTGCGCCGTGTGCGAGAGGATGTGCTGTGAGTGCGTCCGGCCCGGAGGGCTCACGCTGACGAGCCTCTTTCCCGGGAAACGCCTGGCGAAGAGCTGGGCGGTCGCAGCCTGGTCCGTATCCGCGGTCAGCAGGTAGGCGGTATCCATGACGTCGTGGACCGCATCGTCGTAGACGCTCAGGGCCAGGTTGATGTCCGTCGCCTTCTCGGTCGGCTTCTGCCAGGTGGAGCCGCAGTCCCTGCACCTGGCGTCCTCACGGCTGAAGTGTCCGAGGATGGTCTCGACGCCGACGAGTTTCAGGGCCTTGACCAGGCGTTCGTGGCGGACCTTCTTGCTGTGGTCCCCGGGGTAGTAGGCCGTGCAGAACACGACGCGGACGAGCGTCTCGGTCTGGCGCGGCAGGATGGTTTCCCCCAACTTCCAGAAGTTGCACCACTTCAGGAACGGCTCTCCTAAGTCATTGACGGAGTGGTATAAATTGAAACCATCGATGTAGAGTGCGGCCCGGATCTTGGATTTTTCGGCTTGACTATCCGACCCCATGCACTCATATCCGATCCGTCAACGCTGAACGGTGCGCCGCCAGCAACCCACGGGCTCCGGCCCGTGTGAAGCCCACAGGTTCCAACCTGTGGGCTTCTTTGTTCCCGATGTCTTTCTATGGTTCCTTCGCCTCTCATGGAACCTGTTTTTATCTGGCGCGTGACCGCTCCGGCGGACCAGGTTCCGAGGCTGGAACGGTCATGATCGTAGGTGCCGTCGCCATCCCGCTTCATGCGGTGGGAAGCTCCGGGGTGCCCCCCGGCTGCAGTCTCTCTTACGGACCCCTCGGCCCTGACATCGTCCCCTTGACCTTCCCACCATGGGAAGCCCCATATCGGCGTGACGTCACTCCAAAGAGGGGAACCGTCATGATCCGGCTCAAGGTCACTCGAATGAACTGCGGCGGCTGCGCCAGGTCCGTCACGCGAGCGGTCCTGGGCGTCGACCCGAATGCCACCGTCGACATCGACCTGGGCGGCGGCATCGTCTCCATCGCGTCGGCCTCGGATGCGACGCGGTTCGCCGACGCTGTCCGTTCCGCGGGCTATGGCGCCGAGCCGCTGAACGCCGCGGCTTGAACGAAGGACAAGTGGAAACAATATCGGCGCTCGGCCATTTGTGTCCCGGGGCGAGTATTCCTCGGCCCATCGAAACGGTGTAAGCAATCTTGATGAGACCCGACCGGCAACTCGTGCGCCTGATGGCGGCGATGATCGTGATGATCATCGCCTACGTCGCGCCGTCTGCCGTCCAGGCTCACGAAGGCCATCATCACGGTGGCCATGACCATGCCGCCATGACGCGGGCGGCCAAGGCGTCGGTCGCGCCGCTGGCGGCCCCCGCACCGCGCGACGTCGGTCGGTCGGCGGCTGCCGTCGATGCCACGCCCGTGCTGCTCAAGGCCGCGGTTCCCGCCCGGGTCGCCATCCTCCAGTCCGAGGACGCGGGTCGGGGTTGCTGCCCCGGTCCCTGCAAGGGCACATGCTGCGGGACGATGTCCTGCTGCGTTCCCGGCATCCTCTCAGCTCCAATGACCATGCCGACCCTTGCCTTCGGGCACGTCGTCCTGGTCACGCACGACGTCGACGGCCGCTCCGGCCTCGGCCCCGAGGCCCTGCCCAGGCCCCCACGAACCCTCGCGTAACGAACGGCGCGCCAAGGGCGCGCAACGGTCGGATTCCGTCCGCAAGCCGCGGATGTGCGTCCGGTGTTCGAACGCGAGGATGCCTCTTCCATGTCTTTTCGTATTGCCGCCGCCCTTGGCGCGGCGTGGCTGGCCGTCGCTTCGCTGGCGGGTCCCGCACGTGCCCATGAGGGGCACGACCACGGCGCACCGCCCCCGCCCGTCTCGAAGTCCATCGCCCCGCGCGGCGAGGCCGCGTCGGACGCGTTCGAGCTGACCGCCATCCCACGGGACGGGAAGGTCACGTTCTACCTCGACCACTTCCGGACCAACGAACCCGTCCGGGGTGCAGTCCTGGAGGTGGAGACGCCCGAGGGGCAGAGGACCGCCACCGAGACCGCCGAGGCGGCCTACGTGCTTCCCGCGCCCTGGCTCGCGCAGGCGGGATCGCACGACCTCCTGGTGACCGTCACCGCCGGAGAAGCGGTCGACGTCCTCACCGTCCCGCTGTCCATCCCGCAGACCCAGGCGCCCGTCGCCGCCCCGGCCGCAGCGCCGGCCGGCACCGCCATGGCCAAGGCGTCCGCCGCCGTCGCCGACCTGAAGGCCCGCCTCGTGGCCAAGGACCCCGTCCTGATGCTGACCGCGGCGGCCGCCTTCCTCCTCGGCATGCTGCTCACCGTGCTCACGCGGGGCCGGCGCAGCCTTCCCGCCGTGGCCATCATGGCGGTCGTCGTGACGCTGGCGCTCGGGAGCGTGGCCTTTGCCCATGGCGACGAGGACCACGGCGCCCCGGCCAAGGGCGAACCGGTTCAAGGCGCGGCCCTGCTCGACCCCGCGCAGCCGTCGTCCGACCTCGCCCAGCGCCTGCCCGACGGTTCGGTGTTCGTGCCCAAGCCGACCCAGCGCCTCCTGGTCCTGCGCACCACGATGACGGAGCAGGCGACGTTCCATCGGACGGTCGAGTTGCCTGGGCGCGTGATCCCGGACCCGAACGCCAGCGGCGTCGTGCAATCCTCCGTCGGCGGCCGGCTCTCGCCGCCGTCCTCGGGCCTGTTCCCGCGCCTTGGGACGACGGTGAGGAAGGGTGACGTGCTGGCCTACGTGACGCCGCCGGTGCAGGCGGTCGACGTCTCCGACATGCGCCAGCGCCAGGGCGAGCTCGACCAGCAGATCGACGTCTTCGAGCGTCGGGTGGACCGCTACCGCAAGCTCGCGACCACCGGCGCCGTCGCCCAGACGCAGCTCGACGACGCCCTCTCGGAGCTGAAGGGCCTGCAGGACCGCCGCGCAGCCCTCGACAAGGTCCGCCAGCAGCCGGAAGCCCTGGTCGCACCCGTGGACGGCGTGATCGCGCAGGCGTCCGCGGTGGCGGGCCAGATGGCCACGGCCGGCGGCATGGTCTTCCAGATCGTCGACCCGGCCCGACTCTGGGTCGAGGCCCTGAGCTTCGATGCCCTCACGCCGGCCGGGAACGCCACGGCGCGCTTCGCCGACGGGCGCACCCTGTCCCTCGTCTACCAGGGCACTGGCCTCGCCGACCGCAACCAGGCCATCCCGGTCCAGTTCGCGGTCAAGGGCAACACTTCCGGCCTGCGGGTCGGGCAGTTCCTCACCGTGCTCGCCGGCACGGACGCCGAGCAGTCCGGCCTCGCCTTGCCGCGTGCGGCCGTGGTCCGCTCCGGCAACGGGCAGGCCATCGTCTACGAGCACGTCGCCGCCGAGCGCTTCGAAGCCCGGCAGGTCCGCGTCGAGCCCCTCGACGGGACCAACGTGCTGGTCGCCGAGGGGGTGGGTGCGGGCAAGCGCATCGTCATTGAGGGCGCCGAGCTCCTCGATCAGGTCCGGTGAGGGGGCGCCGCCATGTTCAACGTCCTCGTCACGCAGTCCCTGCGCAACCGCCTGCTCGTCCTCGCGGTCGCCGCCGTCCTGATCCTGTACGGCGCCTTCACCGCCACCAAGCTGCCGGTGGACGTGTTTCCCGACCTGAACAAGCCCACGGTCACCATCATGACCGAGGCCGAGGGGCTCGCGCCGCCCGAGGTCGAGCAGCTCGTCACCTACCCCATCGAGACCCGGATGAACGGCCTGCCCGGCGTCAGCCGGGTGCGCTCGGTCTCCGGCGTCGGGCTGTCCATCGTCTACGTCGAGTTCGACTGGGGCACCGACATCTACCGGAATCGGCAGCAGATCGCCGAGCGCCTGACCCTGGTCCGCGACCAGCTTCCCCCGAACGTGACTCCGCAGATGGGTCCGATCTCCTCCATCATGGGCCAGATCCTTCTGGTGGCGGTGACCGGCGACAACGCCACCCCGATGGAGGTGCGCGAGGCCGCCGACTTCATCCTGCGGCCGCGCCTCCTCACGATCCCGGGCGTCGCCCAGGTCATTCCCATCGGCGGGGAGGTGCGCCAGTTCCGCGTCAGTCCCAACGTCGCGGCCATGCGGGCGCTGGGCGTCACGAACGCCCAGCTTGAGGCGTCGCTGACCCAGTTCGGCACCAACGCCGGCGGAGGGTTCACCGACCAGTACGCCCGCGAGTACCTCATCCGGAACATCGGCCGGACGATGAGCCTCGACGATTTGCGCAGCGTCGTGGTCGCCAACGTCGGCGACGCGCCGGTCTACCTGCGCCAGGTGGCGGACGTCTCCTTCGCCCCCAGGGTCAAGCGCGGCGACGGCGGCTACATGGGCAAGCCCGCGGTCATCGTCTCTGTCGAGAAGCAGCCCGACGTCGACACCGTCAAGCTCACGCGCGAGATCGAGGCGGCCCTGAAGGAGGTCACCGCGACCCTGCCGAACGGCATCAAGGCCGACCAGATCCTGTTCCGCCAGGCGAACTTCATCGAGACCTCCATTGCCAACGTCGAGCGCGTGCTCGTCGAGGCCATCGTGGTGGTGGCCATCGTGCTGTTCGCGTTCCTGCTGAACGTGCGCACCACGGTCATCTCGCTGACCGCCATCCCGGTCTCGATCCTGGCGACCGCCATCGCCTTCCACCTCGCCGGCCTGTCGATCAACACGATGACGCTGGGCGGGCTGGCCATCGCCATCGGCGAGCTCGTCGACGACGCCGTGGTCGACGTCGAGAACATTTTTCGACGGCTCGGCGAGAACCGGGCGGCCGGCTCGCCGCGCTCGACCTTCGAGGTCGTGGTCGCTGCGTCCTCGGAGGTGCGTTCCGGCATCGTCTACGCGACGATGATCATCGTCCTCGTGTTCGTGCCCCTGTTCGCCCTGTCCGGGATCGAGGGGCGGCTGTTCGCGCCCCTGGGGCAGGCCTACATCATCTCGATCCTGGCGAGTCTGCTGGTGTCGGTCACCTTGACGCCAGTGCTGGCCTATTACCTGCTGCCGGGGCTCAAGAGCCTTGCCGAGCACGACAGCGCCCTCCTGCGATGGTTGAAGCGTGGCAACGCCCGGCTGCTCGGGATCGCCTTCCGGCACCAGCGGGTGCTCGTTGCCACGGTGGCCATCGCGGTCGTCGCGGCCGGCATCGCCGCCTGGAACCTGCCGCGGGCCTTCCTGCCGCCCTTCAACGAGGGCTCGTTCACCGTCAACACGACGTTCAATCCGGGCATCTCGCTCGCCGAGAGCAATCGCGTCGGGTTGATCGCCGAGAAGCTGCTCCTCGACATCCCGGAGGTCGCCTCGGTCGGACGCCGCACCGGCCGGGCCGAGCTCGACGAGCACGCCGAGGGCGTCCATTCCTCCGAGATCGAGGTGGAGCTCAAGGGCGGTGGCCGGCCGAAGGACGCCGTGGTGGCCGACATCCGGCAGCGCCTGTCCCGGCTGCCGCTCTCGGTGAACGTCGGCCAGCCGATCTCGCACCGCCTCGACCACATGCTGTCCGGGGTCCGGGCGGAGCTCGCCCTGAAGATCTTCGGCGAGGACCTCGACGCCCTGCGCAGCGTGGCCAACGACCTGCGCGACCGCATGGCAAAAATCCCGGGTCTGGCCGACCTGCAGGTCGAGAAGCAGGTCCGAATCCCGCAATTGGAGATCCGGGTCGACTACACCCGGGCGGCCCTCTACGGGGTCCAGCCCTCGGCGGTGGTCGAGCAACTCAGCCGCCTCTCCAACGGGCGCGTCGTCTCGACCGTGGCCGACGGCTACAAGCGCTTCGACGTGCTCCTTCGCCTGCCGGAGCGCCAGCGCACGACGCAGGGGCTGAAGGACCTGCTGATCGAGACCCCGTCGGGGTGGGTGCCGGCACGCCAGGTCGCCGACATCCGCGAGACGGACGGGCCGAACCAGATCCTGCGGGAGAACAGCCGGCGCCGCCTCGTCGTCCAGGCCAACACCGACGGTACGAGCGACATGGCCACCATCGTGGCGGCCATCCGGCATCAGGTGTCCGAGGCCAAGCTCCCCCCGGGCTTCTTTGCAAGCCTGGAGGGGACGTTCCAGGCACAGGAGGAGGCGAGCCGGACCATCGCGGCCCTGTCCACCCTGTCCCTCGCCCTGGTCTTCGCCATCCTCTACAGCCGCTACCGCTCGGCCGTGCTGGCGCTGATCATCATGGGCAACGTGCCGCTCGCCCTCATCGGCAGCGTGCTCGCGCTGTGGCTGGTGGGGCAGCCGCTCTCGGTGGCGTCGATGATCGGGTTCATCACCCTGACGGGCATCAGCGCCCGCAACGGCATCCTGAAGATCAGCCACTACCTGAACCTGTCGCTGCACGAAGGCATGCCGTTCGGGCGCGACCTCGTGGTGCGGGGCAGCCTGGAGCGCCTGACGCCGGTGCTGATGACCGCCCTGTCGGCCGGCGTGGCCCTGGTGCCGCTGCTCTACGACGCCGCGACCCCGGGCAAGGAGATCCTGCACCCGGTCGCGGTGACCATCTTCGGCGGCCTGATCAGCGCGACCCTCCTCGACACGGTGCTGACGCCGGTCCTGTTCCTGCGCTTCGGGCGGGCGCCGTTGGAGCGCCTGCGCGCCGCGCAGGCCGAAACCCCCGATGCCCCCCGTCCGGACGGCGCGAAACCGCGTCCGGTCGAGGCGTTCTGATCCACCCCACGAAGGAGAGTACCGATGATCCCCTGGAGAATGGCCCTGATGGCCGGGGCGCTGGTCGCGATGCCGGCCTGCGCGCACGAGACGGCCGGCCAGCACGGCGGCCGCGTCACGGATGCCGGCAAGTACCACGTCGAGCTCGTCGCCAAGGGCGAGACGGTCGACGTGTTCGTGTCGGACGGAAGCCAGAAACCGGTCCCGGCGACCGGTTTCAAGGGCACCGCCATCCTCGTCGTCGGCGGCAAGCCGGCCCGCGTGCCGCTGGAGCCGACAGACGGCAACCGCCTCTCGGGCAAGGCGTCCGTGGCGCTCGGCGACAGCCCGAAGGGCGCCGTCCAGCTCACCGCCCCCGACGGCGCGACCGCCAGCGGCAAGTTCAACTGATCCACCCGTTCGATCCCGACCCAAGAAGGAAACGCACCATGGCCACCTCGACCACCACGACCCTGTTCGCCGCCCTCGTCTCCCTCGGGCTCGCCGGTCCGGCCATCGCCCAAGCCACGCACGACCACGGTTCCATGCCGGGCATGGGTGCCGGGGACTCGATGAAGCCCGACCCGAAGGACAACGCCTCGACCAAGGAATTCAAGGCTGCCGACATGACGATGATGAAGGACATGGACGTGGCCTACACGGGCGACACGGACGTCGACTTCCGCACGCACATGATCCCGCACCACAAGGGTGCGATGGCCATGGCCGAGGTGGCGCTGAGGCACGCCAAGGACCCGGCGACCAAGGCGATGGCCCAGAAAATCATCGATGACCAGAAGAAGGAGGTTGCAGATATGGAGGCATGGCTGAAGAAGAATGCCAAGTGACCGCATGCAAAAATAGGGATCAATTATCGTTGAGTTCTATTTCGACGGAATAATTGAACCTTAGTCGGAGTGCTTGGTTGTGATACTAACAAGATCAGGTGTCTAATGTGCTTGATATTGTTAGTCAATGACATCATTTTGCCAATTGATGGAGTGGATATCATGCACAACATGTCGAGCGAGATGCAGTCGTGCATCGATGAGTGCCTACGCTGTTATCAAACCTGCCTCGGGATGGCCTCAAACCACTGCCTGCCGGCCGGGGGCAAGCACGTTGAGCCGGAGCATCTTCGCCTGATGCTGGCCTGCGCGGAGATCTGTCGGACCTCCGCCCACTTCATGCTGCTCGGGACCCCCGAGCACAGGCACACCTGCCGGGCCTGCGCGGAGGTCTGCGAGGCCTGCGCGAAGAGTTGCGAGCAGGTGGGCGACATGCAGGACTGCGTCGAGCAGTGCCGCCGCTGCGCCGAGAGCTGCCGCAAGATGGCGGCCTGAGCCCCGGGGACGGCCTCCGGGGCCGTTCCTCACGTTTCCGAACCACCCAGGAGAAAACGATGAAGCAGATGATGTTGGCCGCGGCCGCGATGCTCGCCCTCTCGCTGACCCCGGCCCTGGCGGCCGGGTGCTGCGGAAAGGGCGCCAAAGGAATGTGCGCCAAGCCGATGGCCTCGATGTCGATGAAAAGCGGGAAGAAGGGCTGCTGCTGCGACGGCATGGGCAAGAAGGTGGCCATGTGATGCGGCGCGCCGGGCGTCGGGAGCGACCGATCCGTTCGCTTCAGCGCTTGGCGACGGCCTTCCTGCGAGGTGTGGGAGGCCGCGCCGGCCCCGGGGACGCGCCCGGACGGCTGGCTGAGACGTCGGCCCCGGTCTCCAGGCTGGCGATGATCGGACAATCCGGCCGACCGTCGCCGTCGCAGGCGTCGGCCAGGGACCGCAGGGCGTCGGCCATCTCGTTTAATTGGCGGGCCCGCTGTTCGAGTTCCTTCACGTGGGCCCTCGCGATGGCCTTCACGTCGGCGTTGCTGCGGTCGGGATCGCTCCAGAGTCCTAGCAGCACCCGGATGCGGTCCAGCGAGAAGCCCAGGTCCCGGGCGTGCCGGACGAAGCCGAGCCGGTGCAGGTCGGCGGTTCCGTAATCGCGATAGCCGCTGTCGCGCCGGTCCGCCGGGGGCACGAGCCCGATGCTTTCGTAGTGCCGGATCATCTTGGCCGAGACCCCGGAGGCCCGGCTCGCCTCGCCGATATTCATCGTAGGAGCCCCTCAGTTGACCTTCCCATAATGGGAAGGTGCAGGAAGGTCCGCAAGCCCAATCGGCCGCTGCCCGCACCCTGCTTCCACTTCGAAGCCCGGACGGCATCCCGGCCAGACAACCCACGGAGTTTCCGATGCAAGCCACCGCGTCCCGCAAGGCGGTCCTGTACCGCATGATGATGCCGCAGCACACGTGTCCGTACGGCCTCAAGGCGAAGGATCTCCTCGAACGCCAGGGCTTCCAGGTGGAAGACCACTGGCTGACCACCCGCGAGGAGACCGACCGCTTCAAGGCCGAGCACGGGGTCAAGTCGACGCCCCAGACCTTCATCAACGGCGAGCGCGTCGGGGGCTTCGACGATCTCAGGCGGCATTTCGGACGGGCCGCCAACGACCCGAACGCGACGACCTATACGCCGGTCGTGGCGGTGTTCTCGATGACGGCGCTGATGGCGCTCGCGGCGAGCTACGCCGTGTACGGCACGCCGCTGACCGTCCGGGCGGCCGAGTGGTTCATCGCCTTCAGCATGTGCGTGTTGGCCCTCCTCAAGCTGCAGGACGTCGAGACCTTTTCCTCAATGTTCCTCGGGTACGACCTGCTGGCCAAGCGCTGGGTGCGTTACGCCTACGCCTACCCGCTCCTGGAGGGCATCGCCGGCGTCCTGATGGTGGCCGGCGCCCTGAACTGGCTGTCGATCCCCGTGGCCCTGTTCATCGGCACCGTCGGCGCGGTCTCGGTGTTCAAGGCGGTCTACGTCGACAAACGCGAGATCAAGTGCGCCTGCGTCGGCGGGTCGAGCAAGGTGCCGCTCGGCTTCGTCTCGCTGACCGAGAACGTGATGATGGTCGCCATGGCGATCTGGATGCTGGCGATGGGGCATTGAGCGGCATGGCCACGATGTTCCCCGCCTGGCTCCATGCGCTCTCCATCCTGGCCCTGCTGCTCGGGGCCGCCTGCTCGATCCTTCTGTCGGTGCAGGTGATCCGGCATCCGCAGCACATGACCGTGATGAACGTGGTCTGGCCGGTCAGCGCCCTGTTCGGCACGGTGGTCGTGGTCTGGGCCTACTTTCGCTATGGCCGCCTCGCGACCATGGAGGCGCATCACCGCGCGATGGAGCGGGACGAGAAGCCTCCGAACATGACGCAAACGCCGTTTCCGGTGATGGTGGGCAAGGGCGCGCTCCACTGCGGCAGCGGCTGCATGCTCGGCGACGTCGCCGCCGAGTGGCTCGCCTTCCTCGTGCCGGCGGTGGCGGTCTGGTTCGGCTGGCACTCGCTCTTCGAGGAGAAGATGTACGCGGTCTGGGTGCTGGACTTCGTGTTCGCCTTCGGGCTTGGGATCGTGTTCCAGTATTACGCCATCGTGCCGATGCGCGGGCTCTCCCCGGGCCAGGGCATCGTCGCAGCCCTCAAGGCCGACACCCTGTCGCTGATCGCCTGGCAGGTCGGCATGTACGGCTTCATGGCGTTCGCCCAATTCGCCGTGTTCCCGCACCTCGCGGGGCAGCCAGCGCCGGTGAACTCGGTCGAGTTCTGGTTCGCCATGCAGGTGGCCATGGTGGCAGGGTTCCTGACCAGCTACCCGGTGAACTGGTGGCTCGTCTCCACCGGGATCAAGGAGCGGATGTGACAGGATTTCGTGCCCCTGACCGCCCTCCAGCATGTGACGCATCCCCAGGTGCCTGCCACCACAAGGGCTAGGTGCGAACGCAGCCCTTCCGTTGGGACGCCGCTTCCGAAACCCGCCCATGAGGATATGCAGGGTCATGCGCCGCTTCCCGCCCGAACGCATCGTGTGTCTGACGGAGGAGACCGTCGAGACCCTCTATCTCCTCGGCGTGGAGGACCGCATCGTCGGAGTCTCCGGCTATGCCGTCCGTCCGCCGCAGGTCCGCCGCGAGAAGCCGCGGGTTTCCGCCTTCACCAGCGCCGACATTCCGAAGGTTCTCGCCCTCGCCCCCGACCTGGTGCTCACCTTTTCGGACCTTCAGGCCGGCATCGTCGCCGACCTCGTCAGGGCCGGCGTTGCCGTGCACGCGTTCAACCACCGCGACGTCGCCGGCATCCTCGCCATGATCCGCACGGTGGGCGCCCTGGTCGACGTCCGCGACAAGGCGGAGGCACTGGTCCGTGGCTACGAGGCCAGACTCGCGCGCGTAGCGGAGCAGGCCAACGAACGGCCGCGGCCGCGGGTCTATTTCGAGGAATGGGACGAGCCCCTGATCTCGGGCATCGGCTGGGTCTCCGAGCTCGTGGCAATCGCCGGCGGCGACGACATCTTCCCGGAGCTTTCCCGGCAGGGGGCCGCCAAGGATCGCATCGTGGCGCCGGAAGCGGTGATCTCGGCTGCGCCCGAAGTCATCCTGGCGTCCTGGTGCGGGAAGAAGGTCGTGCCCTCCCGCATCGCCGGCCGGCCGGGCTGGGCCGCAATCCCCGCCGTCGCGCAGGGTCGCATCGTCGAGATCAAGTCGCCCCTGATCCTGCAGCCCGGACCTGCGGCCCTTACGGATGGCCTGGACGCCATCCTGCAGGCGCTCGGGCATCCGATCCCGCACGCCGAGGCCCCTTGGCAGGTGCCCGTCCCGGCCCCATCGCCGTGGCGCCTGACCGAACGCCATCGCGCCCAGCTTCTCAAGGTCCCGGACGACGGCTGGATCGAGGCCACGCGCCTCGACGCGCGCTCGCTGGAGGTCCTCGTCCGGCGAGGCTGGATACGGCGCGTGCATGCCGACCCGCTCGGACGACCGCGCCATGACGGCTACCGGCGAACCGATGCGGCCAGGATCGCACTGAACGGTACGGTGAGCGCAGCCTGACGCTACGGAACCGGCACGGCCGCCCCGGCGGGCAGTCCTGCCGCATCTCGGATCTACGCCTCAGAAGTGGTGATTGTGCCGACGATGGTGGTGATGATGGTGGCCCCAGTGGTGCTGATGCCGCCGGTAGTGATGATGGTGCCCCCAGCCATGATGGTGGTGTCCCCAGCCATGGTGATGATGGTGGCGCCGGTGATGGTGGTGGCCCCCATGGTGATGGTGGTGGCCCCCATGGTGATGGTGGCCCCAGTGCTGCACGGTCTGCACCGGACTTCCGATGGGGTCGACGAGGCCGGGGCTCGTCGCAAGGGGGGCTGCCTTCGCCGGGGTGAGCTGAAGGGTCACTGCCAAGATCACAGCGCCGATCATCGCAAAAAGACGTCCAACCATTGTCGCCTCCTGGATCACGGAAATGTCTCCGTATTCAGGATGCTAGGCGTCGCAAGCTGAATGTACAGTGACGAAGGGCGACCGGACCTTCAGGTCAGGGTGAAATCTCGGTCCGTCATTGCGTTGCGACCAAACTTGGCCGACGAATACAGAACAGACACACCCGGGTGAGCCGCGTCCAAAGTGAGCCGGTAACCGTCGGCCTTGCAAACCGCCCCCGCCGTCACAAACTGGATGTTGGCTTCGGCCGCGTGTGATAGAGTTCGCGACGTGATGACCCTGACCCGACAAACATGGCGCTGTCTGGCCGCGATCCTGATGATCGTGGCCTTCGTCATGCCGTCGGTGGTCCACGCTCACGTCGGCCATACGCACGGCCCGACGCTGGTGGCGGCAGTCGACGATGGCCAAACGGCGGTCTCCGAGGGCTCGCAGGTCGGCCACGATCATGCCGGGGACACCAACAAGTCCAAGGCGCATGCGGCCTGCTGTGCGGCGTGTGCCTGCCATGGCGGGTTGACGGTTACGGAAGCCGCCGCGGTCGGGCGCGTCTGGCGCTCGCTGCGCCTGGCGCTCGGACCCGCGGATCTCGCACCCCCGAGCCGAGCGCCAGAGGCGCTGCCCGAGCCCCCTCGATCCTTCGCCTGAACCTGGCGCGCTGAGGCGCGCCTGTAGCGGCATGCCGTCTTGAGGGACGGCGGCCGGTGTTTTGGTGCGAAGGAATTCCTGATGATGCGTCGTAATCCGTTGGCCGCTGCCCTGAGCGCGGCGGCGCTGCTGCTTTGCCTATGGGGCGGAGCCGCCCCTGCCCATGAGGGCCACGACCATGGAGAGGAGGCGAAGTCCGCTCCCGCGGTCACCGCTCCCCGCGGCGTATCGAGTTCGGACGCCTTCGAGGTCGTGGTCGTGGCCCGCAACGGCGCGCTGATGGTCTACGTCGACCGCACCGGCAGCAACGAGCCCGTGACCGGGGCCACCGTCCAGGCGGAAACGCCCGAGGGCGCCGTAACCGCGACCGCGACGCCGGACGGGGCCTACCTGGTCGACGCCCATTGGAGCGAGAAGCCGGGCGCCTACGACCTGACCTTCACCGTGACCCTGGCCGACGGCACGAGCGATGTTTTTCCCGTGGAGCTTGAGGTGCCCGAGCCTCCCGCCGCCACGGCAGGTCCGCCCACCGCCTGGACGAGCGGCCTCGCCATCGCCCACGATTTCCAGCACCACCTGACCCAGGCTGATCCGATGGCGTTCGTCATCGGCGGTACCGGCTTCGTGCTCGGCGTCGGCCTCACGCTCCTGCTCGGACGACGCCGCTCGGCACCGGCCGTGGCGGTCCTGGTTCTGGCGGCGGGCGTCGTGTTGGCGCCGAGGGCCAACGCCCACGAGGGCCACGACCACGGGAACGAGCCCAAGACCCTGATGGCGGCGCCGAACGGCGCCAGCCGGGACGTGGCCCAGCGCCTGCCGGACGGCAGCGTATTCATGCCCAAGCCGACCCAGCGCCTCCTGACCATCCGCACGGTGGTGACGGCCACGAGCGCCTTGGCCCGCACCACCGAGATGCCGGGCCGGGTCATCACCGACCCGAATGCGAGCGGAGTCGTGCAGTCTTCCGTCGGCGGGCGCCTGTCGCCGCCGCCCTCGGGGGTGTTCCCGCGGCTGGGCACACCTGTCGCCAAGGGCGACGTGCTCGCCTTCGTCACCCCTCCAATCCAGGCGGTGGACGCCTCGGACATGCGCCAGCGTCAGGGCGAGCTCGACCAGCAGATCGCCATCGTGCAGCGGCGCGTCGAACGCTTCCAGAAGTTGGCCCCGGGCGGTGCGGTCTCGCAGGTCCAGCTCGACGAGGCCAACGCCGAACTGTCCGGGCTTAAGGACAGGCGCACCGCCCTCGACAAGATCCGCCTTCAGCCCGAACCGTTGATCGCACCCGTCTCCGGCGTCATCGCCGAGGCCAACGCCATGGCCGGCCAGATGGCGAGCCCGGGTACGATGGTCTTCCAGATCACCGACCCTGCGAAGCTATGGGTCGAGGCCCTCAGCTTCGAGGCCCTGGCGCCGGCCCAGAACGCCTCGGCTCGGTTGGCCGACGGACGCACCCTGACTCTGAACTACCGCGGCGCCGGATTGGCCGACCGCAGCCAGGCCGTACCCGTTCAATTCGCCATCGAGGGCGAGCAACCCGACCTGCGCACCGGCCAGTTCGTGACGGTGCACGCCAGCAGCAGCGCCCCCCTGCAAGGTCTCGCGCTCCCTCGGGCAAGCGTCGTGCGCTCCGCCAACGGGCAGGCCCTCGTCTACGAACACACGCAGGCGGAACGTTTCGAGCCGCGCGAGGTGCAGGTCGAGCCCCTCGATGCCGCCCGGGTGCTGGTGGTCTCCGGCATTGGGAACGGCAAGCGGGTCGTGACCCAAGGCGCCGAACTCATCAACCAGGTTCGGTGAGGGCAGGCGTATGTTCACGTTCCTCGTCTCGCGGTCCCTCGGGAACCGCACTCTGGTCCTCGCCATCGCGGCGGTGCTGGTGCTCTACGGCGCCTTCACCGTCACCAAGCTGCCGGTCGACGTCTTCCCCGACCTGAACAGGCCCACCGTCACGGTCATGACGGAGGCCGAGGGCCTCGCCCCGCAGGAGGTGGAGCAACTCGTCTCCTTCCCCATCGAGACCCAGATGAACGGCCTTCCTGGGGTGAGCCGCGTGCGCTCGGTCTCGGGCGTCGGCCTGTCGGTGATCTACGTCGAGTTCGACTGGGGCACCGACATCTATCGCAACCGCCAGCAGGTGGGCGAGCGCCTCGCGATGGTGCGGCCCCAGCTTCCGGCCAATGTCAGCCCGATGATGGGCCCGATCTCCTCCATCATGGGGCAGATCGTGATGGTGGCCGTCACCGGCGACACCGTTTCGGCCATGGAGCTGCGCGAGATCGCGGACTTCACGATCCGCCCGCGCCTCCTCTCGATTCCCGGCGTGGCGCAGGTCATCCCGATGGGCGGCGAGGTCCGACAGTTCCGGATCGCACCCCAGCCCACCGCCATGCGGGCGCTGGGCGTCACCTACGAGCAGGTGGAGAAGGCCCTCCAGCAGTTCGGGACCAACACCGGCGGCGGCTTCACCGACCAGTACGCCCGCGAGTACCTGATCCGGAACGTCGCCCGGACCATGAACCTCGACGACCTTCGCAACATGGTCGTGGCGACCGTCGACAAGCGCCCGGTCTATCTTCGCCAGGTCGCGGACGTCTCCTTCGGGGCCAAGACCAAGCGCGGCGACAGCGGCTACATGGGCGCTCCGGCCGTGGTTGTCTCGGTGGAGAAGCAGCCCGGCGTCGACACCGTCCGCCTGACCGAGACCATCGAGGCCGCGCTCAAGGAGATCGGCACGAGCCTGCCCAAGGGCGTCCAGGCGGACCGGCTCATCTTCCGGCAGGCCAACTTCATCGAGACCTCGATCCATAACGTCGAGAAGGTGCTGCTGGAGGCCGTCGCCGTGGTGGCGGTGGTGCTCTTCGCCTTCCTCCTCAACGTGCGCACCACGGTGATCTCGCTGACCGCGATCCCAGTCTCCATCCTGACCACGGCGGTGATCTTCCACTTCCTCGGGCTGTCCATCAACACGATGACGCTCGGCGGCCTTGCCATCGCCATCGGCGAGCTCGTCGACGACGCCGTGGTGGACGTCGAGAACATCTTCCGCAGGCTTCGCGAGAACCGGGCAGTGGGGAACCCGCGTTCCGTGTTCGACGTGGTTGTGTCGGCCTCGCAGGAGGTGCGCTCGGGCATCGTCTACGCCACGATGGTCATCGTCCTGGTGTTCGTGCCGCTGTTCGCCCTGTCGGGCATCGAGGGCCGCCTCTTCGCGCCGCTGGGTCAGGCCTACATCATCTCGATCCTGGCAAGCCTCGTCGTCTCCATCACCCTCACGCCGGTGATGGCCTACTACCTGCTGCCCGGCCTCAAGCGGTTGGACGAGCACGAGAGCGGCCTGGTGCGCGTGCTCAAGCGCTTCAACGGCTGGCTCCTGCTGCGTGCCTTCGCCCATGGGCGGCTCGTGATGGCCACGGTCGCCGCCGCCGTGATCCTCGCCGGCACGGCCGCGGTGTTCCTGCCACGCGCCTTCCTGCCGCCCTTCAACGAGGGCTCGTTCACGGTCACCGCCGCCTTCAGCCCCGGGATATCGCTCTCCGAGAGCGACCGGGTCGGCCTCATCGCCGAGAAGCTGGTCCTTGAGATCCCGGAGGTCCGCTCCGTCGGCCGCCGCACCGGCCGGGCCGAGCTCGACGAACATGCCGAGGGGGTGCATTCCTCCGACCTGGAGATCGACCTTAAGCCCGGCGGCCGGCCCAAGGCCGAACTGGTGGCCGACATCCGGGAGCGCCTGAAGGTGCTGCCGGTCTCCATCAACGTCGGCCAGCCGATCTCGCACCGCCTCGACCACATGCTCTCGGGCGTCCGCGCCGAGATTGCCCTAAAAGTGTTCGGCGAGGACCTCGACACCCTGCGCAGCCTCGCCGAGGATTTGCGGCGGCGCATGGCCAATATCCCGGGCATCGCCGACCTCCAGGTCGAGAAGCTGGTCCGAATCCCGCAATTGGAAATCCGGGTCGACTACACCCGGGCGGCCCTCTACGGCGTCCAGCCGGCGGCGCTCGTCGAGCAACTCAGCCGCCTGTCCAATGGCCAGGTCGTGTCCCGCGTGGTGGACGGCTACCGCCGCTTCGACGTGGTGATGCGGCTGCCCGACACCATGCGCACTACGCAGCGCCTGGGCGACCTCCTGATCGAGACGCCCTCGGGATGGGTCCCCGCCCGCCAGATCGCCGATATCCGCGAGACTGACGGACCGAACCAGATCCTGCGCGAGAATGCCCGCCGCCGGATCGTGGTCCAGGCCAACACCGACGGCAAGACCGACATGACCGGGATCGTGGCGGCCATCCAGCGGGAGATGGCGGCGACCAAGCTACCCAACGGCTACACGACGAACCTGGAAGGGTCGTTCCAGGCGCAGTCCGAGGCGAGCCGAACCATCGGCACGCTCTCGCTCCTGTCGCTGGGGATGATCTTCGCCTTGCTCTACAGCCGGTACCGGTCGGTCGTGTTCACGCTGATCATCCTCGGCAGCATCCCCCTGGCGCTCATCGGTTCGGTGCTGGCCCTTTGGCTGGCGGGTCAGCCCTTGTCGGTCGCGTCGATGATCGGGTTCATCACGCTGACGGGCATCGCCACGCGCAACGGCATCCTGAAGATCAGCCACTACCTCAACCTCGCCCTGCACGAGGGGCTGCCGTTCGGGCGCGACCTGGTCATCCGGGGTACCCTGGAGCGCCTGACGCCGGTACTGATGACGGCGCTCTCGGCGGGCGTGGCCCTGGTCCCGCTGATGATCGGGGCCGAGGAGCCGGGCAAGGAGATCCTGCACCCCGTGGCGGTGACGATCTTCGGCGGCTTGGTCAGCGCCACCCTGCTCGACACGGTGCTGACGCCGCTCCTGTTCCTCACCTTCGGACGGAAAGCCTTGGAGCGGTTGCGAACCGCCTCCGTCCGCAGCCCCGCCGCCCCGGCCGGTATCGAGCCCCGTCCGGTCGAGGCGTTCTAGTCACCTGGCACGACTGCTTATCTGAACCCTCAAGGAGACGTCCCATGCGCAAGACCTTTCCGATCCTCGCCGCCCTCCTGATGTCCTCGACCCTGGCGACCGCCGCGGCCGCCCAGGTACCCTCGGCGGCAAAGGTCGGTCCCAACGGCGGTCAAATCACCGTGGCCGACGGCCACCCCATCGAGTTCGTCGGCACGGATAAGGAGATGGTGTTCTTCCTGAAGGACGAGGAAGGTAAGCCCCTCGACACCAAGGGGGTTAGCGCCCGTGCAGTCATCCAGTCCGGGGGCAAGACCGAGACCGTCACGCTTAACGCCTCAGCGCCCAACAAGCTGGTCGGGCCCCTGAGCGCCCCGTTAGGAGCGGGCGCCAAGGTGGTGCTGTCGACCAAGGTCCATGGCCACAGCCTGCAGGCACGCTTCTCGAAGTAGGCCTCACGCCTGGCAGTCGGGAGGGCCCGCCAAGCACACCGATGCACCCACGATGACCGCGTCGGTCGAGCGGGGCGACCCTGCATCGGCGTAAGGTTGCCGGAAACGAGAAGGGGCCCCGAAGGGCCCCTGGAAGATCACATGCGGTGGTGGCGATAGCCGTGACCGTGGCGCATCATGTGGCCGCGGTGATGGTGGTGATGGCGCATGCCGTGACCGCGATGGTGGTGATGGCGCATGCCATGGCCGCGGTGGCCGTGGCTGTCGTGCATGCGGACGTCGACGATGTTGGTCTGGGCATCGACGGCACCGACCATGCCGGGGGCGGCGGAGGCGGGGGCGGCGATGCCGATGGCGCCGAGCGCGGCCAGGGCGGCGACGGCGAACAGGGACTTCCTCATGGGGGCTTCCTCGTTGGTTGTTGGTGGCTCGTCCTGGCGCCGAGCCGGACCGGCGAACGGCCCGGCCGATCGGGAGCGACGAGGAACGGCTCCGCTTCGAAGAGGGTTCCGAGGATGCGCAGTCTCCCGATGGGCATGGATAAGGAAGGCTTGTCCCGCTAACCGCCAAATCAACGGTGTTCATCCTCAAGGCGGCCCGGGTTTGGAAGGAGTCGCCATGCGCATGCGACCGTGTTACCTATTGGGTAACGGAGTGCGGAGCATTACCTTGCAGGTAACGGATTGGTGCGATGCAGATCCGTTTCCGGTCTAAGCGCCTCGGGAAGGCGCTGTCGGACCCGAAGGAAATGGCGAAGGCCTACGGGGACAGAGCGAAACCGATACGGAGGCGGTTGGACGTTTTGGGGCAGGCAGCCTGCCTCTCGGACGTCCCGACGGAGCCACCCGACCGCCGGCATCAACTCGGCGGTAACCGGGACGGCCAACTCTCGGTCACGATCAAGGACAACTGGCGTATCGTCTTCGTGCCCGACCACGACCCGTTGCCCTGCCTGCCTGACGGCGGCCTCGACACGGGTCAGGTCACGGCGGTCGAGATCATCGAAATCGTCGACTACCATGGCAACTGAACGGCGGAGACCAAGGGGATGACGACGCAGGAAGCCTGGACGCCGCAATGGGCGACCCATCCCGGCGAACACCTCGAAGAGTACATCCAGGAGCGCGGCTGGTCCCAGGCCGAGTTCGCCCGCATTGCCGACATGACGCCCAAGCTCGTCAGCACGATCATTAACGGCTCCAACCCGGTCACTCCCGAGACTGCACTGAAGCTGGAGCACGTGCTCGGCCTCAAGGCCTACATCTGGACCGGCCTCCAGGCGAACTGGGACCTGTTTCAGGCACGGCTGCGGGAGCAGGAGGCGGCCGTGCGAGAGGCCGAATGGCTCAAGGGGTTCCCTATCCGGGAACTGAAGGCCTGCGGTCGCCTTCCCCAGACCAACGACCTCGGCAGGATCATGGACGGGCTGCTGAGCCTCCTCGGGATCGGGGGACCCCACGCCTACGAGGCGAAGCTCGGTTCCCTGGCCGTGCACCACCGCAAGGCGAGGACCGGCACCACCTCGCCTCACCACATGCTGTGCTGGCTGATGCTGGGCGAGGAGAAGGCGCGCCGGCTCAGCCTGCCTGCCTACGATCCGGGGCGGTTCAAGCAGGGATGCGCAGAGATCCGTTCGCTGACCGTGGCAAGGCCTGAGACCTTCGAGCCGCGCATGCTCGAAATCTGCCATGCGTCCGGCGTCGCCCTGGTGTTCCAGAAGCCCCTAAGCAAGACCTGCGTCTTCGGGTCGGCGCGGTGGCTGAACGACGAGCGTCCCCTGATCCAGATGTCGCTGCGCATGAAGAGCAACGACCATTTCTGGTGGACCTTTTTCCACGAGGCAGCGCACATCAGCCTGCATCGAGGAATGAATTTCGTCGACGACAAGAACGGCGAAGACAACGACGTCGAGGCCGAGGCGGATGCCTGGGCCGAGGAGATGCTGGTCGGGCGCGAGCGGATCGACGCTTTCGCCACCACGTGCCCGCGGACGAAACAGGAGGTGGTGGCCTTCGCCGACGAGGTCGGGCTTCATCCGGGCATCGTGCTCGGGATGCTGCAGCATCGTCGCGTCGTTCCCTTCAGCCACATGAACGACCTCAAGGCGCGCCTGGGATGGGCGGACGAGGTCGCCGCGGCCTGACGAACGCGGGGCATCAGCGAGGCCCCTCGGTCATGTCGTCGCCTGTCCCCGACGTTGCATCACTTCCGCCCGTCCCCAGCCGCGGCGAAGGTCTCAAGCAGGCGCCGACGTTCCGCCTCCGTCACGCCGGTCCCCGGAAGCTTGGGTGCCGCCGTGCTCCGCACTGGCTCACGCTTTCCGACGGTGGCGCCCGGCCCCTGAGCGGGCATCGCGACTTCGCGCGGCCCTGCCGCCAGGGCTTCGGGGCGGCTAACCTCGCCAAGACCGTATCCGGCCGCCATCATGGTCTCGCGGAATGCCCGGTGCTGACCGCCGTCCTCGTACACCAGGCGGACGGCCGGCGTTCCGTTCGCCACCAGGGCAGCGACCTGCCGCTCGTCGTCCGCCTGCTTCCGTGCGACCGCGTCGGCGGTGGGGCCGTCGCCGTTCGCATCGAAGACGTAGCGCCCGCCCGATACCTCGACGACCGGTTCGGCCTTCGTGACCTCGAACCGGTCGGCGCCTTCCTTGATGTTCTTCCAGAAGGCCATGTTCGGGTCCACCCGGTGTCGGGCCAGGTTCTCCGGGGTCATGCGGAACGGGTAGGACTGGAACTGGACGGCACGCTGGCCGCCAGCGAACGCCTCGCGAACCACGGCATAGAGCTCCGAGATCGCCTCGTCCGTCATCGCGAAGCAGCCCTGGGACGAGCAGGAGCCGTGGACCATCAGGTGCGTACCGGTGCGTCCCAGGGAGCGGTCGTACGCGTTCGGGTAGCCGAGGTTGAACGAGAGGTAGAGGCTGGAATTCGGGTTCATGGATTCCGGCGTGATCGCGTAGAAGCCCTCCGGGGCCTGTCGGTCGCCCTCACGTGTCTTGGGCCCGAGCTGACCTGACCACCGGCACATCGGATACGTCTTCAGCAAGATGTACCTGCCGTCTGCGCCACGCTTCCAGAGCTCGATCTCGGACTCCTTCTTGTAGGCTCGCATCAGGATCGGGTCGCTGGGAGACACCCCCACCGTCGACATCAGCGCCAGGGTCGCCGGCGGGATCGGCGCGAAGTGGCGTGTGGAGCCCGCGTACCGTCCATCCTGGCAGACGGACAGCGCCAGCAGGAGCGCCAACCCAAGCATGATCTTCTTCAGCATGTCGGCCTCGACGGTATCGGTGTCCGAGCCTGGGCCCGGGAGGGGCATGACGGGTTGCCGTGGCCACGGTTCGGCGGGATCGGGGCTATCATGAGGTCAATCCTCCGGCATCTGAATGCCGCCGGCGCGCTCGGAAGCCGTCGACGAGCAGCAGGACGACGCCCAGGGAGATCCAGGCATCCGCCAGGTTGAAGGTGAACCAGCGCATGCCGCCCGTGTGCAAGTCGAGGTAGTCGGTGACGGCCCCGTCCACGAACCGGTCGATGAGATTTCCCGCGGCGCCGCCGGCCATCATGGCGAGCCCGAGGCGTTCGAGCCCGCTTCCCGCCGCCACCGCCCAGACGGCAATGAGGCAGGTGAGCGTGCCCTGGATGCCGAGGAGAAGGGTCAGGGACGATGGATCGCGTGCCGGGAACAGGCTGAAGCTGATGCCGTGGTTGAACGACATGGTCAGGTCGACGAAGGGCAGGAAGCCCCGGACACTACCCTCGTCCAGCCAAGCCTCGGCCGCCGCCTTCGCGGCAAGGTCGATGGCAGCGGCGGCCACCATGACGGCTCCCACCACTGCGATACGGCGGGCTCGTCCGTGCGGTCGGGACCCCATCATGCCCTTAGGAGGCGGAGCGCGTTGGCCGTCACCAGGACGGTCGCGCCGGTATCCGCCAGGATGGCAGGCCAAAGCCCGGTGACGCCCGCAAGTGTGGTGACGAGGAACACCGCCTTCAGCCCAAGCGAGATGGCCACGTTCTGGTGGATGTTGCCGAGCGTCGCCCGGGATAGCGCGACGAGCGCCGCCACGTCGGCCACCCGGTCGTTGAGGACAGCGGCATCAGCCGTCTCCAGCGCCGCGTCGGTGCCGCCGCCCATGGCGATGCCGACGTTGGCAGCTGCAAGCGCGGGGGCGTCGTTGATGCCGTCGCCGACCATGGCGACGGTGCCAAGCTCCTTCAGGGCCCCAATCTCGGCGAGCTTGTCCGCAGGGAGGAGATCCGCCCGGACCGATAGCCCCAGGCCCTTGGCGATGGCCTCGCCCGTGCGCCTGTTGTCGCCCGTCAGCATCACGCATTCGACGCCGAGCCCGCGCAGGGACGCGATGCCGACGGCCGCGTCCTTACGGGGCTCGTCCCGGACCGCGATGGCACCGAGGGCCTCGCCGTCCCTGACCACGATGACGGCGGTCTTGCCCGCCTCCTCCAGGGCCTGCACCGTCGCTTCCGCTTCCGGCGAGAGGCTGGCCAGCGTCGCGGCGTGGCGCGGGGATGCCACCACGACCGTGCGACCGGCGACCGTGGCCTGGACGGCCTTGCCGGGAACCGCGCGGGCATCGCGCACTGGGCGCAGAGGGATGCCGTCCGCCTCCGTACGTTCGAGGATCGCACGAGCGATGGGGTGGCTCGACCCAGCCTCCACAGCCGCCGCCAGACCAAGCATGGCGCGGTCCGTCATGTCGGGGGCGAACGGCAGGACATCCGTGACGAGCGGCTGACCGACCGTCAGCGTCCCCGTCTTGTCGAAGGCGACCGTACGCACCCGACCGATGGTCTCCAGGGCAGCGCCGCCCTTCACCAGGAGTCCGCGGCGCGCACCGGCGGCCAGCCCCGAGGCGATGGCGGCGGGGGTCGAGAGCACCAGGGCGCAGGGGCAGGCGATGAGAAGCAGCGCCAGCCCGCGATAGATCCAGGTGCCCCAGTCGGCTCCAAGCAGCAGCGGCGGACCGAGCGCCGCCAGGGCGGCGATGGCAAAGGCGACCGGGGTGTATACGGCGCTGAAGCGGTCGATGAACCGGGCGGTTGGCGACTTCGACGCCTGCGCCTCCTCGACCATGTGGAGGATGCGGGCGACGGTGTTGTCGGACGGCATCCGGGTGACCCTGACCTGCAGGGCACCGTCAGCGTTGACGCTGCCGGCGTAGACCGCGTCACCGACCTCCTTCGGCCGAGGCACGGATTCACCCGTGATGGGGGACTCGTCGAGGCTCGATGAGCCGTCCGTGACCTCGCCGTCGGCGGGGACCCGGTCGCCGGGACGGACCAGCACGGTCTGGCCGATCAGCAAGGCGGCGGCCGGTACCTCGCGCACGACGCCGTCCTCCTCGATGAGGCGCGCCGTCTTCGGCACCAGTCCAACCAGCGCCTTGATGCCGGCCCGGGACCGGCCAGCCGCGAAGCCTTCGAGCATCTCGCCAACGGTGAAGAGGAGGACCACGACAGCGGCTTCCTCCGCGGCATGGATGGCCAGAGCTCCTACGGTCGCAACCGACATCAGCATCTCGATGGAGAACGGCGAGCCGTTGCGCGCCGCGGCGATGGCCCGGCGTCCGTAGAAGGCGAGCCCAAGGAGCGCGCCGGGCCAGTAGGCGTACTCGCCGACCAACTCCGGACGGACCCGGTCGATCAGGAAGCCCAAGGCGAACAGGATTGCGATGGCCAGGGCGAGCAGCCCCTTGCGACTTCGCCAGACCGGCGGCTCCGCCTTCTCGTCCTCAATGGCGGGGATCTCGGCCCCGGTCGCGTGCGCGCGTGCAAGGTCCGCGGCCGTGGGTAGGGTGGCGACGCCGTAACCAAGCCCGGTGATCCTCTCCTCCAGGACCGCCCGGGGCGTGGCGGCCTCGTTGAGGGTGAGGTCGAGGACCTGGGCCGTGTAGTTCACGCGTACGTCCCCGACGCCCGGCAGCCGGGTCACGGCCGTCTCGATCTTGGACGCGCAGCTTGGGCAATCCATGCCCTTCACGCGGTAGCGCAGGGCGGCTGTGGGGATATCCTCGATGGTTCCTGTCCCAGGCATGGCACGCTCCGTTGGCCCGGGCGTCGCGCCAGGCGGTGGGACGCCCTATATGCACCCTGTAGCAACTACAGGGTCAAGGCCGTGGCGAACGCATCCCCCATGACCATCGGCGACCTCGCTGCGGCGACCGATACAAGCGTCGAGACGGTTCGCTGGTACGAGAAGGTCAAGCTCCTGCCGGCCCCGGCCCGGTCGGCGGGCAACTACCGTCTTTACGGTCGTGAGCACCTACGCCGCCTGAGCTTCATCCGGCGTGGGCGGGATCTGGGCTTCACGGTCGATCAGATCCGGGAGCTCCTTGCCCTTGCCGATGACAGAGACCGATCCTGCGCCGAGGTCGACACCATCGCCCGCTCTCATCTCGCCCAGGTCGAGCGCAAGCTCTCCGACCTGACCCGGCTCGCCCAGGAATTGCGCGACGTCATCGGTCAGTGCGGGTGTGGCTCGGTCGCCGACTGTCGCATCATCGAAGCCTTGTCCCCCCATGGCGAGCCGTCCTGAGGATGGGTCGGCGCCATCGGCATCAGGTGGAAGTGCGTCTTCCCGCCGATGTTGCAGAGGCAGTAGAGCAGATAGACGCAGGCCGGGATTGCGATGAGGGCCAGTCCGAAAGTCCGGCTGGCCGCCCGCCGGACATGGGGCCTGACGCGCCGTCGGCGACGTGCGCCCCCGCCCCAGTCGGGGATGGTTCGGGCGACTTTCTTACTCATTCCGACCCTCCTACTCGGCGGCGCGGAGATGTGGTTGGACCGACATGGGCTGATCCTTTCTTTCGGGGGCGACCGCACCGGCGAACCTGGCATAGAGGGCCGGCAGGACGACGAGGGTCAGCAGGGTCGCCGAGATAAGGCCGCCGATGACTACGGTCGCCAGGGGACGCTGGATCTCGGCACCGGTTTCGGTCGCCAAAGCCATCGGCACGAACCCGAGGGACGCCACCAGGGCGGTCATCGCCACCGGACGTAGCCGGGTCATGGCGCCCTCCATGATGGCCTCGCGCCGCGGACGACCCTCGGCGATGAGTTGCTTGACGTACGTCAGCATCACCAGGCCGTTAAGCACTGCCACCCCGGACAGGGCGATGAACCCGACGGCAGCTGGCACGGAGAACGGCATCCCGCGCAGCCACAGGGCCGCGATGCCGCCGGTCAGCGCCAGGGGCACGGCGCTGAACACCAGCAGGGCGTCGCGGGCCGAGTTCAGGGCCGAGAACAGCAGCAGGAAGATCAGGAAGAAGCATACGGGAACGACCACCATCAGGCGCTGTCGGGCGGAAGCAAGGTTCTCGAACTGCCCGCCCCAGGTCACGTAATACCCGGTGGGTAGCGATATATCGGACGCGACCTTGGCCTGTGCCTCGGCGACGAGCGAGCCGATATCGCGACCGCGCACGTTGGCGGTGACCACGACCCGACGCCGCCCGTTCTCCCGCGAGATTTGGTTCGGGCCCTCCGTCACCGAGAAGCTCGCCACCTGCTTCAGGAGAACGGACGCGGTGCGCCCGTTCGGCCCGGGAGGCAACGGGACCGGGATGTTCTCCAGGGCCTCGCGGTCCTCGCGCACCTTGTCGTTCAGGCGCACTACGATGGGGAAGCGCCGGTCGCCCTCGAAGACGGCGCCGGACTCGCGGCCGCCGATGGCCGCCCCAATGACCTCCTGGATGGCCGAGGTGCTCAAGCCGAGGCGCGCGGCTTCCCGCTTGTTGATCTTGATGTCCAGGAACGGCAGTCCTGCCGTCTGCTCGACCTTCACGTCATCGGCACCCTCGACACCCCGCAGGATCGCGGCGACTTGGTTCGCGGCCGCGGTCATCGGGCCAAGCTCGTCGCCGAAGACCTTCACGGCGAGGTCGCCTCGCGTACCGGCCAAGAGTTCGTTGAAACGAAGCTGGATCGGCTGGGAGAACTCGTAGACGTTGCCTGCAAGGCCCCCCAATTCCTTCTCGATCTCCTCCTGCAGCTCGGCCTTCGGCAGGCCGGGGTCTGGCCATTCGGCCTGCGGCTTGAGGATGACGAAGGTGTCCGACGAGCTCGGCGGCATCGGGTCCGAGGCGACCTCCGCGGTGCCGGTTTTGGAGAAGACGTAGGCGACCTGGGGGAATCGTCCGATGGCTTGCTCGATCTTCAACTGCATCGCCTGGGACTGGCTCAGCGAGGTCGAGGGGATGCGCTGGGCGTTGAGCGCGATGCTCTTCTCGTCGAGCTGCGGGATGAACTCTTGGCCCAGCCCCTTGAACAGGAACCCGGCGCCCACGAGCAGGACGAGCGCGACCGCAACGAACAGCATGGGCACGCGCAGGGCGGCCCCGAGGACCGGGCGGTAAGCGGCCTTGATCGCACGGACGAAGAGGTTGTCGGTCTCAGTGACCTTGCCGGTGATGACGATGGCGATCATCGCCGGTACGAAGGTCAGCGACAGGACGAAGGCCGCGATCAGGGCGATGATGACGGTGAGCGCCATCGGCTCGAACATCTTACCCTCGACCCCTGTGAAGGTCAGGAGCGGCACGTAGACGAGGATGATGATGGCCTGCCCGTACAGGGACGGCTTGATCATTTCCTCGGCCGAGGCCCGGACGGTGGCGAGGCGCTCATTCAGGTCGAGCTTGCGCCCGAGTTGGGCCTGCCTCTCGGCTACGTGCCTCAAGGCGTTCTCCGCGATAATGACGGCGCCGTCGACGATGAGGCCGAAGTCGAGGGCGCCGAGGCTCATCAGGTTGGCGCTGATGCGCCCCTGGACCATGCCGGTCATGGTCATCAGCATCGCCACCGGGATGACCAGGGCCGTGACGATGGCCGCGCGGATGTTGCCGAGCAGCAGGAACAGTACGACGATGACGAGGGCGGCGCCCTCGGCCAGGTTCTTCGCCACCGTCCGGATGGTGGCCTCGACGAGGACGGTGCGGTTAAGGACGGTCCGGACCTCGACGCCGGGCGGTAGCGTACGCCGTATCTCGCCCATGCGGGCGTCGACGGCGGCGGCCACGGTACGGCTGTTCTCGCCGATGAGCATCAGGGCGGTGCCGATGACGACCTCCTGCCCGTCCTCGCTGCCCGAACCGGTTCGTAGGTCGCGTCCGATGCGGACCTCGGCGATGTCGGAGATGCGCACGGGCACGCCGCCGCGCGTGGTCACGACAACCGAACCGATGTCCTCCATGCTCTCAAGGCGCCCCGCGGCGCGTACGACGTAGCCCTCGCCGTTGTCCTCCAGGTAGCGCGCGCCCTGATTTGCGTTGTTGGCCTCCAGTGCCCGGCCGATGTCGACAAACGACAGGTCAAGGGCCGTCAGTCGCATCGGGTCCGGCTGGACGTGGTACTGCTTCTCGAAGCCGCCGATGCCGTCGACGCCGGCCACACCAGGGACGGTCCTCACCTGGGGACGGATGATCCAATCCTGGACCGTTCGCAGGTAGGCCGTGCGTTCGAGCTCCGTTGAGAGCCTCTGGCCCTCGGGGGTCAGGTAGCTCCCGTCGGATTGCCAACCGGGCTTGCCCACGCGGGCGAGCTTGCGCTCCCCGGGCTTCGCGTAATGCACCGACCACATGTAGATCTCGCCGAGGCCCGTGGAGATCGGCCCCATGCGCGGCTCGGTCCCGGACGGCATCGCGGCCTCGGCCTCCCGCAGGCGCTCGGCGACCTGCTGGCGAGCGAAGTAGACGTCGGTCGCCTCCGAGAAGACGGCGGTGACCTGGGAGAACCCGTTCCGGGAGAGCGAGCGGGTGTATTCCAGGCCCTTGATGCCCGCGAGCGAGGTCTCGATGGCGAACGTGACCTGCCGCTCGATGTCCGAGGGGCTCAGGGACGGCGCCGTCGTGTTGATCTGAACTTGGTTGTTGGTGATGTCGGGAACGGCGTCGATGGGCAGTTTGGTCAGCGAGAACGCGCCGAAACCGGCCGCCAGGAGCGACAGGAGCACCACGAGGTAACGTTGCCGGACGGAGAAGTTGAGTACGGAGGAAATCATGACCGTTTCTTCCGCTCAATCGTCGTCGCCGGCTTCGGCCTTGCCGAGCTCGGCCTTGAGGACGAAGGAGTTGGCCACCGCCACCTCGTCGCCGGGCTCCAGCCCGGACAGGATCTCGTAGGCGTCGTCGTCCGCCTTCCCGATGGTCACCTCCCGCTTCGAGAAGCCCTCCTCGGTCCGGACGAACACGACCTTCTCAGCCCCAATGTTCTGGATGGCTGACTTCGGCAGGCGAACCTCGACCTTGTCCTGTGCGATCTCGATCTCGGTCGTGACGAAGGTGCCCGGGCGCCAGGCCATGTCCTTGTTGGGCAGGGCGACGATGACCCGGGCCGAGCGCGTCTCGGGGTTGAGGATCGGGCTGACGAAGACGACCTTGCCCTCGGGGCGTGGGGTCTCCTCGCCGCCGACGATGGTCACCCTGGCTCCCTCGCGGACCTTCGATAGCTCGGTGGTGGGAACGGAAATCTCGATCCACAGCGAGGAGAGGTCGGCGACCGTGTAGACGTCGGCCGGGTCGCCCTCGCTGCCCACCTTCGTGCCGACGTCGACCTTGCGTTCCACGATCCGACCGGCGAGGGGCGAGCGCAGTTCGTAACGGCGCAGGGTCGACAGGTTCGGGGTGGTCTCGTCCTTCTTGGCCGCGGCGGCGACCTCGGTCGCGTTCAGCCCCAAGGCCGACAGCTTCTGGCGGGAGAGGTCGATGCGCAGGGTTGCCTCGGAGTAGGCGGCCCTCGCGTTCAGGAACGCCGATTCCGCCGAGATCCGCTTGTCCCAGAGAGCCTTCTGGCGGTCGAAGTTGGTCTTCTCCAAGTCCGCCTTGACCGTCGCGGTGAGGAAGTCGCTTTTTGCCTCGGCGACCTCGCGGCTGTCGAGGACGGCGACGACCTCGCCCTTGGCGACGTCCTCGCCGAGGCGCTTGCGCATCTCCGCAACGGTGCCGGCGACCCGCGCAGGCACGCGGGCGATGCGGTCGGCGTCCTGGGCGATGGTGCCGGGCACGAGAAGGTGACGCGAGAGGACGCCGCCCTCGACCTTGGCCAGCTTGATGTCCTGCCGCTCGGCCTGCTCGGCGGTCATCCTGATCTTGCCCTCGCCCTCCTCGTCGTGGCCGTGCGCCCCGCCCTCGGCGTGTTTGTGGCCTCCGGGCTCGGGATTGCCTTCGTCGTCCGAATGCTTCCGCTCGCCGGCAGGCTTGGGCTCGCCGGCAGGCTTGGGCTCGCCGGCAGGCTTGGGCTCGCCCTTGGCGTGCTCTTGGTCGTCGTCATCATCCGCCTTGGAGGCCGGTGGCCTGGTCAAAGCCACATGGGTCGCCGGCGTCTTGCCCGCGGTCGAGAGGCCGGCTGCGGCCAGCGCCCCCTGCACGGTCTCGGACACGCGGGGGAAAGCACCGCCGATGGCGATGCCGAGGGCCAGGAAGGCCACGGACAGGAATGCACGCATGGGAAGGAGGGCCGTTCACCTGGGACCCGGACGCCGCGTCGGGCGATCTGGTAGGTCCGTTGCTTGTCACGCTTGGTCTGCAGACCGGCCTCCGCTGGGAGGGCCGGCCGGGCACGCGCCACGGGCGTGGCGGTCCCGCCTCAGGCGCGAGGGGGCCTTGGAAGCCTGCCGGACGAAATGGAGGCGAGGGCCACGTCCACAGTGGCGTAGGATGGACGCCCGGTCGCGGCGGACGGGAGCCAGGCAGAACCTTCCGGGGTGACCGCGAGGTGGCAGCCGCAGGTGGCGTGGCAGGCTGGGCAGCCGTCGGGCTGGCCCGACGTTGCCTGTGCCGTGTAGGCCGACAGCGAGGCTTCCGTGCCGGGAAGGCGCTGGGCCTCGGCGGACGGGACGGCTCCGGGGACGACGAGCGCCAGGACCAGGACGAACGACAGCGCGCGGACGGCGGTCACCCACCAGCCGCGCATCGCCTCGTAGGCCCTGATCGGGGATACTGCGCTCATGGCCGCCTTATGAACCATTCCGGGCCACCCGTACATGCCGGATGGCCCGCGAAAGGGGGCAAGCCTCAATAGTCGTGATGGTGGTGGTGGTGGTAACGACGCTCGTAGTAGACTGGCCGCTCCTCGTAGTGGCGGCGATGGCGATGCACGACGATGTCGTCATGGTCTCCGTGGTGGTAGCGGTCGACATGGACGTCGCGGCCGCGCCTGTCGAAGTCGCCGCCGTAATACTGGGCGGACGCCGCGGCGGGGGCGAGGATCAGGGTCGCGGCGAGTAGGGCTAAAACGCGGGCTCGCATGGCTCTTTCCTCTGCAGGTGATGCCAGCAGCATGTCGTCGGCGACTTGAACGAGACCTGAAGTCTCCGTTCACCCATCAGGCGGACGGGACAGGGAAGCCCGGGTATCAAGGGGATGTCCCCGTAATGCCCGGGCTCGTCCATGGTCAGTGGCGCTCGATGACCGTGGTGCGGCGCTCACCGCCGTGGTGGTCGTCGTGATGGTCGTCGTGGTGATGATGCTCGCGCACGACCTCTCGGTGCTCATGGCGGTCGCCGTGGTGGCCGTCGCCGTGACGCTCCCCATGGCTGTCGCCATGGACGCGGACGCCGCCCGGACCGACATCGATGTGCTGTGCCACGGCAACGGCCGGCGTGAGGGCCAGGGTCGCGATGGCCGCGAATGCGAACAGTTTGCGCTTCATCTTGGTGCTCCCAGAAACATTGTATGGGCAGCAACGCATCTCCCTCGAAAACCGATCCGAGATGATTTCATGACCACAAACGTATCGACCTGTCGGGACTATGTTGGGCCCAATGGAATTGGGGGGTCATTGTAGCGTTAAGCTGGTGTTCATCATAGCGAAGGCGTCCGGTATCTAGTTTGGCGGACGAACGGGGCCGGACGGCTACTTGCCCGGCGTGCCGCCGTCATCTTCCCACTGGGCCCTGACATCGGCGGCCGTGGCCGTGAGGTGAACGCGCTCGTCGACATGGTCGACCCAGGCCAGGGGAAGCAGGTGGTGCCGACCATGGGCGGCCGGGTCCGTCCGCGTCAGCTTGATGAGCTGGTCGCCCTCCATGTGGTCGACCGTTCCAACATGGAGCCCGTCCGCGGACAGGACCTCCATGTGCGCCGTGATGTCCGTCGGCTCGACCATGCCCGCTCTCCTCCCGTGAACCAGGACCTGCAAACGAACCTTCCGGCCGATGGTTCGTAATCCGGCTGGTATCTATGGAACGTCTCAGAGCCCGTCCGATAAGGGGCTGAGGCAGGGTTGAGTGGCCGGGATGGCAGTGAT
>NZ_PDHT01000027.1:0-61926 GCF_002917135.1 Methylobacterium sp. V23
TCGCTGTGCCGCGTTATAGCGCGATAGGTTCGTTTCTGGCGTTGCTCCGTCTCGGAGGCTTTCGGCTTAGTATCAGACAATAAATATTCCTGGTCAAAGCTTAGAGCTGCACCAGGATGTACCTAATTTGTCGGCGGTGAGTTTCCACGAAGGGGCGTTCTGATCCTCACATTCTGGTGAGCATAGAAGCTAGTTTTTCTCGCCAAAGGTCACATCAGTGTTGCCCAAAGAGCGCCCATGCTGGTCAGCTCTTCGCTCCCTGGAACGGCCGGAACAGCCACGCAAGCCGACCTGCCTCCTCGTCCTCGGCATCGCTGATCAGATCGATGATCTGGCCGAGCGATGCCGGCAGGTCGACCTCGTACTTGTCCAAGATGATGGCTGCGTCGAGCAGCGCGTTGATGTGAGCCTTGGGAATGGGCTCGTCTGCTGCCTGAGCTGCCAGCACGCGGTCAGCGAGAAGCGTCGAAAGGTGGGAGACCTCTGCCAGTCGTTCCGGCAGATCTCCCTCCGATGATGGCGCCTCCTTGCCTACTTCAGCCACGTCGCCCTGCGGCTCACCACGAGCGTTATCACAAAGGCGGACAGGGCAGAGCCTGTGACGTCTTCGAGAACAAGTAGCGGCTCATCAGGCAATGCGGTGATCCATACGAACATGGTCACCCCGACGCAGAAGACTGCAATCGCTAGGATTGTGCGCGTAACCTCTTTCATGACCGCTTTGCCTTCAGCGCTTCCTCAACAAGGCGGCGGATGGCTTCGGAGCGCGAGGGAATGTCCGTCTCGGTGCGTCGCCAATCGTCGATAGCGTTGGCCTGCGCGTCCGTGAGACGAAGCTGAACGGACACAGGAAAATCCCGGCCCGCTGGCCGACCGGCCTTTTTCGCATTTACCGGAATTGACTCGCGCATATTTCTGATTTACCAGAAAGGCAGGCCAAGCGGAAGCGCGAACTTCCTGCTTGGCCCTAACCATCCACGAACCCCGAGAAACGCAAATGGCTATCCAAGCCCCTATCACGCCGGCTTGTGCCGGTGAACGCGGTCGCCTGCGCAAACCACAGCCAGGCCCTGTGACGCTTGCCGTCCGGGCGATGCGCCAGACGGAAGCCGCCTCCTGGCAAGCGCGTCAGGACCAGGAAGAGCGCCGCGCGCTCGCCGCCCTTCGAGCCCGCATCGCTGCGCAGTTCGCGGCCGACGCTGCCTTGCTGGAAGGAGTTGGCGCATGAGCACGCCCGCATCAGGATCTGCCGTGTTCTCGGCCGTCTCAGATATGGAGGAAAGGGTGCGCGACCTCGTGGGGTTTGCACAGGCGCTCTGTGTCTTCGGGTCGTCTAGCACCTACATTCCTCCGAAGGCCGTCCACGTTCTCGCAGAGGCGTTGGAAGCACTGGCCGCGCGGCTCGAAACGCAATGGGAATTGGCGTTCAAGCTCGCTGCGGAGGCCAAGCAATGACCGGCCCTGCTAACCGCCGGGGCTTCCTCTCCGGCCTCGTCTCGCTTCCACTGATCGGCGGTGGCGTGACGCTCATCGGCAAGCCTGTCGGCGCGGCCGAGGCGCCGTCGCGGCTCTGCATGGAGAGCTACCTCGCGTGGCTGCACTTCGAAAAGCGGGCCGTGCACTCGGCCCTCTATCCCGAGATCCCCAAGGGCACGTTCGTGCCGCTGGATAACAAGGGTGCGCTGTTCCACTTTGCCGACCGCTTCGGCCATGAGGGCTGGTGGCAGCGCGTGGAGCAGGAAGCGCTTGGCCGTGCGCCTGTCGTACTCGCGACGGTCGGCTGTGACTGGCGGGAGGGCGACGCATGAAAGCCCGCGACTTCAACCTCGCCGCCGCAGATCACACCCTCATTGACCTAGAAGGCTGGGTTCAGGTGCTCTCAGTCATGTCAGACTCACGCGAGGACGTAGCGCCCTTCGCCATTCGCATGATCTGCAATGCCCTCGATGACTGCGTTCGCCAGCTGCGTGTGGCAACTGGCACGGCCGACGACAAAGCGGAGACGCTTCGGTGATGAGTCCCATGCGCCTGATCCAATCCCTCAGTCACATCTGGCTCATCCGAGCCGCCCGCCGCGATATGCGGGCCGCTGCCTTCTACGTCGGCCGTGCCGAAGATCGGCTGAAGGCTGCAGGCCTAGCGTTGCCTCCGAGCGAGATACGGGTGCCGATGATGGCCTTCCAACGATCACGCACCGACTCAGGAGCGCCTAACGAAGCGAGCTTTGAACCCCGGGTGAACCCCCAGCCTTAGAAACAGAAAAGGCGACCCGAAGGCCGCCCTTTCTAACTCGCTCTCAAAGAACGAAAATTAATGGTCGGAGCGAGAGGATTCGAACCTCCGACCCCTAGTCCCCCAGACTAGTGCGCTAACCGGGCTGCGCTACGCTCCGACGCCCCTCGCGGGGTGAGGGGTCTTTAGCTTTCCGGTTTGCGGGGCGCAACCCCAAACATGAAGCCCGGATGCGGGGTCCGCATCCGGGCTCGGGTCAGTCTCAGGCGTGGGAGGGCGCCGCGTGCGGATCGTGCTTGTCCGGCGTGGTGTTGTGTGGGTCCTTGCCGCGCTTCTTGGCGAGCCAGATCAGAAAGTTCCGGATCACCACGTAGAAGACCGGGGTCAGGAAGAGGCCGAACACCGTGGCGCCGATCATGCCGAAGCACACCGCGGTGCCGAGTGCCTGGCGCATTTCGGCGCCGGGCCCGGTGGCGATCACCAGCGGCACCGTGCCGAGGATGAAGGCGAAGGCCGTCATCAGGATCGGGCGCAGGCGCAGGCGGCAGGCCTCGACGGCGGCGGCCACGGGGCCCTTCCGCTCGGTCTCCTCCAGCTGGTGCGCGAACTCCACGATCAGGATGGCGTTCTTGGCTGCCAGGCCGATCAGCACGATCAGGCCGATCTGGGTCAGGATGTTGTTGTCCTGGCCTCGCAACTGCACCCCGAACAGGGCCGCGAGCACGCCGGTGGGCACCACGAGCAGGATCGCCAGCGGCAATGCCCAGGATTCGTACTGCGCAGCGAGCACGAGGAAGACGAGGAGCACGCCCAGCGCGAACACGTAGATCGCCGTGTTGCCCGCTGCCTTCTGCTGGTAGGCGATCTCGGTCCAGTCGTAGGCGTAGCCGTCCGGCAGGTTGTCCTTGGCGATGGCCTCCATGGCGTCGAGGGCCTGGCCGGTGGAGATGCCGGGCTTGGCCGTGCCCTGGACCGGCACCGAGTAGTAGAGGTTGAAGCGCTGGACGATCTGCGGGCCGGTGATCTCGCGGATCGTGGCCAGCGTGCCCATCGGCACCAGGGCGCCCGTGGAAGAGCGGACCTTCAGCTGCTCGATGTCCTGCTTCGAGACGCGGAACGGGGCGTCGCCCTGCACGCGGACCTGATAGATGCGGCCCAGGGTGTTGAAGTCGTTGACGTAGGCGCCGCCGAGGGCCGTCTGCACCGTCGAGAACACGTTGCCGAGCGGCACGTTGAGCATGCGCGCCACCGTGCGGTCGATGTCGAGGTAGAGCTGCGGCGTGTCGTTGCCGAAGGTGGTGAACACCCGCTGCACGTCGTTGCTCTGATTGGCCTTGCCGAGGACCTCGCCGACCGCGCCGAGGAGCGGGCCGATGGACGAGCTCTGCCGGCTCTCGATCTGCATCTTGAAGCCGCCGCCCTGGCCGAGACCGCGCACCGGCGGCGGCGGGATGACGATGACGCGGGCCTCCTGGATGTCGGCCGTGGCCTTGATCACCTCGTTGGTGATCACCGCCGCGCTCCGCCCCTGGCCGGCACGCTCCTTGGCGCCCGCCAGCGTGATGAACATCACGCCGGAATTGGTGGTGTTGGTGAAGGTCGCGCCGTCGAAGCCCGCGATGATGACGGTGTTGGTCACGCCTTCGATCTTGCGGGCCGCGGCCGCCGCCCGGTTCACCACCTCGGTCGTGCGGTCGAGGGAGGCGCCCGAGGGCAGCTGCACCACGCCGATGAGGTAGCCCTGGTCCTGGTCCGGGATGAAGCCGGTGGGCGTCGTCTGGACCAGGTGGAGGGTGGCGGCGATGACGGCCGCGTAGACGATCATCATCGCGATCAGCCCGATCGCGTAATTCGTCAGGCCGTAGATGATCCGCCCATAGGTGTTCGAGAGCCAGTCGAAGCCCTTGTTGAACATATCCGCCAACCAGGCGACGAAGCGGAAGAGGAAGAACTTCGGCTTGGCATGCTCGTGGTGGGGCCTCAGGAGCAGCTTGCAGAGCGCCGGCGAGAGCGTCAGCGAGTTGAACATCGAGATGATGGTCGAGGCCGCGATGGTCAGCGCGAACTGCTTGTAGAACTGGCCGGTGATGCCCGGGATAAAGGCGGTGGGGATGAACACCGCCGAGAGCACCAGGGCGATGGCGACGACGGCGCCGCCGACCTCGTCCATGGTCTTGTGCGCGGCGTCGCCCGGCGACAGGCCCTCGGCCATGTTGCGCTCGACGTTCTCCACCACGACGATGGCGTCGTCGACCACGATGCCGATGGCGAGCACGAGCCCGAACAGGGTGAGGTTGTTCAGCGAGAACCCAAAGGCCGACATGGCCGCGAAGGTGCCGACCAGCGAGACCGGGATCGCGATCACCGGGATGAGCGCGGTGCGCCAGCTCTGGAGGAAGACCAGCACCACGATGACGACGAGGCCGACGGCTTCGAAGAGGGTCTTGTAGACCTCGTGGATCGACTCCTCGATGAACTCCGTCGGGTTGTAGGCGATGCGGTACTCGATATCCGGCGGGAAGTTCTTCTTGAGGTTGTCCATCACCTTGCGCACCGACGCGGCGGCGTCGAGGGCGTTGGTGCCGGGGCGCTGGAAGGCGCCGATGCCGATGGCGGGCGTGTCGTTGAGGAACGAGTTGGTGGTGTAGTCCTTCTGGCCCATCTCGACGCGGGCAATGTCCTTCACCCGCACGAGGCGGCCGTCCGCGGCCTTGACGATGACGTCGGCGAATTCCTCGGGGCTCTGGAAGCGACCCTGCGACTGGACGATGAGCTGGAAGGCCTGGCCTGTGGCGGCCGGTGGCGAGTTCAGGGCGCCTGCCGCCACCTGCACGTTCTGCTCGGACAGGGCCGTGATGACGTCGGAGGTGGTCAGGCCGTAGGCCGCGAGCTTGTTCGGATCGAGCCAGACGCGCTCGGCGTACTCGTTGCCGCCGAAGATGGTGATGTCGCCGACGCCGTCGAGGCGCAGGAGTTCGTCGCGGATGTTCAGGTAGATGTAGTTGGCGAGATAGTTCTGGTCGTAGGTCTTCTTCGGCGACAGCAGGTGCACCACCAGCATCAGGTCCGGCGAGGCCTTGCGGACGGTGACGCCGAGGTTGCGCACGTCCGGCGGCAGGCGCGGCTGGGCGACCGAGAGACGGTTCTGAACCAGAACGTTCGCGATATCGAGGTTGGTGCCGACCTTGAAGGTCACCGTCAGCAGCATGTTGCCGTCGTTGGTCGACAACGACGTCATGTAGAGCATGTTGTCGACGCCGTTGACCTCCTGCTCGATCGGTGTGGCGATCGTGGCCGCCACCGTCTCGGCGTTGGCGCCCGGGAAGCTCGCGCGCACGGTCACGGTCGGCGGCACGATCTCGGGGTACTGGGCCACCGGCAGCGACAGGTAGGCGACGTAGCCGAGGATCAGGAAGACGATCGACGTGACCGACGCGAAGATCGGCCGATCGACGAAGAAGTGGGCAAAACGCATCGCTTGAACCTCTCGCCGCATGCGGCCCGCACGCGCGGGTCCGAGGCGGCACCGTTTCTTCGTCCGCGGTCTGGTGTTCGCTCCCCGGCCGTGGCCGGTCGGGGATGATCGTCTCGGGAGCGGCGTCCGCCTCGGGACCCGCCCGTCAGGTCTCGCTGGGCGTCAGGTCCTGCTGGGCGGCAGGGTGGAGGCTTCGGCCGCCACCTTGGCGCCCGGACGGACACGGGTGACGCCGTTGACCACGACGCTCTCGTCGCCTTTCAGGCCCTCGCGGATGACCCGGTAGCCATCGACCTTCGGGCCGAGCTTGACCTCGCGCAGAGACACCGTGCCGTCGTCGGCGACGATGTAGACGATGCGCTTGTCCTGGTTGGCCGAGACCGCCTCGTCGGGCAGCAGAATGCCCTGGTAAGGCTTGGTCGCGGGCAGCGAGACGACGCCGAACAGTCCGGGCTTGATGAACCCGTCGGGGTTCTCGACGGTGGCGCGCAGCAGCACCGTGCCGGTGGCGTTGTCGACGCGGTTGTCCACGAAGTCGAGGGTACCCTTGCGGGTCGGCTTGGCCTCCCCGGTGAGCGCGATCAGGATCGGGACGCCCTTGCCCTTCTGGGTCTCGCCCATGCCGATGCCGAGGCTGCCCTGGTACTTCAGGAACGAGCGCTCATCGACGGTGAAGCCGAAATAGATCGGATCCAGGGACACGATCGTGGTGAGCAGGGTCTGGTCGGTGATGACGATGTTGCCCTCGGTGACCAGGCGCCGGCTGATGCGACCCGAGATCGGGGCCTTCACCTCGGTGAAGTCGTAGTTCAGCTGCGCCTGGCGCAGCTGCGCGTCGGCGCTGTCGACATCGGCCTGCGCGGTCTGCGAGGCCTGACGACGCTGGTCGGTGACCTGCTCTGAGATGTTGCCGGACTTGCTCAGCGTCTGAGCGCGATCGAGGTCGGTCTGCGAGAAGTTGAGCCGGGCCTTCGCCGAGACCAGGGCCGCCTGCGCCTGGTCGAGGGCTGCCTTGTAGGGCCGACGGTCGATGACGAAGAGCAGGTCGCCCTTCTTCACCGTGGCACCGTCCGTGAAGTTGACCTTCTCCAGGTAGCCGGTGACGCGCGCCCGGACATCGACGATGTCGACCGGGTCGAACCGGCCGGTATAGGTGTCGGTCTCGACGATCTCGCGGACCACCGGCTTGGCGGTTGTGACCTTCGGCGGCGGTCCGCCCGGGGCCTGGGCCTGGGCGGAGGAGACGAGGACCGGCGCGACGAGCGCCGAAGCGACCAGTCCGACGACCGGAAGAAGACTGAAGATCGAGCGCATGCGCATATGGTTGTTCCCTACGATGCGCCAGCTAGAGGTCCGCCGCGACCAATGTCGTGCGCTGCCACACATGCTCTGCGCATGCCTTATACCTCGACGGGTTCGCCGGAGCCGGCCCAATCCTTGAATCCACCCCGGTAATGCGCCTCGATCGGCAACCCGGCGTTCTGGGCGGCCGCCAGCGCGTGGACCGAGCGCACCCCCGACATGCACGAGAAGACCGGTTTCCGGCGGTCCTCTGCGAGCAGCGTCGCGAGCGCCCCGGGGTCGAAGGTGGAGAGCGGATGGGTGACCGCGCCGGGGATGTGCCCTTGCTCGAATTCGTGCGGCTCGCGCACATCGATCACCAGCATGGACTGGTCGGCGAGGCCGGCCTTGATCGCATCCCGGTCCAGGTCGACAACCTTCATCCGTCTATCCTCTCTCGGACCGTCCCGTGCACGGTCGGACAATGACGGATGTTCTTAGGCGTCAGTCGTCAGGACGGCAAATGGTGCGCGCCAGGGCGTCCTCGACGGTCTCGAAATGCGCGGTCCAGCTCGGCAGGTCTGTGTCCGTTGTCCGGCGCGCGAGAGCATCGCGCAGGGCGGAGCCCGGCGCCGAGAGATCCTCCACCGCCCGGCGCCAGCCCGGGCCGTCGAGGGGATCGAGGAACGCGGCGAATTCCGCGCCGATCTCCCTGTGGACCGCGAGGTCCGAGGCCACGACCGGCAGGCCCGAGGCCGCGGCCTCGACCACCGGCAGGCCGTATCCCTCCGCGAAGGAGGGCATCAGCAGGGCGGTGGCCGAGCGCAGCAGCGCCGCGAGGCCGTGGCTCGACAGGCCGCTGACTTCGGTGACGTGCGCGCGGATGGCGGGACAGCGCTCGAGCATGTCGATGATGTTCTCCGCTTCCCAGCCGCGTCGGCCGACCAGGACGAGTCGGGGGGTGTCGGGCCCGTGCCGCTCGGCGAGGTCGCGCCAGAGATGCAGCAGCGCCAGGTGGTTCTTGCGCGGCTCGATGGTGCTGCAAGCGACGAAGGTCGGGCGCGCGGGCGTGAAGGACGGGCCCTGCCCCGCCCGCCGGAACACCGGCTCGACCCCGAGGAGCGCCACCGTGACGGGCGGCGTCGGCCGCCCCAGCGCGACGCAGTAACGGGCGAAGCGCTCGCCGACGTCGCGGGAATTGACCAGCACGTGCGCGGCGTGGCGGGCAATGGTCTCCATCCGGACCCGGTGCCGCTCCGCCTCGCCGGGCCGACCGTATTCCGGATAGTCGATCGGGATGAGGTCGTGGACGAAGAAGACGGGCCGGATGTCGCGGCGGTCGTAGAGCCAGTCGAATCGGCCCGGCTTGTCGAGGCGCAGGTGCGAGGTGTGCAGGTAGACGGTCCCCAGGGGCAGGATCTCGGGGCCGCGGGCGCGCAGGGTCGTGGCCGCCGTCCGGGCCTGGATCTGCCGCCGGTCCCCGGCGCCGCCGCGCCCGGGCGCGGCGGCCGGCGGACCACCGTCGCCGGTCGATCCCAGGGCCGCTGCCAGCCGACGGTAGACCGGGTCCTGCGTCGCGTCGCGGTCCTCGATCCAGCCGGCCGCCACGGCCTCGACGATGCCGAGCGCCTCCGCCCGCGCCAGTACGCGTGGGCCGAACGCCGTCGAGACCAGGCCGAAGCGGTCTCCTGCCTGGGCCAGGACATGCCGGGCATAGGCGAGGTCGACCCGGTCGATGCCGCTCGGGCTCGGATGCCGCAGGCGGCTGATGAGGCGGGTCAGGTCGAAGGCGAGGCTCGGGACGGGCATGATCCTCCGGTGGCGTTCAGCTGCGGTGCCGTATGGCCGGTATCCGCTTCGCGCCTATATGCGCACGCCTCAGCCCGAGGCTACCCGCGGCCGATGCCGCCAACGAGAGCAACGTTTCGTGTCTCCCGGATACCTGCCCTTCGCCGGCGCCCTCGACCTGCCCGCCTACACCTGTGACAATTGTGGGTTCTGGCAGCGCCATTTCGAGCGGCCGCCGGCCTGCCCGATGTGCCTCGACGCCCGCCACGTGGTGCCGCAGAAGGGATGGCAGTTCTGGACCGAGCGGGAGGCGCAGGAGCGGTTTCCCTGCCACTGGGAGGAGTTGGAGCCCGGCGTGTGGCGGTTCTGGAACGATCCCGTCTCAGGCATTGGGCCCAGTGCCTACCTGGTCCAGACACCGACCGGGAATATGGGCTTCGAGGCCTGCCCGGTCTTCAGCGAGGCGGCCCTCCAGCACATCGCGAGCCTCGGAGGCATGCAGGTGCTGTCCTCTTCGCACCCCCATGCCTACGGCGCCCTCGTGCAGCTTCAGGACCGCTTCGACCCGGAGCTCTGCCTGCCGGCCGCCGACTTCATCTGGAGCGCGGCGCTGCAGGTGTCGTGGCCCTACGACGATTTCCTCGAGCCCCTCCCCGGCCTCGAACTCCACCGCACGGCCGGCCACTTCGACGGCCACGCGGTCCTGTTCGATCGGGAACGGAAGATCCTGTTCTGCGGGGACGCCCTGAAGTTCGAGCTCGACCCGAAGGATTTCCGGCGCGCGCTGACCATCTCGGCCCACAAGGCCTTCGTGCGCGGTGTGCCGCTGACCACGAACGAGCTGCGGCGATACCGCGACGTCTTCGCCCAGCTCGACTTCACCCAGACCTGGACACCCTTCGAGCCGGCCGCCAATTGCGGCCGGGCCGAGGTGCTGGCGCTGATCGACGGCATGCTGGCGACCCGCCCGCATGCCGCCCCGGTGCCCCTCGACACCCTGCGCCGCTGAAGGCACGACAGGACCGATCCGACCGGCCCCGCCGGAAAAGCGGATCCGGGCTCGCCGTGGCACCGCCCGGGCCGGGTCAGGCGCGCGTCGCGGCGGTCTGACCGAACATGACTTTCTTGGCCTCTTCGCTCAGGGTCTTCCCGAAATCCGGGTTGATCTCCGGTGCGCGGGCATAGGCGGCCTTCGTCGCCGGGCGCTCGGCGATCGCATGGAACCAGCGCTGGAGATTCGGGAAGTCTTCCAGGCGCTGACCCTGCTTCTCGTAGGGCACGATCCAGGGATAGCTGGCCATGTCGGCGATCGTGTAGTCGGCGCCGGCGACGAAGGGCCGGTCGGCGAGACGCCGGTCGAGGACGCCGTAGAGCCGGTTGGTCTCCTTGACGTAGCGGTCGATGGCGTAGGGCACCTTCTCGGGCGCGTACTGGGTGAAGTGGTGGTTCTGGCCGAGCATGGGCCCGAGGCCACCCATCTGCCAGAACAGCCATTGCAGCACCTCGGCGCGGCCGGCCACGTCCCGGGCGATGAAGCGCCCGGTCTTCTCGGCGAGGTAGAGCAGGATCGCGCCGGACTCGAACAGCGAGACCGGGGCACCTCCACCGGCCGGCGCGTGATCGACGATCGCCGGCATGCGGTTGTTCGGGGCGATCGCCAGGAAGTCTGGCTTGAACTGGTCGCCTTTGCCGATGTTCACCGGCTTCAGGGTGTAGTCGAGCCCCGCCTCTTCGAGGAACATCGTGACCTTGTGGCCGTTCGGGGTCGGCCAATAGTGCAGATCGATCATCGCGGTCTCCGTGCTGCGCGCCGGGGCTCGGTCCGGTCGCGTCGGGCCCGAGGTGGGACTCGGAGGAACGGGGGTCAAGCTGGGGGGATGACGGCCGCGGGCGGTCGTTCAAATGCGCCGCAGTTTCACAACGGGGAATTCAGGGGACCATGGTTGCCTCGTCGGGAGCGAGGGAGCGACGGGATGGTCAGCGCAATATCGGCAAGCAGCGGTGGGCTTCTGGCGGCGACGCAGCGCTACGCCACGGCGGCTGAGGGGATCGCGACCATCGGCACCAGCCTGCCGAGCGCGACCCAGGTCGATCTCTCGACCACCGCCGTCCAGCTCATGCAGGAAAAGACCAATATCGGGATGAACACCGCCATCCTGAAATCCACGCTCGAATCCGAGCGCCGGGTCCTCGACATCCTCGCCTGAGCCGCGGATCGCCTCGTACGTTTTCGGAGGATCGACGCCCATGACGATCACCGTTCCCCTGACGCAGGTCGGCATCATCCGCGCCACCGAGATCGTGCATGGCGCCCGAAACGACGCGCCGCGACGCCATGAAACTGAGCCGCGCACCGTCTCCGTCGAGGTCGATCGGGCACGGGATGCGGAGGGCGACGTGATCGGTCGTCAACGCCGCATCGTCGACGTACGGGTCTAGATCGTCGTCCCCAGCGTAGCGGGCACCCGGACTTGGATTTGGAACTGCGCTTGGCCACCTGGGGCGTACGCCCACCCTGCTGACGCATGAGCACGCAAGTCTGCGCTGCCCGATTCGGATCGTGGCGCGATTCAGGCTCTGCGCCCGCTCGTTTCACGATCCCCATGAGCAGAGATCGAGGCTGCGTCGGTCCTGGCACCCAGACCTCGTGGCCGCCATCCTGGCCCTCCCGGAAACACGCTTGCTTCGGCGGTCGGAACATGGGGTCAGCGCGACCGTTCCGTCGGAAGGTTATCGCAGATTTTCTCGGAGCCTTCCCCAGAGCGAGGGTTGCGCGCGAGGCGCGCCTGCCTCAGGCCGCCCTGGAATCGCGCGCCGGGCGCTTCGCATCGGCATCGATCTCACGCCCCTTGGCGGCGATGTCGCGCAGCATCTTGACCATGGCGTCCGTCTGATCGTCCGTGGCTTCGTCAAAGGCCGCGTCCGTACCCCAATCGTTGCCCCGCCGCAGCATGATCACGGCGCCCGCCGCGGCGGCGCAGAGGCTCGCGGTCAGGGGCGCACCCATGACCGCGGTCAGGACGCCGTACGGCAGCAGCAGCGCCGTCGAGATCATGCCTCCGCCCAGGGCGGCCAATAAAATCAAGAACATCGATCGACCCTCGTTCGAGCTTTAATAGCATGGTTCGACCGCGGTGATTGCCTTGGTTGCCGTCATCATGAGTGCCGCGTTAACGATCAACTTCGCATTCGAGACGTGTTCGCGACGTCTTTGTCGGCCGTTCTGCGAACGACTCCTGTCAGGACCAGACGCGCAGGATGATCAGCAATCCGACCGGTACGACGAACATCAGGGCGATCGCCCACTGGATGTCGTTCCGCGCACGTTTGACTTCGCCTTCCAGAGCGTCGATGCGCGCCTCCAGGGCGCGGTATCTTGGATCGCTCATGCCCGGCTCCGTTGATTCGGTTTGGAAGCCCGATCTGGCGGGGCGCGATCGGCGCTGTCCAGCGACGCGGGAGCCGGCGAGCCGCGCGGCGGTATGTGGCGAGGCGGTGCGTGTTTGGCGCCGGGAATCGGGTCGGCTGGGAGCCGCAGAGGGCAACGGCGCATGACCGACAAAGGCGGTGGGGGACGATTCCCGTCCCTGAGAGCGCCATGGTGGCGTCCCGCGGCATTTCCTGTCCCGATCCTCGCCTCGCGCCGGTTGCCATTTCGCCGCCGAAACCGTACGTCCCCTCTACGCGCAAGCGTGTCGGGGTGTAGCGCAGTCTGGTAGCGCATCTGGTTTGGGACCAGAGGGTCGTAGGTTCGAATCCTATCGCCCCGACCATCATTTCCGCCGAGGCTCCCTGGAGTTGGACGACCCGATGTCGAGCGCCCGCATCTACCAGCCCGCGAAGGATCCGACGCAGTCCGGTACGGCGCGTGCCAAGGCGTGGGTGCTGGAATTCGACCAGACCGCGCCGCGCGAGACGGATCCGCTGATGGGCTGGACCGGCTCGTCCGACATGTTGCAGCAGGTCCACCTCGAGTTCGAGACCCGCGAGGAGGCCGTGGCCTACGCGACGCGCGCCGGGCTGTCCTACCGGGTCGAGGAGCCGCAGAAGCCGATTCTGCGCAAAGGCCTGTCCTACTCGGAAAATTTCAAGTTCAACCGCACCGCGCCCTGGACCCACTGAGACGCGGCCTCCAGCGCCTCAGAGCTGGATCAGGATCGTGATGGCTCCGAAGATCAGGACGGAGCCGACCGCAGCGGCGAGCAGGATCAGGGCGGCGCGCGATTCGCGCAGGTCGTCGTTCATCATCGTCGCAGGCTAGCGCGGTCCGGGACTGCCGCCAATCCTCACGGGCGTTGCGCCGCGGCGCGGACCGATATGCCGCGTCCACCCTTTCAGAAGAAGATCGGCCGCGCGCTGGCGTGGTGCTCGGCCAGGACCGCGTCGTTGGCGGGGTCGATCTCCCTGAGAACCGCATCGTAGCCCCAGAGATCGGCGAGGTGCTGAAGCACCCGCTTGGCATCGTCCTTCTGCAGGGTGATGCGATTGAGCGCACGGTGATGCACGATGAGGCGCCGATCCCCTTCGAGATCGACGTCCACCACCTCGATGTCCGGGTCGAGCCAGGCCACATCGTATTGCCGCGCAAAGGAGCGCCGCATCTTGCGATAGCCGCGCTCGTCGTGGATCGCCTCGACGTAGAGCTCCGACTCGTCGGGGTCATCGACGACGTGGAACAGGCGCATGTCGCGCATGAGCTTGGGCGACAGGAACTGCGCGATGAAGCTCTCATCGCGATAGTTCGCCCAGACGTCGCGCAGGGTCGCCATGGCGTCGCCGGTGCCGGCGATCTCAGGAAACCACGCGCGGTCCTCCTCCGTGGGCTGCTCCACGATGCGGGCGATGTCCTGCATCATGGCAAAGCCGATGGCGTAGGGGTTGTGGCCGTTATAGCCGCGCTCGTTGTAGTTCGGCTGGCGCACGACGTTGGTGTGCGATTGCAGGAACTCGAGATAGGCCGCCTCACCGATCAGGCCCTTCTCGGACAGGGCGTTCATGATCCGGTAGTGGCAGTAGGTGGCGCAGCCCTCGTTCATCACCTTGGTCTGGCGCTGCGGGTAGAAGTACTGCGCCACGAGGCGGACGATGCGCAGGATCTCGCGCTGCCAGGGTCGCAGACGGGGGGCCGCCTTCTCCAGGAAATACAGGATATTTTCCTGCGGCAGTTCGAGGAGCGCCTTGCGACGCTCCGCGGCGAGATCGGGGCGGGCTCCGGCCACTTTCTGCGGCAGCGTGCGCCAGAGGTCGTTGTAGATCTGCTCGCCGTGCTCGGCCCGCTCGCGCTCACGGCGCTGCTCGGAGGCCAGATCCGGTCGCTTCTTGCGCGGATAACGGTGGACGCCCTGGCTCATCAAGGCGTGGGCGGCATCGAGCACCGCCTCGACGGCGGCGTGGCCGTGGCGCTCCTCGCAGCGTGAGATGAAGCCCTTGGCGAAATCGAGGTAGTCGAGGATGCCTTCGGCATCGGTCCACTGCTTGAAGAGGTAGTTGTTCTTGAAGAAGTGGTTATGGCCGAAGGCCGCGTGGGCGATGACCAGCGTCTGCATCGTCGCCGTATTCTCCTCCATGATGTAGGAGATGCACGGGTCCGAGTTGATGACGATCTCGTAGGCGAGCCCCATCATGCCGCGCCGGTAGCCGGCCTCGTGCTGGGCGAAGTGCTTGCCGAAGGACCAGTGCTTGTAGAACAGCGGCATGCCGATCGACGCGTAGGCGTCGAGCATCTGCTCGGCGGTGATGATCTCGATCTGATTGGGGTACCACGACAGGCCGAGCGCCCGCGCCTCGACCTCGCAGGCGTCGTGGATGCGCCGGATCGTGTCGAAGTCCCAATCGTTCCCGGTGAAGAGCGGCTCCTGGCCGCCGGAGATCGGCTGGGGCGTGGGGCGGATGATGCTGCCGACCATACGATTTACGCCTTCCTCGAAAGGTCCAACTTCGAAGGGTCCGTGTCCCGCGCAGCCGGTGACCCGACGCGCCGGCTTCAAGCCTCGGCTTCCGCCCGGGCATCCTTGCGCCCGAACAACTCGCGGAAGACCGGATAGATGTCGCGGCGATGGTTGACCTTGCGCATGGCGATCGGCGCGCCGGTCTTGGCCAAGCCCTCGTAGGTCCGCCACAGGGTGGTGCGGTGCTCGACGAAGCCGGCCCGGGGGCCGTTCTCGTCGCCGACCTCCAGATAGGCGAAGTGCTGGCAGGCCGGCAGGATGTGGGCGCGCAGCAGCTCCGTCGAGGTCGGCCCATCGCTGGAGACGTTGTCGCCGTCGGAGGCCTGCGCGGCGTAGATGTTCCAGTCGTTAGGGTCGTAGCGCTCGGCGATCACGCGCTTCATCTCGACGAGAGCCGAGGAGACCAGGGTGCCGCCGGTCTCGCGCGAGCCGAAGAACGTCTCCTCGTCCACCTCCGTCGCCTTGTCGGTGTGACGGATGAAGACGATTTCCACGTGCCGGTAGCGCCGCGTCAGGAAGATGTGCAGCAGGATGTAGAAGCGCTTGGCGAGATCCTTCATGTGCTCGGTCATCGAGCCCGAGACATCCATGAGGCAGAACATCACCGCCTGTGCCACCGGGCGCGGGTAGGTCTCGAACCGGCGGTAGCGCAGGTCGAGGGGATCGACGTAGGGGATGCGCTTGGTGCGCTCGCGCAAGCCCGAGAGTGCCAGGAGCAGGTCCGGCAGGTCGGGGTCGCTCGACGGCGTCGCGGCGATGCGCGCTTCGAGGGCGGCGATCTCGTCGGGCTTCGGGCGCTTGAGGGCGATGCGCCGCGACATGGAGTTGCGCAGGGTGCGCGTCAGGGCGAGGTTCGCCGGGGAGCCCGAGATCGTGTAGCCGGCCCGGCGAAGCCCCTCGGTCTCCACCACCGAGAGCCGGCGCTTGGCGAGATCGGGCAGTTCGAGGTCCTCGAGGAACAGTTCGAGGAACTCCTCGCGGGTGAGCACGAAGCGGAAGGCGTCCTCGCTGTTCTCCGAGCCGTCGCCGCCCTCCCCCGAGCCCTTGCCCCCGCCGCCCGACGGCGGGCGCTCGATCCGGTCGCCCTCCACGTAGGTCTTGTTGCCGGGCAGGATGTGGTCGTGCAGGCCGGTGCCCGGCTGGCGGGCGAAGCGCGGCTCGCGAACCCCATCGGCCGGCACCGAGACGCGGCCGTCCTTGCCCAGGTCCTTGATGTCCTTTTCCCGCGCGGATTCCCGCACGGCCCGCTGGGCCACATCCTTCACGCGGCGCAGGAAGCGTTGGCGGTTGGCGAGGCTCTTGCCCCCGGGATTCAGACGGCGGTCGACGATGTGCATCCGATGTGTGTGCCTTCGCCCTCAAGACCAATGTGGGATCGGCGGAGCGGGGCGACCACCCATGGCGGCCGCCCCGTCACCGTGCGGACAAGGCTCGGTCGATGCCTTAGCCCGCCTGCTTCACCCGCATGTACCACTCGACCAGGCGGCGGACCTGCCGCTCCGTGTAGCCGCGGGCCACCATCCGGTCGACGAACTCGCCGTGCTTCTTCTCCGTCTCGCCGTCCTTCTTCGAGCCGAAGGAGATCACCGGCAACAGCTCCTCCACCTGGCTGAACATGCGTCGCTCGATGACCTCGCGCAGCTTCTCGTAGCTCGTCCAGGACGGATTGCGCCCGCCATGCTGCGCCCGCGAGCGCAGGGCGAATTTCACCACCTCGTTGCGGAAGTCCTTCGGATTGGCGATGCCCGCCGGCTTCTCGATCTTGGTCAGCTCCTGGTTCAGGAGCTCGCGGTTGAGAAGCTGCCCGGTCTCGGAATCCTTGAAGTCCTGGTCCTCGATCCATGCATCGGCGTAGTCGATGTAACGGTCGAACAGGTTTTGACCGTAGTCGTGGTAGGATTCGAGGTAGGCCTTCTGGATCTCGTGACCGATGAACTCCGCGTAGCGCGGCGCCAACTCCGTCTTGATGAACTCCAGGTAGCGCTTCTCGGTTTCGGGCGGCAGCTGCTCGCGCCGCAGGGCCTGCTCCAGCACGTACATGAGGTGGACCGGATCGGCCGAGACTTCGGTCGTGTCGTGGTTGAAGGTCGCCGCCATCACCTTGAAGGCGAAGCGGGTCGAGATGCCGTCCATGCCCTCGTCGACGCCGGCGGCATCCTTGTATTCCTGCATGGAGCGGGCGCGGGGATCGACCTCGCGCAGGGACTCGCCGTCGTAGACCCGCATCTTCGAGAAGGCGTTCGAATTGGCGTGCTCGCGCAGACGCGAGAGCACCGAGAAGCGGGCCAGCATCTCCAGGGTCCCCGGCGCGCAGGCGGCGGCGGAGAGTTCGGAGCCCGAGACCAGCTTCTCGTAGATGCGCTGCTCCTCGGTCACTCGCAGGCAGTAGGGCACCTTGATGACGTAGATGCGGTCGATGAAGGCTTCGTTGTTCTTGTTGGTCTTGAAGGTCTGCCACTCGGACTCGTTCGAGTGGGCCAGGATCACGCCGGTGAACGGGATCGCACCGATGTTCTCGGTGCCGACATAGTTGCCCTCCTGCGTCGCGGTGAGCAGGGGGTGCAGCATCTTGATCGGCGCCTTGAACATCTCGACGAATTCGAGGACGCCCTGGTTCGCCCGGTTGAGGCCACCGGAGTAGGAGTAGGCGTCGGGATCGGCCTGCGAGAGCGTCTCCAAGCGCCGGATATCGACCTTGCCGACGAGGCTGGAAATGTCCTGGTTGTTCTCGTCGCCGGGCTCGGTCTTGGCGATCGCGATCTGGCGCAGGCGCGAGGGCCTGACCTTGATGACCTTGAACTTCGAGATGTCGCCGTTGAACTCGTCGAGGCGCTTCAGGGCCCAGGGGCTCATCAAACCGGTGAGCCGGCGCCTCGGGATGCCGTAGCGCTCCTGGATCTCGGCCCCCATCGTCTCGGGGTCGAACAGGCCGAGGGGACTCTCGAAGACCGGGGAGACCTCGTTGCCGGCCTTCAGCACGTAGATGGGATGGGTCTCCATCAGCGCCTTGAGACGCTCGGCCAGGGAGGACTTGCCGCCCCCGACCGGCCCGAGCAGGTAGAGGATCTGCTTGCGCTCTTCCAACCCCTGCGCCGCGTGGCGGAAGAACGAGACGATGCGCTCGATCGTCTCTTCCATTCCGTAGAATTCGGCGAAGGCGGGGTAGACCCGGATCGTCCGGTTCATGAACACGCGCCCGAGGCGCGGATCCTTCGCCGTATCCACGAATTCCGGCTTTCCGATCGCCTCGAGGATGCGCTCGGCGGCGGAGGCGTACATCAACGGCTCGTCGCGGCACGCTTCGAGATATTCGGAGAGGCTCATCTCCGTATCGCGACGCGCCTCGTAGCCACGGGCGAAGCTCTGGAACAGGTCGTTCGTCGACGGCATAGGCTTTCCGATCCCCTCACGACAGCGACAGCTTCATCCTGTCTCGCCTTGGATGCAACTGACAGGCCCAGTTTTGTCGCAGCGCGGTCACCACGGAATTTGGGCGTGTGATGCGTGCCACAGTGCGATGGGCGGGCCTGTCACTCGGGTTCGGTGCCGGGGCCGCGGACGGTCTTCCGCTGCGGCCCCGGGAAGGCTCACAAGTCGGTGGACTCCTTCTTCGCTGCGTCCGGCTTGGCCGTGTCGGATTTGGCGGCGTTCACGGTGATCTTGATGTTCTGAGTCTGCACGTTCCCGTCGGAATCCTTGACGTCCACCGTCACCTCGTCGCTGCCGGTGAAGCCGTCCTTGCTCTGGTAGAACACCGCCTGCACGGCGGCCTCCTTGCTCGGGCAGCGGTACTTCGCCGGGGTCTTGATCTTGCCGACCTTGGTGATGAGCGAGCCGTTCTTCGGCGCACCGCTGACCCGGATCTCAGGCATCGGGCCGGTGGAGCAGTCCTTCTTCAGGTTCGGCACGATGGCGAGGCGCACGCTCTTGCCGCTGGCGGCGGTCTCGCTGCGGGTGACCGTGGTCTGCGCCAGGGCCGGCCCGGCCAGGAGGGTGCCAGCGACCAGGAAGGTGAGGGAACGGGCGAGCAGCATGCGGGACGAACTCCGATCACGCCGGGCGATCCGCGCGGGACGCGGTGGATTCGGTCCGGGTGCTGCGGATGTGGGGATCGCTGGCGCGGCCGTCGAGTGGGCAACTGCCCGCCTCTCGGTCACCGCCCTGCCCTCAGGCGTCGCCGATGGGTTCGGGCGGCAGGCGCAGGCCTGCCAGGGCGGTGCGGCAGGCCCTCAGGTCTGCGAGGGCGTCCACCAGAACCGTCCGCTGCTCAGCGGTGAGGCCGTCGCCGGAGGCGAGGTCGGCCGGCAGAGCCTCGTGCTCGGCATCCTGAATCGAGGGCGCGGCCGCCACAGCCTCACCGCGGCCCACCGACTGGACGAAGCGCAGGCCGCGCTCCCGCAGCACCCGCTGGGCGCCCTTGATGGTGTAGCCCTGCCCATGCAGCAGGCGCTTGATGCCTTTCAGGAGGTCGAGGTCGTCGGGCCGGTAGTAGCGCCGGCCGCCAGCCCGCTTCACCGGGCGGATCTGCGTGAAGCGCGTTTCCCAGAAGCGCAGGACGTGCTGCGGCACGTCGAGTTCGTCAGCGGCTTCCTTGATGGTGCGGAAGGCGCCCGCGCTCTTCTCGGGTGCCTCGCGCACGGGCTCCTCCCCGTCGCGAGGGTCGGCTTTCGGTTCTTCGATCCGCGCGGCGAGGGACATGGAGGACCTACTCGTCGTCGTGCTCGGCCGCGCCGTTCAGGCCGTTGATCCGGGCCTTCAGCACGTTCGAAGGCTTGAACACCATCACTTGACGTGGCTCGATCGCCACCTCGACCCCGGTCTTCGGGTTACGCCCGACCCGGCGCCCCTTGCTGCGCACGACGAAGGATCCGAACGAGGACAGCTTCACCGTCTCTCCGCTGGCGAGGCAGGTGCAGATCTCGGACAGAACCGTTTCGACCAGGGCGGAGGACTCGGTCCGCGAGAGCCCGACCTGCTGGTAGACGGCCTCGCTCAAATCGGCGCGTGTGACCGTCTTTCCTGTCATGCGATATTCCCCAAGGCGATTCGAGTTTTCTTAGTATCTCTATGATTGCGCACGCTAATCGGCGTTCACCCCGGGGTCAACAGCGCGCGAGGCTCCGTTTCGGAAACGGGTCCTGCCTACCAGCGAATGAGGGCCGCGCCCCAGGTGAATCCGCCGCCGATCGCTTCGATCATCACGAGGTCCCCGGGCTTGATCCGGCCGTCCTTGCGGGCGACGTCGAGGGCCAGCGGGATCGAGGCCGCCGAGGTGTTGCCGTGCCGGTCGACGGTGAGGACCACCTTCTCGCGGGCGATGCCCAGCTTGTCGGCCGATGCCTCGATGATCCGTCGGTTGGCCTGATGCGGGACGAACCAGTCCAGATCCTCGGCCGTGGTCCCGGACGCCCGGAAGGCGTCGTCGATGACGTCGGTCACGGAGCCGACGGCGAAGCGGAAGACCTCCTTGCCGATCATCCGCAGGTGGCCGGTGGTGCCGGTGGAGCCTGGGCCACCATCGACGTAGAGTTTCTCGCGGTGCCGTCCGTCCGAGCGCAGGCTCGCCGTGAGCACGCCGCGATCGGCGCTGGTGCCCTCCCCGTCCTGGGCCTCCAGCACGACGGCGCCGGCGCCGTCGCCGAACAGCACGCAGGTCGTGCGATCCTCCCAGTCGAGGATCCGCGAGAAGGTCTCGGCCCCGATGACCAGGGCGCGCTTGGCGCTCCCGGTGCTCAGGAACTTGTCCGCGGTGGTCACGGCGTAGACGAAGCCGGCGCAGACGGCCTGGACGTCGAAGGCGAAGCCGCCCCGCAGGCCGAGCGCCGCCTGGATCTCGGTGGCGGTGGACGGGAAGGTGTGGTCGGGCGTCGAGGTGGCGCAGATGATGAGGTCGATGTCGTCGGCGGCGAGGCCGGCCTCGTCGAGCGCCGCCCGGGCGGCGCGCGCCCCCAGGACCGAGGTGGTTTCGGTGGCGTCCGCCAGGTAGCGCTGGCGGATGCCGGTGCGCTGCACGATCCAGTCGTCGGAGGTGTCGACGGTGCGGCTGAGTTCGTCGTTGGTGACGCATCGGGCCGGCAGGGCGGATCCGCAGCCGACCACGACGGAGCGCAGGATGCGTCCGGGGGCCACCTTTTCGGCGATGGCCTGCCCGCTCATGACCGTCATGGGGCCGTCCTTCTGTTCACGGCCCGGCTCATGGCGCGGCCGGGGCCGGCGTCAGGTCGAGCATGTCGCGGATGGTGCGCATGAGGTCGTGCCGGGCCATGTCATGGGCGAGGTCGACCGCCGCCGCGAAGCCGTGCGCGTCCTCGGAGCCGTGACTCTTGATGACGATGCCCTCGAGACCGAGGAACACGCCGCCATTGGCCCGACTCGGGTTCATCTTGTCCCGCAGGGTCTTGAAGGCTTGGCGGGCGAAGAAGTAGCCGATCTTAGCCGAGAGGGTCCGGCTCATGGCGGCCCGCAGGTAGCTGCCGATCTGCTTCGCCGTTCCCTCGGCGGTCTTCAGGGCGATATTGCCGGTGAAACCCTCGGTGACGACGACGTCGACCGTGCCCTTGCCGAGATCGTTACCCTCGACGAAGCCGTGATAGGCGAGGTTCGGCAGGTCGGTCTCGCGCAGGTAGCGGGCCGCTTCCTTGACGGCCTCGTTGCCCTTCATCTCTTCGGTGCCGACGTTGAGAAGCCCGACGGTCGGCCGGTCGAGGTCGAACACGATCCGGGCCATGGCCGAGCCCATCACCGCCATCTCGACGAGGTGCTCGGCATCGGTTCCGATGGTGGCGCCGACGTCGAGGACCACGCTCTCGCCGCGCACCGTCGGCCAGAGGCAGGCGATGGCCGGGCGCTCGATGCCCGCAAGGGTCTTCAGGCAGATCTTCGACATCGCCATCAGGGCGCCGGTGTTGCCAGCCGAGACGGCGGCATCGGCCTCGCCGTCCTTCACAGCCTGGATCGCGCGCCACATCGAGGATTTGCCGCGCCCCGAGCGAACGGCCTGACTCGGCTTCTCGTCCATGGAGATCGCCATCGTGGTGTGACGGATCTCGACGGCGCCCTTCAGGCGCGGCTCGGCGGCCACCAGTGGCGTGAGGATTGCCTCGTCCCCGAACATCAGGAACGTCATCTCGGGATGGCGCCCGCGGGCGATGGCGGCGCCGGGCACCACGGTCGTGGGTCCGTGGTCGCCGCCCATGGCGTCGAGCGAGATGCACACTCTCTGGGACATGGTGGGTGGCCGGTGGCCTCTGATCGCGGAAAAGAACGGCCCCCCGGCGGGAGGCATCACGGTGAGCGGGGATGGTGGCGAACGACCAGCCCCCTGCTCGGCGGGGCGGAAAATAGCGATTGAAGCCCGCCGGGCAAACGAAATCTGAGCGGTTTGCCGAAAGCCGTTCCGATCTGGCGGTCGCGGGTCTCAGTCGTTGGCCGGCTTGAGCCCGCGCAGGGCCGCCAGCGGCGGCTCCTCCAGATCCTCGATATGGGGCTCGAAGGCCACCCCGGGCTTGCGCGGATAGGGGTCGAGCCCGAGCGCGAGGAACTCGGCCGTGACGGTGCCGAAATCGATCTTGCCTCCCACGATCGGGTCGGGGACGTCGGCATCCTCCGCGTCGGTCCCGGCGAGCCGGTCGGTGTCGGTGAACAGCAGATCCACCGGCTCGGAGACCGGCCCTTCGAAGGCCTCCAGGGACACCGTGCAGACCTGCGTCACCTGCGCCGTCACCGTTCCGCGTACCCGGAAGGCCGAGGGCGGACCGCTCGTCCCGAACGTGCCGAGGAGGTCCCGGATGGCCGGAATCTTGAAGTCGGCGGCCAGGGCCGCGCATTCCTCCGGGCTTGCCGTGACGACGAGCCGCCCATCGCTGCGGCGCAGGCGGTCGACGCTGACGATCCGCGAGAGCGGTCCGGACCCTTCGTGGCGGGGCATATTGTGGCGGGTCGTATCTTGGCGGGTCATGGGACGATCCGTGTCGTGGCGCCGTCCGGTTCGGCCTGGGGAGCGGCGAAGGATTGCGGCGGCGGGAAAGCGGGGCCGGTTCCGATCAGCCCGTCGAGGTCGGCTTGGGAAAGGGCGGCGTCGCTGGCGAGGACGTAGCGGGCGAGGCCGGCCGCCGCCTCCGGCGCGTCGACCCCGAGGACATTGCGCGCGAGCGCGGCCGTCAGCGCCGCCGTGTCCCCGGCGTCGAGCGCGGCATCGTAGCCCTCGGCCCGCCCGTAGAAGGCGGAACCGAGCTTCTTCATGCGCTTCGGGACGCCGAAATCGCCGATCCCGGATTCACGCAGGGACGAGTCGAGCTGCAAGAACACCGAATTCACGAGGTCCTGAGCCACGTCGGCGGCCGGTTCGGGCAGGCGGTTCAAGCGCCGCAGCACCAGGATGACGTGCAGGATCAGGCACTCGAACCGCCCTTCCAGCGTGTCGGGCACGCCGAGGTGAAGGTAGAGATCCGGATCCCGGGCCGCCTGGTTGATGCGCCCATGCAGCGTCTCGATCACCCGCTCGCGCGGGCTCGACCCGCCCCAGGCGCGCAGCCTGTCGAGGAGACCCGTCATCATGGGCACCTCCTCGAATCGGCGGGCGTGAAGCCGGCGCGGACGGCCGGGGGGTGTGGCCGGGCTTGCCTTGTCAAAACCATAACCCCGCGTTACGGCAGCGAACGGTCAAGGTGCAACCTCCATCGGGATTCTTCTGCCTCGGTGCCGGGTCGGGATCGGGGCCGCAGGACGCTTTCACGGAAGTCGCCTTCAGTTTCTCACTGTCAGCAAGGGTGGCCGATGTCGCGCCGTCTCGTCTCGTCGCTCGCTCGCCTCGCCGTCCTCGGCGCAATCGGAGCCGGAGTGTCCGGCTGCATCGGCGAGGACATCCGCCATGGCTACCAGATCGACCAGGCGGCCCTCGCCACCGTGAAGCCGGGGATGAGCGCCGAGCAGGTTCTGCAGATCCTCGGCACGCCGTCCACCGTCTCCACCGTCGGCAACAAGTCGTGGTACTACATCAGCCAGAACACGCGCCGCACCGTCCTGTTCCTCGGCGAACGGGTCGAGGACCAGAAGGTCACCGCCGTCTATTTCAACGGCGCCTTCAAGGTTGAGCGCGTGGCACTCTACGGCCTGCAGGATGGCAAGGTGTTCGATTTCATCGAGCGGTCCACGCCGACCAGCGGCGCCGACCGGGCCTTCCTCAGCCAGCTCTTCCGCGGCCTGACCAAGTACGAGCCGTTCGGCAGCGGCTCCGGCACCAGCGTGGTGCCCGGGGCCAATCGCGGCCTGTAAGCTTCGCGGCTCACCTCTCGGGACCCTAGGGGCCGGAGGGGCCGGGCGACCGGTCGGCCAGGGGCGCGCATCGTGGATGGCTCGCCCGGGCTCGACCCCAGGCGGGCAAAGGACCCGAGGATGCCGTTTCGCGAAGCCTTTCTCGTCGAGGGTGGCGAGACCGGCGCGCTTCTGCGCCACCACGACTGGTCCGCGACTTCGCTCGGCGCGCCGATCGGCTGGCCGCAGGCCCTGAAGACGCTCGTCGGCGTGATGCTCGGGTCGCAACAGCCGATGCTGATCGTGTGGGGGCCGGACTACATCACCCTCTACAACGACGGCTACGCCGCCATGTGCGGCGCTCGCCATCCAGCCGCCCTCGGCGGCTCGTTCCGCGACCTCTGGCACGACATCTGGGATCAGGTGGAGCCGATCCTCGCCCGCGCCTATGCGGGCGAGGCGACGCATATGGACGGCATCGCCTTCATTATGCATCGCAACGGCTATCCGGAGGAGACTTACTTCTCGTTCGGCTACACACCGGTGCGCGACGAGGCCGGGCAGGTCGTCGGCATGTTCTGCGCGTGCGCCGAAACGACGGGCCGGGTGCAGGCCGAGCGCCGGGCGAGCGCCGAGCGCGAGCGCCTCGAGCAGCTCTTCGCCCAGGCCCCGAGCTTCATGGCCGTGCTGCGCGGGCCCGAACACCGCTTCGAACTGGCCAACCCGGCCTACCGGCGCCTCGTCGGCGACCGACCGGTCCTGGGCCGGACCGTCGCCGAGGCTCTGCCGGACGCCGTAGGCCAGGGATATCTCGAGCTTCTCGACACCGTCTACCGCACCGGCGAAGCCTTCACGGCGACGGCCTCGAAGCTCACCCTCCAGAGCCCGGCGGACGGGGCGGACGTCGAGCTCTATCTCGATTTCGTCTACCAGCCGATCTTCGACGATGACGGCGCCGTCACCGGCATCTTCGTCGAGGGCGTCGACGTCACCGACCGGGCGCTCGCCGAGATCGCGCTGCGCCGGAACGAGGCGGAACTGCGCTTCCTCAACGCGGATCTAGAGCGTCAAGTCATCCTGCGGTCCAACGAGCGCGGTCTGACCTGGCTGGTCAGCCCCGACCTCCTCGGCGTGCTGCACCCGGACGGCTACTTCGAGCGCCTGAACCCTGCCTGGGAGGTCGTGCTCGGTTGGTCCGAATCCGAGATCGCCGGCCGGTCCGTGCTCGACCTGATCCATCCGGACGACGTGGAGCGCACCGCCGAGGCCGTCGGGGCCCTGGCGGGCGGTACGCCCGTCTTCCGTTTCGAGAACCGGTATCGCACCCGCGACGGTGGCTACCGTTGGCTGTCCTGGACGGCGGTGCCGGAGGGCGGGCGCTCCTATTGCAGCGGCCGCGACATCACCGAGGACAAGGCGCGGGAAGCAGCCCTGGCGCAGACCCAGGAGGCCCTGCGTCAGGCCCAGAAGATGGAGGCGGTGGGTCAGCTCACGGGCGGCGTCGCCCACGATTTCAACAACCTTCTGACGGTCATCAAATCCTCCACCGACCTGCTGAAGCGGCCGGGTCTCGCCGAGGATCGCCGCCGCCGCTACGTCGATGCGATCTCCGACACCGTGGCACGGGCCGCCAAGCTCACGGGCCAGCTCCTCGCCTTCGCCCGGCGCCAGGCCCTCAAACCCGAGACGTTCAACGTGGGCTCGGGCGTCGCCGCGATCAGCGAGATGGTCGGCACCCTGACCGGTGCCCGCATCGCGATCGTCGTCGAGGTGCCGGAGATGCCCTGCTACGTGCATGCCGATCCGAGCCAGTTCGACACCGCGCTGGTGAACATGGCGGTGAATGCGCGCGACGCCATGGAAGGCGAGGGTCGGCTGACGATCCGCGTCGGTACGGTCTCGGGCATCCCACCCCTCGACATCCGCGGGGGGGCCTTCGTGGCCGTGTCGCTGACCGATACCGGCTCCGGCATCGCGGCGGGGGACCTGCACCGGATCTTCGAACCGTTCTACACCACCAAGGGCGTCGGTCAGGGGACCGGCCTCGGCCTGAGCCAGGTCTTCGGTTTCGCCAAGCAGTCGGGGGGCGAGGTCGTCGTCGAGAGCGCGCCGGGGCGCGGGTCGACCTTCACCCTCTACCTGCCGCGCGTCCCCGCCGTATCCGTAACCGCCGGGCCGCCCGAGGAGGCCGAGCCGCTGACGGAGGGGCACGGCACCTGCGTCCTCGTGGTGGAGGACAACCCGGAGGTGGGCCGCTTCGCCACCCAAACCCTGGCCGAACTCGGCTACCACACGGTCTGGGCGACCTCCGCCGCCGATGCCCTGCGTCAGCTCGAGAAGATTCCCTTCCGCTTCGAGGTGGTGTTTTCCGACATCGTCATGCCGGGCATGAACGGGATCGAGCTTGCCAAGGAGATCGTCCGGCGCCGGCCCGACCTGCCGGTGGTCCTGGCCAGCGGGTACAGTCATGTCCTGGCCGAGGAAGGTGCCCACGGGTTCGAGCTGTTGCACAAGCCCTACTCGGTGGAGCAGCTTTCACGGGTCCTACGGAAGGCGGTGGCCCGCAGCCGTCGCGGACGGCGCGATCGACCCTAACCGCGTCAGCGCGTTCCCGGCTCGCTGAAATCGAGTTGCGCGATCAGGCCCGCGAACAGATCCGAGACTTCGGACTCGGGCTGGGGGGCATAAGCCGCCTGCAGGCCGCCGGCGAGGCAGGCCACCAGGAAATGCGACCGCGCCCCGCGGGCCCTGAAGCGGCGGACCACCGGCTCCCTCTGCGCCGGGACAGCCGGGCCGTTCGGTTGCGATCGCTGCGTCCTGTCCATGCACAAGCTTTCCGAGCGCCGCGTCGATCCGGACGCCTGATCTAACGTACGTTAACCTGGCGCGCCGAGGGAGCAATTGGCAATCCGGCCGGCCGGGGCGCTGGGCAGTTTCCAATCCCCTGTGGCAGGGCCGACACGATGGACTCACCGATCGCCGCGGGGTCGGCGAACAGGTGCTCCGGTGTCCGCGCCGCGAGCGCGTCGGCGCGGGTATAACCCCAGGTCACGGCCCCGAAGGCACAGCCCGCCTCGGTCGCGGCCTGATGGTCGCGGATCTCGTCGCCGATATAGAGCGCCTGGGACGGGGCAACGCCGGCGTCACGGATCAGGGCCCGCAGGCGCCGGGCCTTGCCGAACAGCGACGCACCGCAGGCGTAGTGGGTGAAGTACCGGGCCGCGGGTCCAAGCGCCCGCCGGATCGTCGCCTCGCGATTCGAGCTTGCGATGCCGAGGCGCAAGCCCGCCCCGTCGAGGTCGGCGAGGAGATCCGGTACGCCGGGGAACAGTCGAATCCCGCCGATATCCCGAGCCGCGAGCCGGTGCATGTGTCGCGTGATCGGCGGCAGCTTCCAGGCCGGAATGCCGAGATGCCGGACGATGCCCCGCGCGTCCATGCCCCGCAGCGTCTCGGTCTCGTGCTCGGCGATGCGGGCGAAGCCGTAGCGATCGGCGACGCCGTTGATGATACCGGCGAACCAGGGAAAGCTGTCGGCCAGGGTCCCGTCGAAGTCGAAGACGACGAGGCGATACCGCTGGAATCTCACGATCGGAGGTGATCCACCGGGACGACGAGGCGCATCACGAGACCGCTCGGGGCCCAGTCCTGCTCCAGCGTGCCGTCCAGCTGCCCGACCACGCTGCGCTGCGCCAGGACCGTGCCGAAGCCCTGCCGGGTCGGCGGACCGGTCACCGTGGGACCGCCGCTCTCCGCCCACGTCAGAATGTAGGACGGGCCGTCGCGTCGTCCGGTCAGGCGGACGCTGCCGGCCTCGGTCGAGAGGCCGCCATACTTCATCGCGTTGGTAGCCTGCTCGTGCATGATCAGCGCGAGGGCCGTGGCGGCGCGCTCGCCCACGGCCACGTCGTCCCCGTCGATGACGATCCGCGCGCGCCCGTCCTGCACGTAGGCCGCCATGATCAGGCGCATCAGGCCGAACAGCGTCTGGCCCTTCACCGCGGGGGCGCTGGCGGGGGAATGCGGACGGACGTATTCGTGCGCCTGCGCCAGGGCACCGAGGCGCTCACGGAAGGCCGAGACGAAGGGACGTGCGGACGGATCGGTCCGGGCCGACAGGCCGGCGATGCCGCCGACCACGGCGAAGATGTTCTTGATCCGGTGCGACAGCTCCTTGATCAGGAGGTCCTGGGCCTCCTCGGCCCGCTTGCGCTCGCGCAGGTCGCGCGTGACGGTGGCGTAGCCGACGAAACGGCCCGCGTCGTCCCGCACCGGAAAGATGTTGTAGAGGACCGCGATCCCCTCCCCCGTGCCGAAGTGTCGGAAGGCGAGTTCGCCCTCCCACCAGCCGTGCCGCTCGACGGCGGGCAGGACCGTTCCGGTGACGAGCGCCTGGCTCTCGGGCATGAAATAATCGAGGATCTGGGTGCCGGTCACGGCCGAGACGTCGGGGAGCCCGACCAGGCGGCGTCCAGCCTCGTTGATGTGCTGGACGAACCCCTCCCGGTCGGCCATGCCGATGAAGTCCTGCGACTGCTCGACGATGGCGGCGAGCTTGCGCGACTCGGCCTCCGCCCGCTTCAGGTCCTCGATATCGGTGCAGGTGCCGAACCAGCGCTCGATCCGGCCCTCGGCATCGTGGAGCGGCATCGCCCGGCCCAGGGTCCAGCGATAGGCCCCGGAATGGTGCCGCAGGCGGTACTCGACCTCATAGGGTTCGCCGGTGGCCAAGCTATGGCGCCAGCGCGACCAGGCCCGCTCCTGGTCGTCCGGATGGAACATGCCGTTCCAGGCTTCGCCGTCCGTCGAGCCCGGCGGGACACCGGTGAATTCGTACCAGCGGTCGTTGTAGAAATCGTGATAGCCGTCGGGCTGGGTGGTCCAGACCATTTGCGGCATCGCGCCGGTCATCACCTGGAAGCGGCGCTCGCTCGCCTGGAGGTCCGCTTCACGGGCGTCGACCTCGCTGCGAGTCCGCGTCAGCTCGATCAGCGTCGCGGCCTGGCGGGCCAGCGCTTCCAGCATCTCAGCCTGCATCGGCGTGATGCCCTCGGGGCGCGCCACGCGGTCGAGGACGCAGAGGGTGCCGAGGGGATAGCCCGAGCGCGAGCGGATCACCGCACCCGCGTAGAAGCGTAGCTGGCGCTCCTCCGTCACGAGCGGGTTGTCGCAGGTGCGCGGATCGTGGGTGAGGTCCGGGATGACGAGAAGCGTTTCGGCCTCGATGGCATGCGCGCAGATCGACATCCGCCGTGGTGTCTCGGGCAGCTCGAACCCGACGCGTCCCTTGAACCATTGCCGGTCCGCTTCGACGAAGCTGACCAGGGCGATCGGCGCGTTGCAGAGCAAGGCCGCGATGCGGGTCAGATCATCGTAGACGGCTTCCCGGCCGGTGGCGGCGAGGTCCAGGCTGGCGAGCTCCGCGAGCCGATCTGACTCGGTCCATCCGGTCGGCGCGACTGAGCAGGCATCGGTCGAAGGCAAAAGCGGCTATCCTCGTCGGTCGCAACACATAGGATGTCTTCCGTCCGAGCGATAGCGACAACGTTCTTCGAAGTGATCGAGGTGAAACCGCTTTCGCCTGGGTCTCACCTCGGTCGAGGCGCCGTCTAGTGTCGAGAATGATACAATAGACGGCTCGGATGATCTCGCCTCGGCAACGTCAGGCTGCCTTGGCGGCACTCTGAGTCGGATAGTCGATGTAGCCTTCCGGGCCTTGGCTGTACCAGGTCTTCGCCTCATCCTTGTTCAACGGGGCGCCCGCGAACAGCCGCTCCGGCAGGTCCGGGTTGGCGATGAAGGGGCGTCCGAAGGCGATGGCGTCGGCGTGGCCCTCGTTGAGAGCCGCCTGCGCACGCGGGCCGTCGTAATCCGAGTTCAGGATCAGCGGACCGTCGAAGGCCGCCCGCATCGTCGGGGCGATAGGCGGATGGTTGGACGTCCCGAAGGTGCCGTTCGGGCCCGGCTCCCGGAGCTCGAGGAAGGCGATCCCGATCTGTGAGAGGGCTGCCGCCGCGGCGCCGAACAGGGCCTCGGGGTCGGAATCATCGACGCCCTGGATCGCGCCGTTGGGTGACAGGCGCACGCCGGTGCGGTCCCGGCCGACGGCCTCGGCCACCGTGCGCGTGACCTCCGTGAGCAGGCGCAGACGGTTCTCGATGGAGCCGCCATAGGCATCGGTGCGGAGGTTCGTGCCGTCGCGCAGGAACTGGTCGATCAGGTAGCCGTTCGCCGCATGGATCTGAACGCCGTCGAACCCGGCCTTGAGGGCGTTGCGCGCGGCGCGGTCGTAGTCGGCCAGCAGGCGGGGGATCTCGTCGACGGGCAGCGCCCGCGCCTCGGCGTAGGGCTTCTTACCCGCATAGGTGTGTGCAGCGTCCGGGGCCGTGGTTGCGGAAGCCGAGATCGGCTTCTGGCCGCCGAGGAAGTCCGGATGCACGATGCGGCCCATGTGCCAGAGCTGGCAGACGATCTTGCCGCCGGCCTCGTGCACGGCCTTCACCACCGGCTTCCAGGCCTCGACCTGCTCATCGGACCAGATGCCGGGCGCGAAGGGCCAGCCCAAGCCTTCCTGGGAGATGCCGGTTGCCTCGGTGAGGATCAGGCCGGCGCTGGCCCGCTGTCGATAATACTCGACCATCATCGGTGTCGGCACGTGCTCGCGCGAGGCGCGGCCGCGGGTCAGCGGTGCCATGAAGACGCGGTTCTGGGCGTCGATCGCGCCGATGCGGATCGGGTCGGACAGGGAAGGCATGCAGGACGCTCACGGTGTTTCGAGGACAAACGGACGGCACGTGGCCTTCGCCACGACCGTTGTCGTCCTCATGTGGTGGTCACGCCAGACACGGCCAGACGCGGGGATCCGGCCGAGGGCCAAGGCTGTGCGGGCGCGCACGCGCCGCACAGCACGAGCCCGTCCGGGCGGCGCCCCACCAGAAAACCTGCGGCCTAACCCGCATCCAACCGTTTCGCCGACAGCGCGATCCTGGAGGTCCGGCCACACCGCGCTGCACCGCATCGTCGCCCGAAAACCCGCGCTGATCCGCGTCTGCCTCATGGAATCCGAGGTGACGCGCGTCTCCCACTCGGGTATCGCTCGTCTCATCGCTGAGGAAGCGAGAGGGCCTGTAGCTCAATGGTTAGAGCCGACCGCTCATAACGGTCTGGCCCCATCCACGCCGCCCTAGGGGAAACGCCTCTTCCAGCCATTCGCGGGACCGATTGCGGGACCGGATGACGTGTTTAGGCCCCACTCGGACGGGGTCCGGCGGGGTGGTCGGCGATGCGGGATGCCGGCTCGCAGCCGGCCCTTGGGGCATCACGGGACCAGCCTGCCACCGCACCCGTGTCCCGTTCCAGGCCACGCGGGCCACCCGGAATTTTTCGGGAGTCATCCACTCACTTGATCGCACCGGCCCGGCCGAGGTGGCATCCTCCGGGGCGGAGGTATCCAATGTCAGACTCGATCTCGCCCCTTCGCCAGGCCGTCCTCACGGCCTACGCGTTCCACCTCGGCTACACGGTCGAGCCGGTTTCCTGGGAGGGCACCTGGGAGGACGAGCTTGCCGAGGGATGGGTCTGGCGCGCCTCGGATGGGTTCAGCCATCATGACACCGTGGAGGCCCTCGTCAGCGGTTTTCCCGTGCTGCCCGACGACCTGTTTCGGGAGCTCGATGCGACCTGCCCGTGGGGTGATCCCGTCCGATAGGCGCGATCCGCTTAACCGTTCGGAAACGCGGGCGCGTCAGACTCAACGGATGCGCCCGACGAACACTCCCGAGAGCCACCTCCGCGGGCTCAACGACCTCCTCCTAGTGGTCGAAATCTGACGCTTGGTACCCGCCGCGAGGGGCTGCTTCCGACCCAACTACGCCGTAAGAGCAAGCCAACGTATCTCTTGAAAGCAGACGTTGCAGTCGATCTCGCCGTGCGAGGGCATGATCTCGGATCTCCGCCTTTCAGAGTGGTGACGCCGCCGCATCATTCCTCTGACTGCTCCTGGGTGACGGCCGTATGCCGTGGTTGAGGACGAGTCGGCGGTCACGCTGACGTCACCAATCTTTTTCGTGTGTCAGTGGAATAGACGCGCCCGTTCGGCATCTCTCCCGATGCGGTCATGGTCGACCGCCGGAGACCTCACTCATGCACACCATGCTGATCCGCGCTGCCTTTGCGGCCTTCGCCTTCTCCGCCGTCGCCGCCCAGGCCGCTGCGCCTGCGATGACGGCCGAGACTGCCAAGGGGCCGGCGCTCGTCGATTCCAAGAGCATGACCCTCTACACCTTCGACAAGGACATGGGCGGCAAGTCGATGTGCAACGGCCCCTGCGCCGCCAACTGGCCGGCACTGATGGCCGCCTCCGGCTCGGCTGCTAGTGGCGACTGGACGATGGTGACGCGGGACGACGGGACGATGCAGTGGGCCTACAAGGGCAAGCCGCTCTACACCTTCGCCAAGGATACGAAGCCCGGCGACATCACCGGCGACGGATTCCTCAACGGCGCGTGGCACATCGCCAAGCCCTGATCGGTAAAGCCTCGTGGACGAGATCGCCGCCCTCATCGAACCGCAGATCCCAGCGTTGCGGCGCTACGCAGTCGCACTGTTGCGGGACCGCGAAGCGGCGGATGACCTCGTCCAGGACACCCTGGAGCGGGCGTTGTCCGGCTGGTCCGGACGTCGCCGCGACGGCGACCTGCGAGCCTGGCTGTTCACGATCGAGCGCAACCTGTTCCTCGGCACTGTTCGACGCCGGGGCCGGCGCGGCATCGATGTCGGCGCTGAGGCTTTGGAGCAGGTGCCCGATCCGGGTGCCGACCCCGAGGCCGTTATGGGGGCACGCGACGTGCTCGCCGGACTCGACGCCCTGCCCGAGGAGCAGCGCTCAGTGCTACTGCTCGTCGCGGTCGAGGATCTGTCTTATGCGGAAGCGGCGCAGGTGCTCGGAGTACCGCTGGGCACGGTGATGTCGCGGTTAAGCCGAGCGCGGGAGCGGATGCGAAGTTTTCTGGAAACGGGCCGAACCGGCTTGTTGAGGAGGGTGAAATGAGCGGGGATCCGCGCCCGGTCGGCGAGGACGACCTGCACGGCCTGATCGACGGTCATCTTGAACCGGAGCGGCAGGCGCTGGTCGAGGCATGGCTCAGGGGAAACCCCGCGCGGGCGGCCGAGGTCTCGGCGGATCGCGCCCTGCGCGAGCGCTTGCGTACCCGCCTCGCGCCGATTGCCGAGGAGGCGATCCCGGCGCGGCTCCGGGTGGCCAACATCCGCTCGCGACATAGCCCAATAACCGGGCGCTGGCTTCCGGTCGCGGCTGCGGCCGTGTTCTGCCTCGCGGTCGGCGGTGCCGCCGGCTGGTTCGGCCATGCCGCGCGGCAGGTACCCACGGTCACGCTCGCGCGAACCGAGCCGGCGACCGACGACGCAGTGGCGGCCTTCCGCACCTACGTGGTCGAGGCGGTGCATCCTGTGGAGGTGCGCGCCGACGAGAAGCCGCACCTTGTGACGTGGCTCTCGAAGCGCCTCGGCCGGGCGGTGACCACCCCCGACCTCACGGCCTACGGCTTCCGCCTGATGGGCGGGCGGTTGTTGCCCGCTGGGTCCGAATCCGCAGCGATGCTGATGTACGACGACGACCACGGCACCCGGCTGACGCTCTACAGCCGCGTGGGCGATGCGGATGGCCGCACAGTGTTCCGCTTCGCCCGCGAGGGCGACGTCGCCGCTTTCTCCTGGGTCGATGGCGGCATGTCCTACGTCGTCACCGGTCGGACCGACGAGGCCCGGCTGTTGACCGTCGCGCAGGCGGTTGATGCGCAGGTCCGCGGCCTCGCGCCGGATAGGCTGCAGCCGTGACCCTCGACCAGCTTCGCATCTTCGTGGCGGTGGCCGAGCGGCAGCACGTGACCCGAGCCGCCGAGGCGCTGAACCTCGTCCAATCGGCGGTCAGCACGGCGATCGCCAATATCGAGGGGCGTCACGCCACCAAGTTGTTCCACCGGGTCGGCCGCGGGATCGAGCTGACCGAGGCGGGGCGCACGTTCCTTGTCGAGGCCCGTGCCGTGCTCGCCCGGGCGGAGGCCGCCGAACTGGTGCTCGCAGACCTCAGCGGCATGCGACGAGGGACGTTGGCGCTTTACGCCAGCCAGACCATCGCCAGCGACTGGCTGCCGCGCCATCTCGTTGCCTTTCGCCGGGCCTACCCCGAGATCGCTATCCGGCTGGCGGTGGGCAACACCACCGACGCCGCCGACGCGGTGCGCGCGGGGCAGGCCGAACTCGGCTTTGTCGAGGGGGCGCTGGACGACCCGACGCTCGCGAGCACGACCATCGCGCGAGACCAGCTTGTCCTCGTAGTCGCTCCTGGCCATCCCTTCGCCGGGGCTACTGCCCTCGAACCCAAGGAGCTCGCAACGGCCAATTGGGTGCTGCGCGAGGCGGGATCGGGAACCCGCTCGGCTTTCGAGGCGGCGCTGACGGACGCCGGCCTCGCTGCGGCTCAACTCCAAGTCACACTCGAATTGCCCTCGAACGAGGCGGTCCGCGCCGCCGTCGAGGCCGGGGGCGGGGCCGCCGTGCTGTCCGAGACCGTGGTCGCCGCAGCGCTTCGAGCCGGGACCCTGGTACGGGCGGCGTTCGACTTACCGAGCCGGCCGTTCCGGGTACTGCGCCACAAGGAGCGCTACCGCAGCCGGGCCGCCGACGCGCTGCTCGATTTGATCGCAACGGCGGATGCCGAATGAGCGAGCCCGCGAAACCCGTTCCCCCCGACGACCCGCGGGTCAGGCTCGCCGAGGACCGCACGGTGCTGGCAGCCGAGCGCACCTTCGTGGCGTGGCTTCGCACCGGGCTCGCCTTCCTCGGCGTCGGCCTAGCCGCGCAGCGCTTCCTGCGAGAGGTGCTGGCGGTCTGGCCACTGAAGGTGCTGTCGCTCACGCTGATCGCCTGTGCGCTCGCCTCGTTCGCCGGCGCCGCATGGCGGGACCGAGCGATCCGGGCGCGACTCGCCCATGCCGAGATCCCGATGATGCCGCGCCTCCTCACCGTCGGGATCGCGGCCCTGCTGATTGCGATCTCGGGCCTCGCTGCCACCGCCCTGCTCTGGGCGTGACGGTCAGGCCACCGTGACCCGCACCCGGTGCCAGGCGGCGCTGAGGTAGCCCTTGTAGTTCCAGGTGTCGTCCGGCGCCGCAGGCTGGGTCTGGCCGGCGGAATCCCAGGCCCGTACCGCGAGTTCGTGCTCGCCGGTCGTCAGCTCGCGCTCGATCTCCCAGAACGTCCAGGCGTAGGGTGCGTCGGCGTCGCGGTCGATCCGGGCCTGCGCCCAGCTGCGACCGCCATCCGTCGAGACATCGACGCGGGCGACCGCGCGGTCACTGGCGATGGCGTAGCCGCGGATCGCGTGCCGGCCGGCCTTCAACGCCGCGCCGCGGGCGGGCTCGCAGATCGCGCTGTTGAGCGGCATCGCCTCGATGGTGATGCCGTGGGCGGGGTCCGCGGTCTCGGCGGTCACGTCGGGCGGAAACAGCTTGTAGTCGTCGGCCTGCATCGGGTTGTTGGAGGGGTGATCCTGCACCGTGATGCGGGCGAGCCACTTCGGGCTGCGGATGCCGGCAAAGCCCGGCACCACAACACGCAGCGGGTGACCGTGCTCGGGGGCGAGAGGCTCGCCGTTCATCGCGAAGGCGAGCAGCGTCTCGGGGGCGAGAGCCTTGGCGAGCGGGATCGAGGCGCCGAAGCGCGTGTCCGTATGGGCGATCCGGTCGTGGCTCTCGAAGGCGACGTGACGTGCGCCCCCCGCGTCGAGGCCGGCCGCGCGCAGCACCTCGGCGAGGCGCACCCCGGTCCATTCCGCGTTGCCGATGGCGCCGGGCGCCCACGGGTCGCCGGAGACCGGCGCCACTGCCAGCATGTCGGCCCGGCGGTTGCCGGCGCATTGCATCACCGCCGTGACGGTGACGGGCGCGAAGCGTTCCTTGAGATCGGCGAGCGAGAGGTCGAGCGACGTCGCGACCATCCCGTCGATAATCAGGCGGTAGCTGTCGGCGTCGAGGTCCGGGATGTCACCGTGGCTGCGGACGTAGAAGTCGGCCTGATCAGTCAGGAAGGCCGCGCGCAGGCGATCGAGCGGCGGCTCGGCGTTGTAGGGCGCCTTTCCGTGGACGATGAGGCGGTCCTTGCGCTGGAACAGGCCGAGCATGGGGTCTTTGTCCTGCGTTCGTGACGTGTCGACGACGAGAACGCGCCGGGAGCCGAGAAGGCACCCGGCGCGCGTTGCCTCAGGGCTTCATGGTCGAGATGACCGCGTTCTTCGCCCGGTCCACCACGGCGACGCTAAGGTCGCGGTTGAGGACGTAGGCGTGGGCGTTGTCGGCCGAGAACGCGATCGCTTGGCGCGGCTCGTTCAGGCCGGTCACCGTGGCGACGACCTTGAGGGTGCCGGTGTCGATCACCGAGAGCGAGTTGTCCTTGAGGTTGCCCGAATAGACGAAGTGCCCGTCCGGGGTCAGCGCGGCGCCGTAGGGGTCCTTGCCCACTGCCACCTCGGAGGTGACCTTACGAGCGGCGACATCGACCACGCCGATGGTGTTGCGGCCGCTGTTGGCGGCAAACAGCGTCTTACCGTCCTTGGTGATCGAGATGGCGCGCAGCTTGTCGAACCCGGCGATCTCGCCGGTGATCTTGTTGGTGGCGGTATCGACCAACGTGATCTTGTCGCCGAGGAAGTTCGTCACGAACACGGTCTTGCCGTCCGGCGACAACTTCACGCCCTGGCGCGGCTGCGCGAAGCCGGGGATCACAGCCTCGGCGAGCATGGTCTTGGTGTCGAACACGGTCAGCGTGCTCGCGGCCTCGTTATTGACGTAGAGCTTGGTCCCGTCGGCCGAGAGCACCGTGCCGAACGCGCCGGGGCCCGCGGCGAGAACGCCGGCTTCCTTGCCGGTGGCGGTCTCGTAGACCGTGATCCGGCCGGTGCCGCTGTCGGAGACGTAGAAGCGGGCGCCGTCCGGCGCGAACACGATGTTGCGCGGGGTCACGAAGCCGTCGAGGCGGCGCAGCACCGTGCCCTTGGCGACGTCGTAGACGATGACGGCGCTCTCTTCGCTGTTCGACACAGCGGCGACCGTACCGGCGGCGTTCAGCGCCAGCGCGTTGTTCTTGATCGCCCCGTCGAAACCGGCGGCGAACCCGGGCTGGCCCTGGGCGAGGAGCAAGGCGGCTCCGGCGACGAGGGCGCGCAGGCTGGTGCGGATATGGGTCATGAAGCGTGTCTCTCGGGCATGCGCGCTCGTTCGGCGGCCAGGGGCCGGCCGTGAGGGCTGGTTCGAAATCGGATTGCGTGATGCGAGACCGGTTTGGCCGTGCATCGCCCTGGGGAGATGCCGGAGGGCGCGGTCTATTCCCCGAGGCCGGCGAAAAAAACGCGGCGGCCTCGGGATACAGGGGTTCAGGGCGCCGGCTTCAACGCCGTGAGGTAGTCGACGATGGTCTGCACGTCGGCCTGATCGACGGGCGCCTTGTAGACGTGGACCATCTTGTTCACGGTCTCGGTCCACTGCGCCTTCGAGAGCTTGGGTTGGGTCAGCACCATCCCGGCCGAGTGGCAGGCGAGGCAGTTGTTGTTGACCACCTCAACCCCCTGCCCGTCCGGGAAGATCCGGTCGGAGGTTGGCATCGCGATGGATTGTGAGGTGAAGCGCATCGGCTCTGGTGCAGGCGCCGCGAGCGCCACCAGGGGAGACAGGGCGAGCGCGGCAATCAGGGCCGCCGGATGGATCGGGTTCATGGCTGGTCTCCTCAAGCGGCCTGGAAGGATACGGTCTCGATGCCGTTCTGCATGAAGCCGTTGGCGTTCCAGACCTGGTCCATGCCCTGGGCGACGCCGTTGGTATTGGTGCAGCGGACCTTGACCGCATGGGTGCCGGCGGCCAGCGCCGGCAGGCTGCCGTCGAAGCGGCGGAAGCTGTAGGGGCCCTCGTCGGCGCCGAGTTGCGCCGGAAACCACGTCGCCCCGCCGTCTCCGGAGAACTCGACCGCCTTTACCCCGCAATCGCCGCCGAAAGCGATGCCGCGGATGGCCACCGGCGTTCCAGCCGCCACCTTTGCACCTTCGGTCAAATTGGTGACGAAGGAGCGTGGCACCATCCTGTTGATCGGCACCGTCTTGAAGCCGGTCTGGCCGGGCTTGATGTTGGCGCCCGGCACGTCCGGGATGCGGTAGGCGGTCTTCATCCAGTACCCGTCGTCGGGCTTGTCCAGCACCTCGATGTCGGACAGCATCTTGACCCAGTAGGTCGAGTACCAGCCCGGCACCACGAGGCGGAGGGGGAAACCGTTGAGCAACGGGAGCTGCTCGCCGTTCATCGCGTAGGCGATCATCACCTCACCATTGTTGGCGTGGTCGAGATCGAGCGACTTCTTGAAGTCGGGCGCGTCGTCGACGACCGGCTCGTCGAGGCCGTTGAAGCGCACCTGCACGGCACCGGCCTTCACCCCGGCCTTTTCGAGCACGTCCTTCAGGCGCACCCCGGTCCAGCGGGCGTTGCCCATCGAGCCGTTGGCCCATTGCGCGCCGGGCACCCGCGGCTCGAACAGCCCGCGCGAATTGCCCGAGCACTGGTTCACCGCGGCGATCTCGAAGCGCGGCAGGCCGGCGATGGCGTCGAGCGAGAGCGAGAGTTCCTTCTCGACGTGGCCGTGGACCTTGAGCCGGAAGGTGCCGGCATCGACTTCGGTCGGGATCGAGGCCCAGTGCCAACGGACGTAGAAGCGGTCGTTGGGCGTGAACACGCCCTCGTCGAACACCGAGAACGGCGTCTCCAGCAGCGGCGGATGGGTGCGCTGAAGGATCATCTCGGCCTTGCCCGGAAAGGCGGTGGTTAGCGCCCGCTCGTCCGGGCCGCCGGGCAGCGGAAGCTTCACCGAGCCCGCGGCCCAGGCCGGCATCGCGGCGGCGAGGCTGCCGACCCCTAGGCCACCCAGGACGAGGCGGCGGTTCAACGGTTCGTGCAGATGGCGCATGATGTCTCCCTGGAATCGTTTGTTGGGCCGCGTCGGCCGGTCGCTAGATCTCGGTGTCGCCGTCGGCGGACGGCATTGGCGTCGGTCGGGACGGTTCGGTCTCGCCGCCGGAAACTCTGGTCATCGATCCATGTCATCCCGGCAAAGAGGCGTCTTCCCCGTAAAGGAGATGCTACAGCGAGACGATTATTCCATCCAATGATTGTTTGAGATTTCAACGATCTCCGATTGCGATCATCCGAAGATTTCCGATCTCCGATCAATGGCGGGCGGGCGGGTCAGATGATCGTCAGCCAGACGGTGCCCACGGCGGCGACGGTCAGGGCGACCGTCCAGAACAGGACCCAGCGCATGTGACCGCTGGTCTCGCCCTGCCGGGCCTCGTCGGTGGTCTCGAAGGTGGGTCGGGTCATGATGGATCTCCCTGCCATTCGGGTGGTCGAAGGCTTCACGCGCCGCCGGACGGATGCCCGGCGGCCAAGGGGGCGCTGTCAGCGTCCGATCAGTTCCCGCGCCGGGCCGCCGGTCTCCTGGCCGCGGCCACGGGCGTAGGCCGGGAGCGCCGGGTTCTTGGCGTTGGCGCCATCGGCGTCGCCGTAGATCGGTGCGGATGGGCTGGTGATGGAGCGGGCCTGCGGAGCGCGGAGGCCCTGGGCCTGCGAGAGGCCCGTCATGCCGAAAAGGGCGGAGGCGGCGAGGGCGACGGCAGCGATCGTACGGGTCATGGTCGATATCCTTCTGGTGGGGTCGTCACGTCGGTTCGTGATGACAAGAAGGTAGCGGCCGACAACCATTCATACTAATGGTTTGATTAGCTAGTTTTAATCTATTGTTTCGATGATTAAGCACCACTTGCGAGCTGCTGTCTATCGCGGCGGCGCGCGATGCGGGGTCGTGCTAGAGCCGGTGCGTTGACCCTCCGAGCCCTGAGAGCGCCCCGTGTCCGAATCCAGTCTGCTGGCGATCAGCACAGGCCTAAAGCCGCTCTCGCGCCTCCAGCATCCGCGGGACGTGATCCGACAATTCACGCCGAACTGGTTCACCGTGGTGATGGGCACTGGCGTGGTCGCCTTGGCCCTCGACCGTCTGCCGGAGACGCATGCCCTGCTGGCCCCTGTGCCGCTCGGGCTCTGGCTCGCCTCCGTCGTGCTTTTCGCCACCTTCTGCCTAGTCTACGGCGCGCGCTGGATCTTCTACTTCGACGGCGCCCGACGGATCTTCGGACACTCGACGGTGTCGATGTTCTTCGGGGCGATCCCGATGGCACTGGCGACGCTTCTGAACGGGCTGCTGATATTCGGTCCGCCCTATCTCGGCGCAGAGACCGTCCGAATCGCACTGCCGCTGTGGTGGTTCGACGTGGCGCTCGCTCTGATCTGTGCTGTCGCGATCCCCTACCTGATGTTCACCCGTCAGGAGCACCGCATCGACCAGATGACGGCCGTATGGCTGCTGCCAGTGGTGACAGCCGAGGTCGTCGCCGTCTCCGGTGGCCTGCTCGCTCCAGCCTTGAGCGGCGAGAGCCAACAACTCGCCGTCATCGTCACGAGCTTCGTACTCTGGGGCGTCTCGGTCCCGCTGGCGCTGAGCATCCTGGCGATCCTGGTGCTGCGCATGGCGCTGCACAACTTGCCACCGCGTGAGATGGCCGCATCGAGCTGGCTCTCCCTCGGTCCGCTCGGAACCGGGGCGCTCGGCCTGCTCGTGCTGGGGCAGGCCGGTGGCCCGATCCTCGCGGCAGGCGGTTTTGCCGGCGCGCCCGAGATCCTCAGGATCACGGGCCTGATCGGCGCGCTGATCCTCTGGGGCTACGGCGCCTGGTGGTTTCTGCTCTCGCTCGCCGTCACCGTGCGCTACCTACGCGCCGGCGTTCCGTTCAACCTCGGCTGGTGGGGCTACATCTTCCCGCTCGGCGTCTATGCCCTGGCCACCCTGCGGATCGGCGAAGCGACGGCACTCAGCGGGTTCGCCTGGCTCGGAGCGGGCCTCGTCGGCCTGCTGACCCTACTCTGGCTGATCGTGTCCGTGCGCACGTTGCGCGGGGCCTATCGCGGGGAGCTCTTCGTCTCGCCCTGCCTCGCCGGGGCCTGACCCGGCCTCGGGCGCATCCGATCGGTTCAAGCGAGGCCCAGCACGCGGATCAGACCGAGGCTGACGGCGCCGAGTGCGACGAGCGAGGCGACCACCGCCAGGGTCACCCGTGCTCCGGCCTTAGCGACGCTGCGCACATCGACCCCGAGACCGAGCGCCGCCATCGAAACCACGGTCATCACGTTGGCAGTCTCCGACATCGGCGCGAGCGCGACCTGCGGGACCAGCCCGGCCGAGCGAAGGCCCGCGAGCGCCAGGAAGGCGAGGATGAACCACGGCACCAGGCGGTGGATCGCGAGGCCGGCGCGAGCAGGGCGGTCGCCGGCGGTGACGCCGGGGGCGGCCTCGTCGGTCTCCTCGCGCAGCCGGCTTGCGCCGAGCGAGAGCATCAGGACGACCGGGCCTAGCATCAGCACCCGGACGAGCTTCACCAGGGTTCCGACCTGGACGCTGAGCGCCGCGACCGGCGCGGTGGCGGCGAGGACCTGCGGAACAGCGTAGACGGTGAGGCCGGCGAGCACGCCGTACTGCATCGGCGACAGACCGAGCAGCGGCACCAGCAGCGGCAGGCCGAGCACCACCAGCACGCCCAGCACCGCGGTGAAGGCGATGGAGGCGGCGACGTCCTCGCCATCGGCGCCGATCACCGGTGCCGTGGCCGCGATCGCCGAGTTGCCGCAGATCGAGTTCCCGCAGGCCACGAGGATCGCCATGCGCGGATGCAGCCCGAGCGCTCGGCCGATGCCGTAACTCGACAGGATCGCCACGACGACGACGCCCGCGATGCCGAAGAGCAGGCCCGGTCCGGCGGCGAGGATCGTCGCGAGGCTGAGCGACGCGCCGAGCAGTACGACCGCGATCTCCAGCACGGTCTTGGCCCCGAAGGCGATGCCGGGAAAGAAACGCTGCGACGGGGTCCAGGCGGTGCGGATCGCGCTCCCGAGCAGGATCGCCAGCACCAAGGCTTCGAGCCAAGCGCGACCGAACAGGTGCGTCTCGACGGCTTCGAAGCCGATCGCTGCGGCGGTGACCGCCACACAGAGGCCCAGTCCCGGAAGGATGGCTCTCGTGCCGGCCAAGGCACGCGTCGAACGAGAGTGGGAGAAAAGTCTGGGCGCGGACATGGATGGCTCCGAAGTGATGCCGGAGGATCCCAGGTCCCGTTCATTCACTCCAACGGAATGATTGGATGCTTTTCATCACTGAAATAGATGATCAGGCCCCCTTCAGAGTTTGCGGAGACGCATTGTGGGGGGCCGACAGGCGGATTCATCCGTCGATCCAGCGGGCCGTGATCGTCGTGTCCGCAGCAAGCTCATAGATCCTGACGGAGCCCGTCGCGAGTTCGAGGTACTCGACCTCCGCGGGGCTCAGGTCTTCAAGCGCCATGACAAGCGCCCGCAGGCAATTGCCGTGGGCAACGACGAGCACGTCTCCGCCCATGACCGCCGGCAGGATGGTTCGGAGGTAGCATGGGACGATGCGGGCGACGGTATCGCGCAGGCTCTCACCGTTCGGCGGCGCCTCGGCGTAGGAGCGGCGCCAGGTCTCGATCCGCTCCGCCCCCCAGCGCGCATCGGCGGCGATCTTGTCGAGCCCGCTGAGGTCGCCGTAGTCTCGCTCGTCGAGCGCGGCGAAGCGTTGGGGGACCAATCCGGGTTGCCCGAGCGCATCGAGAATAAGCCGGCCGCTCACGACGGCCCGCGTCAGCGTCGAGGTGAAGGCAGCGGAAAAGCGCCAGCTGCGCTCGGCCAAACGCCGCCCGGCTGCCTCGGCTTCCATCCGGCCCTGCTCGGTCAAGGGCGAGTCCAGCAATCCCGTGAACAGGCCGGATCGGTTGGCTACGCTCTGGCCATGCCGGACCAGCACGAGATGTCGCGTGACCGGGGCTTTGCAATCGTGAATCACGCTGTCTCCCGAGGCAGAGCGCTTTCGTGCCGGTCGCATCGCCTCTGATGATGTCGGCATCCGACTTCAACGAACTTCGACCCTGCGATGGGTTGGACCGTCCATCCGGAGTCGGCAGGTCATCTTAGGTCCGCTTAAGAACGTCTTGCGACCGAAAGCAGCCAAGCTGCTTCCCACCCAACGCGGTCATTCGGCTACCGACCCGTTGCGGACTTCGCAGGTGGGTACCAAGCGTCAGATTAGGACCACTAGACGCGCTGGAGATGCCCGGCATCGACGAGGCCCGTAAGGCCTTGCTCCTTCAGATGCGGAGATGGACCGCCGACGTCACGGTGCCGTACACCGGAGCGAACCGGCAACTGAACGCCCTGGAGGCCGAGATCAGGGCGATCCGGGCATTCGTCGACGTGGACCGCCGCATCCGCCAGTCCAATCCCGTCGCGCTGCAGGAGCGGTTCCCAGGCACCGGCATGTACCGCACGTCAGCGCAGGCGCCCGAGATCCCGGACGCCTGAGTTCGATCAGGCCGCGGCCCGCTTGTCGTCGCCGTGGACCTCGCACATGGCCTGAGCCTCGGCTTGGGACGTGCACCGGACGTACGTCGACCTGGCGTCAATCGTCCGCCCCGTGTCCCGGGATTGAGCGAGCACCGCCTTCCCGTTCACGACGGCGACGCCGACCTGGAACTTGGCCCGCGAATCCGGCCAGACCGCGTACGTCATGTCCGCGTCCGAGAATGCGGACTTCAGCCACTTCGTCGGATCGGCCTTGGCCGCCATGGCCTTGTCCATGCTGGCGTTGGCGCGGTCTATGTATTCCTTGGTCTCCGCGGCGGTGAGCTTGTCGTCGATCCGGATCATGGTGGCTCCTCCCATTCTGATGATTGGGGCAGGATGCCGGGCGGGGATTACCGAGAGGCGAACGGCCAAGCTCGACCCGCCGGCGTGGTCACCGACCGATGAGCAGGACCGCTCGAATGCGACGGGACGGGCCAGGACCTCCCCCTGTCGGCTCCGCACGGCCTCTCGATTGGGGGGTCATACGACGGGCCGTCGCTATTCCCCGCAACGGCTACGCCGTCGTCCACTCCGTTCCCGCCTTCGGTGCGGGTCGCTCCCGGCCGTCTCCAGGCCTCCCCACGAGGCCGCGCTGGGCGGCCAACGGGAGAGCACCATGGCCTTCGACGTCCACCACGCAGTCACCGACAAGATTATCGCGACCATGGAGGCCGGCGAGGCCGGACAGTGGACCTGCCCCTGGCACCGCACCGGCGGAGGCCTCCCCCGCAACGCCCTGACCGGGAAGGCCTACCGCGGGATCAACACCCTCAGCCTCTGGGTCGGCGCGCAGGCCGCCGGTTATTCGGACGACCGCTGGGCCACCTACAAGCAATGGGCGGAGCTCGGGACCCAGGTGAAGCGAGGCGAGCGCAGCACCCTGGTGGTCTTCTTCAAGGAGTACGAGGCCGCCGACGGCGAGGACCGGAAGCGGTTCGTGGCCCGGGCCAGCTACGCCTTCAACGCCTCCCAGGTGGAGGGCGCGCCCGAGGCCGGAGAGCCCCACCCGGCGAGCGAGTGGACCATCCCGGACGTGTTCGACGGGTTCGTCCAGCGCACCGGCGCACGGATCACGCACGGCGGGGACGCCGCCTTCTACCAGCCCTCCGAGGACCGGATCGTCCTCCCCCGCCGGGAACGGTTCGCCACCTCGCAGGGGTACGCGAGCACCGCCGCCCACGAGCTCGTCCACTGGTCCGGGGCCAAGGGCCGCCTCGACCGGGACCTGACCGGAAGGTTTAAGACGCAGGCCTACGCCGCCGAGGAACTCATCGCCGAACTCGGAAGCGCGTTCCTGCTGGCCGAGATGGGCCTGGAGGCCGAGCCGCACCCGACCCACGCCAGCTACCTGGCATCCTGGCTCAAGCTTCTCCGGAGCGACCCGAAGGCGATCTTCACCGCGGCGAGCGCGGCCTCCCGGGCGGCGGGGTTCCTGACCTCCCTCCAGGCCGAGATGGCGGAGGCGGCCTAGCCGTCTCCCGAAATCCGCGGGGCGCCCGATTCGCGCCCCGCGAAGACCTGGTACCGATCATCAATTGGAGACCGCCATGCGCAGCGCCATCATCCTCATCCTCCTCGCGACGCCGGCCGCGGCCGCGCCCGAGTACCCCGTCCAACACACGACCGCCGAATATCTGGCGGCCTACGGGAAGGCGCGCGCCTACGCCCAGGCGCACTCGCCGCTGAAGGCCCGGCCCATCTGTCGGAAGGCGATCGGGCGGCGTTCGTCCATGGTCGTGGAGCAGCGGTGCCGGGACGTCGCCGCGGGAACGCGGACGAACTGCACGACGCGCGACTGGTGCGTGGCCATGCTCGACAACTTGGCGAGGCACTGCCATTTCTGGCGGGGCGACGTCCCGTGCGTCCACCCCGAGGACGGCGGGTCGATCAGGAACCCGCCGCCTACGCCCCGTCCCTGACGTCCGTGATCGCGGACGCCGCTTTGGCGATCAGGCGCAGCCGCATCGAGTCTGCCCGCCTGGCGACGCGCTCGACGTCCGACATCATGGCCTCGATGGCCGCCCGGGCCCGCGCATCGTCCGCCAGATCGAGGGCGGCCGCCAGGTTCCGACGGGCCGCCCGGCTCTGAGACGCGGCCTTGCCCAGGGCGAGGCCGGCCTCGGAGGTATCCTCGCCCCGGCGCCTCATGCTGGGTTCAGGCGGTCGCGCAGGTGAAAGCAGTGGGCCTCCGATCCCGTCGGGACCCTGCGCCGGTTCGGGCCCGGAGCGTGCCGAACGGTCTTCGCGGGCACCCGCAGCAGGGGTGTCTGATCCACCTTCGCGCCGGTGCGGAGCGCTTCGAGACGGGCCAGCATCCTCAGCTTGTTCGCGGCTCGGATGGCTTCGAGCGTCATCCTCCCCCTCATCGGGCAAGCTCCTTCAGGATCGATGCACGCTCTCCCCGGTGCCGACGGCGCGCCCGGCGGGACAGCCCCGGGGGGCGCTTGGCGAGTTCGACGAACCGCGCGAAGAGTTCAACCGGCATGGGCTGGAGCGTTACCGCGGGGACGATCATCGCCTGTCGGGACGGCGTGAGGCGGAAGCGCGTCTCGGTGTAGATCCGGATGCCGGGACCTTCCGATACGCCCGGGTAGAGGTCGCGGAACAAGGGCGGCAGGTAGACATCCCCGTCCAGGATCGGGTTGTAGGGGCGTTCGATCATGCCCGCCTCCGCCTTCATGACGCGCCTCCAACCAGACTCGCGATGTTGGCCCGCATCCGGTCCGGGTCGACGTCGGTTCGGAAGATCCCCTCGACCGGGGCCGCGTCGAACCCGGCCTGGTAGATCGCCTCCAGGTCGGCGCCCCTGGCAAAACCGGCATCGCGTAGCACCTGCAGGGCCGGCGCCGGAGGCCAGGAGTTTCTGACCTGGTTTGCCTCGAAAGCTGCCTCGACCACCTGGAGGTCGGTCATCGAGCGCAGGTCGGCTAGCCGATCCTCCGCCTTCATGATGCCGTCCCCGCCCTGAGAGCTATGTGTCGGATGCGGGCCGGTCCGTCCGTCGCGGCGAGGACGACACCATGCTCGTCCTTCGCCTCCCAGGGCAGGTAGGCCCGGTACTTTGCCATCCTCAACGCGCGGGCCGTGACGGCGCCGACGTCGTCGGCATATCTCCAGGAAACTTGGAAGGGCTGCCCGTTGACGATGAGATCGATGGTGCGCTCGTCCGCCGGGATGCGGTCCGTCAGGGCGACGTCGCCGTTGGCCAGCGCCAGCGCCGCGTCGGCGATCCTCGCCCCGAGGTCGGACTGGGCGAAGGTCGCGATGACCTCATCCATGTCCTCGTCGTCCGAATGCACCAAGTGCCGGACGACGGCGTCCTGATCCTTCAACTGCTCCCAGTCCGTAAGCCGGTAATCCATGACCGAATCGATCCCCTGTTGAACACCTGGAGATCGTCCCGCCCGGAGACGCGAGCCACCAGGGCCGCGGCCCTTCCGTGCATTGATAATCGAGGATTTCGTGATCCCCGACAGGGCGTTGAGCGCGTCCCGCGAGGATGTCAGCACCTGTGCGCACGACGTCAGCACGCGTTTCGAGAGGGGCAAGCTTGGCTGTGGCGAAATGAATCAGGCGGTGCGGTCGATTTAGGACGCTGCGACCAGGCGAGCGGGAAGGCCGAGTGCTTTCATCCTAATGGCGGCGCAACGACCCCCCGCTCGCCATGGAGATCGACACCGTGTTCCAGAGCCTGCTCGTCTCCCTCCTCGCGCTCTTCGGCTTCGCGCCGGCGACGTCCCATCCCGCCCGTGTCGGCCCCGGCCCGACCGGGCGCCGTCATGCCGTTCTGCCAGCCCCCAAGGTGACCAGTGCGACAGCGACTGGTCCCGGTCCCGGCGGACGGAGGCATGCGATCCACCGCACCCCGTCTCCCCGCGTTGCGCAGCCCGTTGTGCAGCCCGTTGCGCAGGCTACCCGGCTCGTTGTGCAGCCCGGGGCGGCACGCGAGACGGCGCATCAGATGGGCGTCAGGACGACTGGCCTGGTCCGCAAGATCCCCGCGGGTCGCGCCGTGCGCTACTTGCAGCACGAGGCCTGTTGCGCACCGTCCGATGTCGGCCTGCCCGGCGTCACCCGCGCCGAAGTCGAGCTCGCCCTCGGGCCAGATCTCCATTCGTACGTCGCACTGTGCCTCCGGGAGCGGCAGCCCCTCCCAAGCATCAGCCCGGCGCTCGAACACCAGAACGACGCCGTTTACCGCGTCCGCCTGAGACGGGCGATGCTGGATGACGTCGAACTCTGGGAATCGACCGCTATTGCCCGAGACCGCCAGCGTGCCGAGGCTCAGGAGGCTGGGATCGCCCCGCCGGACGCGTTGCGCATCCCCGCCGAAGTCGAAGCCGTCATCGCCCGGAAGGCCGCCGCCGCCGCCGCCCTGCTCAAGAGGCGGTCGGAGAGTGCGGGGGGCGCCACCGGGAAAGGAGGCGCGAACGTGGTTCGCCTCCCCTCGGCCGAGGTCGCAAAGGCGGAGGAAGCCCCGTCCGTCCCCGCTGGCCCCAAGTGAAGAAGTATTCCGCCATGACCACTATCGACGTTGCGCACGACACGTTGTGCAGTCAGACGGAAAGTAGAGTTGAGCCAGCCATGGGTGCACAACAGTGTGCCCCCAGCACCCCCGTCCCGGCGGTGGCTTCCCAGTGGCTCCGCCCCGTGGACCCCTCAGCCAAGAGGCCTCCGGCAAGGCGGCTTCCTCCGACGCCGACGGTGCGGACCGCCCTTGGGCAGGTGTTGGGCATCCGCCTGACGCCAGACCTGAGAGCCCGCGTCGCCGAGGCGGCCACGGCGTCCGGTTCCTCGGACAGCGCATGGCTCCGGCAAGTCGCCCTCGATGCCCTCGGCGTCGAGAGCCCCGAGGATGCAGCCTCAGGCCGGCGCGTCCGGGTCGCACCGGAGGACCAGGCGGCCCTGGCAGGGGTCATCCGCGAGATCGGCGAGGCCACGCTGTCGGCGCAAGCCGGGAGAACCTCCGAGGCCGTCGAGGCCTTGGAGCGGGCGCGGCAGGTCCTCGTTCCGGTCGTGATCGGCTTCGAGCGGAGGGCGCCATGAGCGTGCGCAACACGCTGGACCGGGAGCTTCGCCATGGCGGTCGCCTTCCGGCTCACGTCCGCCGTCGCGAGGCCCGGCGTCTCGCGGCCGCCCTTGCAGCCGCCGGATACGGTCGCCCGTCATTCGAGCTCCCTGGCGACTCACAGGCAACTCGTGCGGCTTTTCAGGGCGCGTCCATCGCCGTCGCCGTCCTGAACACCGGACGCGAGATCGGTCGGGCCATCGACAGCCTCTTCGGGAGGCGCGCGTGATCAGCGGCGCCATGCGCGGCAAGGGGCTCGGAGACGCCCTCGCCAAGCACCTGCTCAAGGCCGAGAACGACGAGGTCATCTTCCTCGCCCCGCGGGGCCTTGGTTCGCCCGACTTGATCGGCCAGATCAGAGAGCTCGTCGCTTTAAGCTTGGGGGGCCGCACCGACCAGCCGATCTATCACGCGCACGTGGACCCCGAGATCGAAATCTCGGACAACGCGGGCGCGCGCCGGAGGTGGTGGGCTCTCTTCGAGAGGGAATTCCGCCTCGCGTCGCAGCCCTATTGCGGGGCCGTCCATGTCAAATACGGAAGGGAGCACGAACACCGCGTGTACGGCCTCGTCCGCCGGGACGGGGGCGTCGTCGACCTGGCATGGGACTACGCGAGGAGGGAGAAGGTCTCTCGAATCGTCGAGTACGAGTACGGGCTGGCGCCCGTTCCCTCCAAGCATGCCCGCGCAATCGCCCGGGCCCTCCGCGAGGAGGGACGCGCCGACGTCGCCGACTGGCTTGAGGCCGCCGGAATGCTCGACATCGAGCGCCCTGTGGCGCCCCTCAGCCCGCAGGAGCGCCTCATTGAGGAGCGCACCGGCATCGCGCTGGCGTCTGTCCGGGCGGCCGCCCTTTCCGCCTGGCACGCATCGGAGGATGGCGAAGGCCTCCGGGACGCGCTGCGCGAGCGGGGCCTCCGGCTCCATGCCGGGAGATCCGGGCCTGTCGTCTTCGACGAGGCTGGCCAGGCGCGCTTGCTCACCCGGCTGATCGGAGCGGCGAGCAAGGCTGCCGACGGCCAAAGAGTTCCGGCGGCCGCCGTCCGGGCGCGCCTCGAAGACGTGTCCCTCACGCAGGCAGGAGAACAGGCCGATGGACGAGATCATGGAAAGGCTGTCCGCGCAGGAGCGACTGCTGCAGGCGATCCTGTCGGCTTTGGCTCCGTCGGGGGAGCCGGAGGGGCCGGGTCTGGAGGATCTGATCGAGGCCCTGCAATCCCTGACGACGGCGGTCGAAATGCAGGGCGAGGAGATCCGCTGCCTGCGATCCGTCGTCTCCAGGGCCTAGGGCTCGTCGACTTGCGGGCCCTTGCGCGTCGCCTTCGAGCGTTCGATCAGCGCCGCCTGGCGCTCCTTGATATGGAGCGCAAGCGCCTCGGCAATGGCCTGGCCACGACGGACATGTGGGGCGTTGGGCGCCTTTAGGGGCTCCTTCGCCGGTGGCAGGCGCCCCGCGATCCGCAGGGCGTCCGACATCTCGGACTCATGCGCTTCGGCGGCGTCGCGCATGTATTCGAGATGGTCCGGCGACGGCCGAGGCTTGTCCTCCGGGTTCCCGAGCGCACGCCACCGCAGGAGAGTGCGCTCGGAAACACCCAAGGCGTCAGCGGCGCGTACGATCCAGTTCTGGCCGAAGGTCACTTTGGCGAGCAGCACGATCTGCGCGATGACGGGCATCTTCGGCCGCCATCGGGCGCCCGACGTCCGAGGTGCCGGACGCTGGGGGATCTCATGCTCCGGCACGTCATCGATATTGAGGGACGGCCGGAGCGCCCTCAGTCCGGCCGGTGGGGGCGCCGCGGCCGGCGGATGCGCCTCCAAGTACGCGACCAGGTCGACCTGCCGGGGGTCGACTTTGCGCTCGCGAGGCGGTCCGAAGAGCGGCGGAAGGCGCTTGCGCTTGGGAATGGGGAGCCACCTGGGGATGATCACGGCGTCACATCCCCATCGAGGGGGCGTTGTTTTCCTCGGGCTCAGGCTCCGCATCCGGCACGAGCTCGGCATCCGCCGCGATGCGCGCAGCGGCCCGCCTTTCGAGGCCGTTGGCGACCTTCCGAAGCTCGCCGGCATTGGCGAGGAGCTCCGAGATACGCGCATTGAGGACAGTCAGCAGGGCGGCCTCGACCCATTCAGGGACCGGGCGGATCTCGGCGATCCAGTGCGATATCTGAGGCCCTCGGACCGAGCGGCCCGTGGCCTGTGACAGGGCCGCCGCCAAGGGGGCGATCCACCTCTCGCCGTATGCGCGCGGCCCCACGTAGGACACGAGCCACCGGCGCGCTTGCTGTTCTCTAGTTGAGGACATCGGTCGATCCCTTCGGTGTTGCGAGGCCGATCTGGAGTCTGGCGCGGCGTAGCTGCACGAGGGCGCGCTCGCGGTTGAGGAGCGCGCCGTTCTCAGTGACGGATGGGTCGTCGAGGGGCACTAGAATGGCGCCCTCGGGAAGAGGCTGCTGAGCAGGCGGGGTGGAGCGGCGGTAGACGATGGGCACCGCGGGCTCCTGATCAGGCGGCTCGACGGGCGTCGACGAGGGGGTAGGCGTTGACCATGGCGCCGTTGGCGACGGTCGCCGCGCTGCCGTATCGGGTACCGTCCTCGCTCGCCGCCAGCACCTCGCAGGTGCCCCGGTAGCGGGACAGAAGCTCGATGCAGTGGGCCGCGTCGCCCAGGTGCAGATCGGAGCCATCGGCGAGCGCCTTGATGCAGGCCTTGGTGGCCTTAGACAGTTCCGCGGCGTCGAACGGCAGGCCGGGGGTCAGCATCTCCAGTTCGCCGAGGTTGGCGATCAGGTTCTCGCGCAGGGCGGCGACGTTGTAGGTCTTGGCGGACATGGCGGTGGTCCTGGTAGTGCCCGCAGGGATCGGGCGGGTGTGGCGGCCCTCATCGAGACGTCCCTCGGGGCGTCCGGAGGAGGGCCGAGGCGCGTGGCCCCGGCGTTCCGCTCAGCGCTTGACGTGCGCGGCAAGGGCCTCGCGATGCATGGCGATGTGCACGCCGGCGTCGATGATAAGCGGGCGGTCGCGCATGAACAGGGCGACGTCGTAGGCCTCGCGAATGCTGTCCGCGAAGTATGCGGTCCCCTCGTCACCGAGGACACGGCGGGGATCGTTGCTGCGATAGTCGAGCCGGTACTGGTCCATGCCGAGCGGAGCGCACGTGATGTCCATCTGGCGGATCTGGGCGATGGCCTCGGCCCTGGTGAGGTACTCGTCCGCGGCGGGGATGAAAGTCTTAGTGGCCATGTCGGGTGCCTCTAATGGTGGGAATCAAATGATATGCGGACGGGAACGATCAGAACATAATTTCAGCCCCAATCCGGTGCAAGAGAGTGGGATCGATTTAATTACCATGCCTCGAAGAAAGTCGGTGCGTCGAGGCCGGCGTGGGGTTCGCGTTCAGGCGGTCCGAGTTAGGATGCGGGGTATTTAGAACGCGCGCGAGGAGGCCGACATGCTGCAGGGACGGGGGCTCGACTACGAGTCGATGGGGATGGCCATGGGCTACGCCCGGGACGTCCGGCTGATCAAGGCTCAAGCGACCGGGACCATCGAGGAGTGCAACCGGCAGATCTGCATCGGGAACGCCGCGTTGCGCGGCCGGACGGCCCAGGTCCATGCGCTCGTCGCGGCGCTGGAGAAGGCCTGCCCCGGGCATCCCCTCGTCGCCGAGACGGGGCGCATCTTCAGAGACGGGACGGCCGAGGTCGGCATCCGGCGGGTCTACTACGAGGCACATGACGAGAAGGCCCGGCGGGAGGGCGTGCCCCTGTGCGAACGCGCCCTGACGCGGGAGGAGTATGCGGTTCGGGCGGAGGCGGAGGTCCTGAGGACGCCCGTCGAGATCCGCGGCTGGTTTTTCAGCCGGTGGTACTGGCGGGGCGAGCAACACAGGACGAAGGCCGGCGCCGAGCGTGCCCGGGCGGCCGAGGCGGCCCAGGCACGGGCGGAGGTCCTGGCAGCATGAGACGGGTCGTCATCCTCGCGGCCGCGCTGGCGGTCTTCTCAGCGGCATCAGCCCAGACAGGTCCGAGATCCGCCCCGCCTCCCTACTCGACGGGCGACCAGTGGCCCCGCGCCGGGGACCGCTTCTACTATGCCGTACAGACTCCCGCGGGGCCGGGTCGGACGCGTTACACCTACGTCGACGCCGTCCCGGACGGGCATGCCGGCTGGACGGTGACGGTGGCCTGCGGGGAGCACGACGCCCGGACGGGACGGGAGACGTCGCGCCACGTCGCAAGGGGAACCGCTGGGCGGGGGCGGATGCCGGCCATCGGCGGGGCGGCCGCCTTCCCGGACGGGACGAGGCTGTCCTTCCTGATCGGCCAGGAACCGGGGTCCGACGCCCTCGACCTCACGTCCGAGTTCACGGACGCCCGCTGCGCCTCGGGCCTGGGGCAGATCTCAACCGGGGACTGAGGCCGCGCCCCGGGCGGCCATTGCGGCCGCGAATGCCACCTTGCCTTGCTCGGCGGCCCGGTGGCGGATCGCCTGATGGCGGGCGCGGACGCCGTCGGCGAGATCCTGCTCGCCGGCCGCGGCCAGGACGTCGGCCGCCGTGCGCAGCGCCATCTCCCTCGCCCACGCCATCGTCCCGGCGCTGGGCGCGCCCTCGCCGATGCGCCAGCGTGAAAGTTTACGCGGGTTCTCGCCGATGCGGTCGGCGATCTTGCCTTCCCAATGTTGGCCGTGGATCGCCCGGCCGATGCGGGCAAGGGCGGCGTAGGAAGGCGCCTCATCGAGGACGGGGCCGCCATTCCCGCCGGACGGCTGGGACTGGGCGGGGATGAGGTCGGTGTCGGTGTCGGTGGTGACTTCGGCCACGGCGGGCCTCCTGGATCGAGGGGCACGGGGCCGGCCGCGCTGGGGGCGGGCCGGCCTATCGGAAGCGGGGGAGAATTAGGTTCGCTTTACTTGCACGGCCTCAGAGGCCGGGGAACGAGCCCTGCTTGGCGGCGACGGCGGCCTGGAGGGCGATGGTCTTACCGGGACCGATGGCCCACCGCTGGCGGAGCCAAGCCAGCCCGCTCCGGGTCACCATCGTCTGGGGGCTCGTGCCATGGTAGCCGTTGGGCTTCAGCTTGACCTTGAGGTGCCCGTCTTTCCTGAGGTCCGCCCGGGGCTGTAAGAATCCGTCGGCGTCGAAGCAGTACCGCTTGTCGCGGAGCCAGGCGAAGAAGAGCTTCTCCGGCGCCCCGATCACGCGAGCCGCCGTCGAGAGGTGGCAGAGGCCGTCGTCGTCGAGGAAGGCGAGGTAGGCGTCGATCATCGGCTTGGCCGCCTCGATCTCGCCCTTGGCGACTACGAGCTCGGCCGCCCGCTCCTGGGTCAACTGGAGCAGCTGCAGGGCGATGGTCTGCATCTGACCGATGTCCCGGACGTCGATCTGCACCGGCGCCGAGGCGGAGCGGCGGCTGAGCTCCTTCTCCATGGCGTTGAATGCGGCGATGTAGTCGCGCTTCCACTGGTGCGCCCGCTCGCCGGTGAACCCGAAGACGACGAGGGCGAATGCGTCCCGGTCGAGACGGTAGGACATGACGTCCCGCTTGGCGCCGTTGCCCGTTGCGACCGCCTCGAACGTCGGCACGATTTCGTGCCCAAGCATTTCGGGGCTGCGGGCCAGGGCGGTGCGAACCGCGACCAGTACCGACTTGTGGGCCTTGGAGAAGTAGGCCGCGATGTCGTGGGTGTCCGCCCTCGCCGTGCCGTCGATGATGGCGACCACGGGACGGGGGGGCTGGCTCGTGTTAACTCTCGTGACGGCGTTGGACACGGTGTGCTCCGGTCTGACGTTAGGCCGCCGTCGGGTGTTTCCCGCACTCGCCGGTGGCCAACCCTTCAGCGGGTCACACCCCAAAGTACCGATTCGTTTACCAACGAATAGGGAATTCGCCGAAAAATCGGCGGCGGGGATTGACGCCAAGGGTGTCGCCTCAACCGCCCCTCCTCACAATCTGAGTACCTCCAAGGCTACGCGCCGTGCGCGTCCCCTTCCGCCGGGTCGGGAACGCATCCCTGCCCGAGGGCGGCCGCGGCGAGGATCACGTAAACGGCGAGGTAGGCGGTCCCCTCGCGAGTGTCCGGTTTCCCGGACATTACGGCGTGCGCGGCCCGCAGCGCGTCCCCGGCGAACAGGTTGGCCTCCTCGACGGGAGTCAGGGCCCGGCGGCAGGGGTCAGCCTCGGGCACGGTCGGCCTCCTCGGCGTCGAGGGCACGCACGGCCCGGTCGAGGGTGTCCTCCAGGCGGGCAGGCAGGGGCCGGTCCGGCGGGAGGTCAAGGAACCAGCGCCGGGTTCGGACGAGCTCGCGGGCGGCCTCGACGACTGCGAGGGCGGCCGGGGTCATGCCGCTCTCCACGGCGGCCGACGGGGCGGGTCGGCCAGGCACAGCCCGATCAGCATGCCCACGACGAATGCCACGGTCACGCTCACAGGTGCCTCCGGGGATGGCGGGACGCGGCGCCACGGACGGCGGCGGCGACGGCCTGGGGCGGGACGGCCCCGGGGACGGGTTCGCCCCTCAGGGCCCGGTGGACGTCGGAACCGACGAGGGGCGCCGGGGCGGCGGGGACCGTCATCGCTTCCCCCCGCGGACGATGCCCCTGACCTCGCCGAGCTTGCCGGCGCAGTCGGCGTGGGCGTCGCCTAGATCCTCGACGAACCCGGCGACGTCGCGCTGGGTGCCGCCCTTCCAACGGGGCGCGCCCGAGCATGTGAGCAACGAGTCCGGGAAGCCGGACATGTTCGGCTTCCCGGCATGGCATCCGGAGAGCGAGGCGGCGATCAACACGAGGAGGACGAGGCGGGTCATCGGAACCTCTGCAGCGTCTGCCCGAGGACCGGTGCCACGGGCCCGTCGTCCGAGGCCGGAGCGTTCCCGATCCGGACACGGGCGGCCGCGTTGGCCTTGGCCCGCGTCGCCGCGGCGGCCGAGGTCCGCTCCAGCGCGGCGATGGAGAGCTTCTGCGTCTCGACGGTGGCCTTCGCCGTCGCCAGGTCCCGGCGGGCGGTGTCGATCTCGTCCCGAATTCGGGACACGAAGGCGACGCCGTAGAGGATGACCGCGAGGCAGATGAGGGGCACCGCCAGGCGCGGCAGGTAGGCGAACGCCAGGGCGGCCGCCCCCATGGAGACAAGCGCCGCGATGCCGGGGACCGTCCACACCAGGGCGAGCGCGAGGCCGATCATCGGACAACGCCCGATTCGGACGCGACCGGGACGGCCTGGCGCGCCCAGTCACCGCCCGGGACGTCCTGGATCTCGATGGAGAGGACCTCGGGCAGCCGGCCAGCGATCTCGACGGTCCGGAGCCGGATTGTGCGCCCGGTCGGCCAGGGCTCGCCCAGCGTCCCGTCGCCGCCGAGGATGAAGCGGACGCGCTCCTCGGTCAGGGTCTCTCGGACGGTGGCGGGAGTCTGGGACACGGTCAGTGCCCCTTCTTCGGGTTCAGGCTGGAGGCGACATCCGCGAATGCCTTCCTGACCTCAACGGTGCCCTCGGTGGAGAACATGTAGGTGAAGTTCGGATTGCCTGAGACCTGGATCGGCACTTCGGTGATGGACACGCCCCTGCGGTCGGCATCGGTCCCCGACGAGAGCACCGTCCCGGCCGGGAGCTCGAAGGTCGAACCCGGGGTCAGCGTCAGGGAGTGGATGTCCCGGCACGGGCAGGCCGCGGCCTTCGCCCGGATGGCGAGCGCCTCCTTCGCGGCTTCGAGGAGGGCAAGCTATGCCATTAGGGCGAGGGCGGCGAGCAGGACAATTGCGAACGTCGACATGATCAGATCCCCTTCAGGCAGAGGGCGCGCTCGGCTTCGCGCCGGCGGGTCAGGCCGGGGAGACGACGCCGCCGGCGCGGTTGAAGCGGAGGATGGCGTCGCAGGCGGCGCGAGGCTGGCCGGCGTTCGCGAGGCGGGCGACCGAGCTCTTGCAGAACCCGTTCGTGCCGATGTTGTAGGCGAGGCTCACGTAGGCGGCGTACGCGCCGTCCGTGATCGCGGACGTGACGCACCCCTCGACGGCCACGGCGTACTTCTCCAGCGACGTCGCCAGCATCGCCTTGCACTCGGCCACCGAGTAGCTGTCGCCCGGCTTCACCCCGGCCGTCTCGCCGTAGCAGACGGTCCAAGGCTTCCCGCGCGTGGCCGGATCGGGATAGGCCGTCTGGCGCAGGCCCTCGAAGGTGCCGACCACGCTGATGCAGGCGGCGCCGAGGGTGGCGTTCCGCTTCGTGCGGGACGGTCCGCGTCCGGGCTTGCGGACGTCGGCGCGGACGTCCGGGATCGCGGACGCGCCGGCGATGGCCGGCTTGCGGTTGAGCCAGGCGAACATCAGGCGTCCTCTCCGGAGAGGCAGGTCTGGGCGACCAGCCGGGCGGCCATGCCGCCGAGGTTGACGGCGGCGTAGACGGTCGCGAATACCGCCGGCGTGATCGGGGGGGCTTGCCGAGAATACGGACATGCCGAGCTCCACCGCCCCGAGGACGGCCCTGACGGCGTTGAGCCGGAAGGACCAGGACCGCTTGGCAACGGTCTTGGCGTTGGAGACGAGCTTGGGCTTCCTCACGGCGAGGACCTCCGGATGCGGGTTCGGGTCGGCGCCGGGGGAGGCGCCGGGGGGAGCGGGAATGCCGCGCGCAGGATCTCGCCGTGGTCGTGGAGCGCCCGGGTCAGGTCGGTGCCGGTCCGGATCAGGCTGAAGCCGAGGTCCCGGTCGACCGGGTCGAGGGCGATGCGCGGAAGGCCGGGAACCTGATCGACCGGCCGGCGCGCCTCCTTGATGCGGCTGACGACGTACGTTCCGCCCGCGAGGAGGCCGCCTACGGCGATGGTCCCGATGGCCTTGAGGGCGTTGGCCGGCAGGCCGATGAACGTGGTGAGCCACTCAGTCACGGGCAGCCCTCGAAATGATGCGCGCGCGCGTCGTTGCGGCCCTGGTCCCAGATGGCCCGGAGCGCGCAGTAGGTGTCGACGAGGGCGAGGATGCCGTAGGCTCCGCAGCCCGTGTTCCAGCCGGGGTACCCGTCACGGGCCAGGAGGAATGCCATCCCGGACCAGACGCAGGCGCCGACGGTGGCGGTGACGAACTGGAGCGAGGGTGAGTGGCGCTTCGACCCGTTCACCCAGAGGCCGATCATCCGGATAAGGGCGACGCCGAGGAGCGTGGCGCCCCAGGTGCCCTCGGGGGCGATGGCGGACCAGGCGTCGAACGTCGGACGCAAGAACGTGGCGCCCGGCAGCAGCAGGGCGACCGCGACGCCGAAGAGGACGAGGGCGCCGACCCACTCGGCCTCGCGCCGCTCGTGGTGCCCCTGGAAAGGCAAGCCGTACCGGGTCATCGACCGCTCCCCTTGCCGGAAGCCCGGGGTGCCTCGGCCTCGGCCACAGACTCGGTCTCGGGCTCGGAAGGCGCCTCGACCTCGGGGGCGGGCTCGGGCGCCGGGACGGGCACATGGTCGGCATGCACGACGATGCCGGTCTTGCCGCACCGGCCGCAGTGGACCTCGCTCCATGTCATCCCCGGGGCGATCAGGGGCGCCATGCCGGCCCTGCAGGCCGGGAGATCCTTGCAGGCATCGAAGGGGAAGGGCTGGTTGGTCATGGCGCGTACTCCGCGTCGAGGCACGTCCGCTGGCGGCGCGGGACGGGCGAGGAGGGACCGGCCGGCGCCATGTCGACGCGCACCTTCGTCGCGAGGACGGTGACGACGGCCCCGTCCACGAGGACCAGCTTGAGCCCCTCGGCGACGACGGCCCCGGCCGCGTTGGCGACCCCCAGGCCGCCGAGGATGGCGAGGTGCCGGCGGATGCGGCCGACGTTGACGGAGCGCGTCCGCAGCGCCGTCATGGCCGCCCCGTCGTCGTCGCCCGCGACGGTCACGCCCAGGGCGCGCTCGGCATACCGGCGGACGGCGTGGTCGGTGACGCGAGCCAAGATGCCGGTAGGATTGCGGCGTTGCTCCATGGCGTCACGCGGCCCAGATGCGGCGGACGCGGGGCAGGTAGATGAACAGTGAGCGGTAGTTCAATGACACGGTGACGGTCCCTGGTGGCAGGGAGAGCGTCAGGCAGCGGGCCCTATTCGGATAGGGACCGGGCGGCAGGTCATTGGCCCGATGGTCCCTGATCGAGGGAACCAGAACGACGAAGCCCCGCCAAACCTTTCGGTCGGGCGGGGCTCCCCTGAGATGTGCTGCATCTAGGACCTGTCGGCGAGGGCGATTATACTCCCGTTATCCCTGGCGTTTCAAGCGGATACGAGGGCGACGGTGGAGGTTCCGGCATCCAGGAGACGGGCCAGGAAGTCGGGTAGCGGGACCGGGATGGACGAGGCGCGCGGGGCGGAACGGAGCCCAGGGAAGGCCGCCACGGCACCTCCGCTGCGAGGTCCGCTACCCGCGTCCATCCCTGTCCCGGATGCCATTCTCGGGCTTCCCTGGGGATCGAGGGTCTGGGACAGGATCGAGATGGCAGCGGGACGGGCCGGAATGGCGTCGAGGGGGGGGTCCGAGGCGGTCGGTTCGCCCGAGGGGGGCAAGGGCCCCGGCACTGCCACTATAGAAGTGGTCGAACCGTGAGGAGAGGAGACGGACCCGTCCTCCGAGGTCTCGCAAGCGGTTTCGACGGCGGCCTCCGTCACGGTCTCGGCCACGGTCTCGGCGGGAACCTCGGCGGCCTCGGCCATGGCCCGGCGCAGGCTTGTCTCGCCCCGGCGCCCGACGAACGCCTGGACGATCTCGCGCATGGACCTGCCGGCCGCCTGCAGGGCGAGGGCCTCGCGACCGTCGGCGAGTCTGGCGGATACCGTGACGGCGAGGGGCGTGGCGCCGGCCTCGGCCCGGCGATCCGCCGAACGCTGCCTCTCCGACCGCACCACGCCACCCAGGAGAAGGGCCCCGGCACCGGCTGCGCGCAGGACGTCATCGGAGACGTCGGACAGGCCGAGCAGGCTCAGCATCTTCGACTTGGAGTATTCGTACATGACCGGACGCTCGACACCCTCGTGGTCACGGGTCTCGCCGTTCTCATGGCGCCGCAGAACCCGCTCCAGGGCGCCGAGGCTGGTCCGGAGCTCGCCCTCGGGCAGGCCCGCGGGACCGGCCAGACGCTCCGCCCACGAGGCGGCGGTCCCGCCCTCGGCCTGGGCGAGGGCGCAGGCGCTCAGGAACGCCCACAGGTCTCGCTTCCCGACATCCGGGGTCCCGCCCCACATGATGCGCACGGCGTCGAGGGCCTGGACGATGCCCGGCCAGTATCCGCCGGAAATCCGGCGGGTCGGCTGCCGATCCTCGTCGACGGGAAGGCCGGCGGCCTCGGCCTCGGCGCGGCGGGCCTGGCGACCGGCCTCGCGGATCTCGTACTCCGCCTGGCGCTCGGCCTGGAGGGCGGCCATCTCATCGCGGGTGAAGGGGAGGAACGCCGAGGCGAGATCCTCGAAGTCGTGCCGCTCGACGTCCGCCCAACTCGCCGGCCAGACCAGCCGGGCGACCTTGCCGCTCTTGCCATTGTAGCTCCCGGCCAGGCGCAGGACGCGGGCCGTGTCCGTCGCGGCGCGGTCGAGGCCGGTCCCGCGCCAGACCGCCGCCATCTGCTCCTCGTGGGCCACGACCTCGGGGTCCTGCCGACGGGTTCCGCCGGATGTCCGTACGACCTCAGCCGCCTTGCCGCCGGCGGGACCGAGCATCCACCGCTGGACCGCCCGATGCCGTCCGGTGACCCCCTTTGCCGCCATGAGCGGCTGATGAAGCCACACGAGATGCAGGCCTCGTCCGCTGAACAAGATGTAGCTGGGAAGCGGCTTCCCGGCGGCGCGCAGGCGCTCGATCAGGATGCCTGCCATCTCCTCCGGGTCGAGCCCACGGAACTCGGCCTGGTCGTGGCAGTCGCAGTCCGCGATCAGTGACTGCAACTGGACGAGCGAGGTCGAACCCCGGGCGCCATGGAACCTCTGCATCGAAAGATGCGTCGCCCAAAGCAGGGCGTCCGAGGTGGCGAGCTCGGAGACGGTGACGACACGCGTCTCCCACCGATGCTCACCGTCGCTGCCCTGGGACACCCGCATGAGGCTGACCTTACCCTTGACGCCGGGCAGGTCGGGGTGGAGCACGCGGGCGTGGGCTGCGCGGGGGGAGGCGTTGACTCGGGTCTGGTACTCGCCGCGCATGGCAACGAGCTCGGCCTCTGGACGCAGCATCGGTGCGAACGGATCGAGGCGTGCGGGAGCGATGGTAGGGAAGTGGAACAAGGCGGCGACGGTCCAGTGACGTCGCAGCGGGGCAGCACGACCCGACGCGACCCAGGAATGATCCCACCGACTCCGGAAATCTGCCAGACCTAAGCTTTGACGGGCCCCGGAAAGGCCTCTTCGCCCCAGGAGACAGACCTAGGTGATGGGATGCACTCAACAATGGACAGCCATCGCCAGGGGGCCTGTCGGTTCGTTCGTCGATGACGACGGCAAATACCTATTCGGCATCCGGAATAGCGTCCCGAGCCTCCCCAGCGGCCCATCCCAGAAAATCCGTTCGATATAACGAACTGCATGAATATTAGGCAACCTCGCACTTGGCCGCCTCATTCGCGGGCAATCATGCCCAGGAGTCACGGATGGGCTTTATCAATCCTTTCGCCAAGCCTCCCGGGAAGCGCAGGAAGCGCCATTCTGACCCGCCAGCCCGTCACCTAGATCGGGCCATGCACGGCCCGGCATGGCTGCGGACTTCGCCGTTTCCGCTGGCGTGGTGCTCGCCGGCCTGGTGATCCTCTACACCGGCTGGACCTGGCTCGACCCCGTCGTGAGCCTCGGCATCGCCGCAGTCATCGTGTGGAGCACCTAGGGACTCCGGCACGAGAGCCTCGCGATGTCTCTGGCCGCGGTGCCCACCGGCATCGATCCCTCGGCGGTACGAAGCCACCTCGAAGCCCTGCCAGGGGTCACAAAGCTGCACGGCCTCCATATCTGGCAGATGAGCACCACGGAGGTCTGCGTCACCGCGCACCTCGTCACGGCCGGCGAGCATCCCGGCGACGCCTTCCTGATGGAAGCCGCCAACGGGATGCTGGAGCGCTTCGGGATCGGACCCATCACCCTTCAGGTCGAGACCGGCTCGGGAACGTCCTGCTCCCTGGCCCCCGCCGAAGTGGTCTGAGAGTCCGTCCGATAAGTCATGAGGCGCGTCCCAGCCGTCGAACGAGGATCATGACGGCAGCGGCGTAGAGGAAGGCTTGGGCCGAGGCGAGGGTCGCCTCCGGGTCTTTTCAAAGGCGGCGGTTGCGGCTGATCCAGCCAAAGAAGCGTTCGACCACCCA
>NZ_PDHT01000028.1:0-60893 GCF_002917135.1 Methylobacterium sp. V23
ACTGCCGAGCATGGCGCGAACGATGGAAGGGTCATGCAGCCCTCGTGCGCCCTTCGGCTTTCGGCACAGCGTCCTCGCTGCGATAGCTGATCCGGCCGCACGAGCCGTGTCCCCCGACAGGCGCTTCTTGCCCGCCTCCAGGAACTCCTTGGACCAGCCGTCGTACATCGAGGCGGCGATCCCCTCGCGTCGGCACAATTCGGCGATGCTGTCCTCGCCACGCAAGCCTTCCAGCACCACGCGGATCTTCTCCTCGGAGGAGAACTGCCGACGTGTGGCCCGGACGGATGTCCTTGATCACCGCTTCTGCCGGTTTCTTGGCCGGCCCGGATGGCTGCTTCATCTTCGCTCCTCAGGGGCTACGATGAACCAGCCATCCTCCGTTCGTGAAGACACTCAATCTGTCCCACAGGCGCTGACGTCGGACACCTTCGCAGAGGCCGGGTTTTTCATGCCGAAATTAAATCAGCGCTTTTATTGGTGCGCGGTGGAGGTATGCGGAAAGGTATTCCCCAAACCCCTGAAATGTGCCACACAATCGATCGAAATTCTGTTATGGTATTTGGGTCGGCTCGAATTCTGGTCCCAAGCCTTTCGATGTCGGCAGCGGCCGAGTTAACCCCCCTGGTAATGCTCGGCCGCTTCTATCGATTGAACCGTTCAGTGTGTCATTTGTTGGTCTTCCGGGCCGGTCGAGGGCGCTGAGGGGGCGGCACAACTTGGCGACTTTGGCCGGCTTCGACCCGAACACCCAAGCCGGTGAGTAGGTCCTCGAACTTCGGCTGAAACTCAGGATTTTCCTGGAAGCGTGGCCGTGCCATATGGGGCCCGCTGGTTCCTGTCATGCCTCCCCCGGCACGAGATGACCGTCGGCGGCCGGGAACGTCCCCTGCGCACCCGGTCGCCTTCCCTTTCCCGCATTCACCACACCCTGGGATCGCTGCAACCCAGTAGCGATGACGGCGTTCTCAGCCCGGAGCCGGTTGGTCCGATGGGAGGGGGAGCTTTGCTCGCCCGACGAACTGACCGGCTTCACCATCTTGGCTGTCATCGAACGAGATCGCATCTGCTGCGTTGCCCCCGATGCGAAGCCTTGCCCTTGCTCTAATCCCCCTGTTATGCGGGGTCGCCTTTGCGCAGCCGATACCCATCCCCCGCGATGGCTCGCGCGCTTGTCCTCTAGGGTACAGCGGAAGCGGCAGCTCGTGCGTGCCCGTTTCCGATCGTTCGCGAGCGGCAGCCATAAACGCCTATATTGACATGGTCGGCCTTAAAGACCGCGCCAAATGGCATTAACGAGGCTCTGAGCGGCTTTGGCGTGCTTTCGGCGGTCCAAGTGCCTCACAAGCCTCTTGGCCGTCCTGAGTCTTCCTAGGCATTGAGGTTTATGTAGGCGATCAGCTGGCTGTTTGGCATATTGCGCCGGCAAATCGGGAACCACATGCCAGTCATCAGCCTCGGCCGTCTGCCACGATCAACGGCGGCGCGTGCTGCAATCATCGGGGCAACCCGTGCGCTGGAAGCTGCCTATCCAGTCCGTCGTGGTGGAGTTTTGCCAGACCGGCTTCCGAAGCCTTAGCAGCGCTTATCAACGCGCAGACGAACTCAGTGCTCCAGACGGTAGCTGACGCGGCCTAAGGCCAGAGCCTTCTGGACGTGCGCCAGTGACGTGCGCCGAATACTCGTGGCATAAGCACAGCATGACGGAGATAACGACCAGCTACCCGTACACCCTTGAGGTCGAGCCGAACCCGCGAGCCAAGGACACTTGGCAATGGGCCATCCGCAAGCACGGGAAGCTGGTCCAGCGCTCGGATCGTGCGAAGCCATCTGAGGCGAAGGCACGGGTGCAGGGTACGGAGCAGATAGAAAAGCTGATCCACGGTGGCGGCGAAGAGCGTCGCTGAAACGCCGCAACGCGGATTACTATTTGACCAGCGGCGCAAGAGGAAGAGCCTCTCTTTGGCCGCCGGGCTGACGCACATCGCAAGCGAGCAAGGGCGCGCCAGCGGAGATAGCGGCCGCATCGGTTATGTCATCTGCCAACGCGAACAGGGCCGGCAGCACCCAGACGTGCTTACCAGCCCCGCTCACGTCGGCGTTTCCTCCCAAGAGTTGTGACCGTCTCTTGGATGAGCCCGTGTCTGCTATCTGCAGAATATCGTCAATGCGGCAAACTGCTGAGAATCATTGGTCTATTAAGGAAAATGGAACTTGGCATACAATATGCGATTGCTGCAGTGCAGCACAGCGATGGCGTCGCCGTGCTGCGGCCCTCATTGGGCGTTTCCTCCCTAGACTTCGGGCCGCTCCCTTACCGGGGCGGCCTCTTTTCGTTCAGGTCACCTTCGCAAGAACCCGCTGGATTTGTGTGGACTGCCAGAAGCCTCCGCGAGCAGCACGAATTCCGCGAGCATTCAATTCTTGAGCGATGGCGTGGGCACTGGTGATCCCGGATGCCTGAATATCCCGGATGATTGGCAGGAAATCGGCCGACCGGCGCTTAGCTTTCGTCATCGTGCAGCTTCCCCCTTCCCAGCCACTACTACCCTCATGCCCCCCACATAATCAGATGCGCCGGACGCATAACGCCAGATTGTCGGAAAAACAATCGGATACCCGACACATCGTTCAGGTTGCTATCAACCCTTTGCAAGCCTTGCGAAGGTCCGCTTTGACGAAGAAGTTAGAGCCGACGAGGCTGACCAGGGCTCAAGCTCAAAGCGCGTGCGGTGGATGTCGACAGGGATCCGCCTGCGAGGCTCGCCCGTTCGTCCTCACTACACAGGACCTCAACGTGCCGTAGCGCCTCGTCGGCCTGCACCGTCAGAACCGCGTAGAACGCACGTTCAGCTTCTAGCGAGGCATCTTCGCTGATGACTTGAACGAGGTGGGCAACGAGCTTGTCCTTTGGCATTGATCTCGCTCCGATGCGGTAGCGTCTCTAAATTGGGGAGCAGTTGCGTCATGCCCTCTCTAGCGTTCGCGAACGTTCGCACATCCGAGGAGGAGGATCTCGCCGCAATAGCGGCCATCTATGCGCATCATGTTCGTAACGGCACGGCCTCGTTTGAGATCGAGCCGCCAGACATCGTCGAGATCGCGCGTCGTCGCGTGACGTCGTTGCAGGGCGGCTATCCCTACCTTGTGGCCGAGCAAGGGAGCATGGTCGTCGGCTATGCGTATGCTGGCGCCTACCGTCCCCGTGCCGCCTACTGCAACACGGTTGAGACATCGATTTACCTGCATCCCGACGCTGTCGGGCGCGGCCTTGGAACACTGCTGCTCAAAGCTCTGGTGAAGGCGTGTGAGGTGCAGGGCTTCAGACAGATGATCGCCGTCGTAGGTGACAGTACCAATCGCGCCTCGATCCGCTTGCATGAACGCCACGGCTTTCGCCGTGTCGGCACCTTAGAGGCGATTGGCTATAAGCACGGACGCTGGCTGGATGTTGTCCTGCTTCAGCGTGACATCGGTGAAGGGGCGTCCTCGCCGCCTCAAGCACGCAGCGCCTAATAGGCTGACTTCGTCTCCTGTGGATCTGAGGCGAAACGCCTGCTCCGGAGCGAAAGGCCAGGGCGCGCTCATCACCCGCAGCGGACTTTGCCGCATACGGTGAGCCTGTCGGCATAAGGATCGGATACCTGACAACACCAAGTTATGCGCTGAATGCAAGCATGTCTTTGGGTGCGTACCAGTCACACTGCTTCGAGCAAGATCGAAGCTTCGAAGCCGTGTTTTGGCTGCGTAATGGCTTCGGTTTTGTCCGATATAAAATATTCTTAAGCAGAAGTATCTGCTCGGTGTCTGTGGCAGCTACAGGCGGTCAAGAAAAGACGGTACCGCAGCGGTTTTGGTTTCTGGTAAGGGTATAAGCAATCTTGCGGCAGTCTTTCTAAAATTCGCCCGCCAAGCCTGCCCGCACGCCCTGTTGATTGGCCTGGCTGTAGCTATAGCCGGCGGTCAGAGCGATTGGTATCGCGGTGTCGAGTCGGTGTGCCAGCCCGATGCCGCCGGCCCACTCGCCTCGGAACGTGGCGCTATTGACCGTCCAGCTTGTCTTACCCCGCTGCGAAGGCATCGAGGCCGAGGTCATTGCCATGGCAGCGGCAACGCCCTGACGTGCTTCTCGACGCGTTGCAGTGGCGTACTGACTGACGCCGCTGATCTGTGCGCCCAAGGCACCAACTTGGTTCGCCAGGTTCGCGATATGGCCTGGTCCATAGTCGGAGGTCGCGAGATTGCCGGAGGCATCAGCCGTCACGAAAGTAGTGGCACCTGTCTGGGTAGCTCTGCTCTGAGCAGAGCCCACACCTGCTAGAGTGTAGCTGTTGCGCTGGGTTCCGATCGCAACTTGGTTGGCTCGTGTCGTGGTCACGCCAGCCCCAATCGCCATCGCGTTGTCCTGCTTAGCCACCGCACCTCGTCCAAGCGCGACACCGTCAGTGCCTTCAGCACTGGCATTCACGCCGATGGCTGTAGCACCTGCGCCGCTCGTGTTAGCCGAGCGACCCAACGCCGTGCTGTTCTCGCCTGTCGCACTGGCATAGGCGCCAAACGCCGAGGCTTCGTTCCCGCTGGCCAGAGTGTTGAAACCGACAGCGGTCGTTGGATCGGCCACGGCCCGTGCGCCGTAGCCGATGGCCGTGGCTCCATCCCAGGTCGCTTGAGAAGCCGTGCCGATTGCTGTCGCGGCAGCCGCCATCGCCTGGCTTCCTTGGCCGAAGGCCGCGCTGTCGACGCCACTCGCCATGCTGCTGGCGCCTACCGCGGTTGTTCGATCGGCTATGGCATCGCTGTCGTTGCCGATGGTGGTGGTCGCAACACCGCGTGAGTTGGTCATGGAGCCTACGGCGACGCTCGCGCTTCCGATGGCCTTGGCGCCATACCCACTCGCGTAGGCATCGGTACCGGAGGCGACCGGCTTTGCCGCACCCCGGCTGTTGTTTGCCCGTACGGGGAAGTCCTGAAGCTTGGTCTCGACAGCCTGCGCCGTCGTGTTGAGCTGGCCAAGGTTGACCGCGTCACCGGCGGCCTTGCCGTCGGCGACACCGCTGACCTGACGTGGTCCTTCCGTGCCGGACACGTTGACAACCGTGCCTCCAACCTGTGCCGCGACATTGACGGATCCGCCCGTGCTCGTTGGCTGTACCGTAACGCCTCCCCCGCCCGTACCGCCCTGCAGCGAGGCAAGCTTCTGCGTTACCGCACCAATCTCCGAGCTGTTCCGGGCCAAAGCCGTATCGACGGCGCTCAGGGCACTGCCGACATCCGCGTAGGTGCTGCCGCGGATGGTGTAGCTCGGCCCCGTCCAGCCAGCCGCGGCATCGAAGCGGGCCCCGCCGCCGAGCATACCGGCCAGCTGCGTGTTGGTGGCAAAGAGCTGCCCACCGTTGATGGCATCGGTCGAAGCACTGCTCAAACCGCCGCTGGCGACATGGACGATGCGCCGTTCGGCCCCGACACGCCCGACCGAGAGCGTAGCGGCCTGATCGGCGAGCGAGCCATTCCCCAGAGCAATGGCGCGGTCTGCCGTGACCTTTGCGCCCTGGCCCAGCGCGAGGGCATCGCGTGCGGTGACGGACGGCGTCGCCAAACCGGACTGATTGCTCGCGGCTAGCGGCAGATCGCCGATGCGCGCGCCCACCCCCGTCACCGCCGCGTTGAGCTGAGCAACGTTCACCGCATCACTGCCGGTCGTGCCAGCGGTGAGTCCGGTTAGTTTCCGCGTGCCCTGTGAGCCGTTGAGATCGACGACGCTGCCGCCGATGCCTGCCGCCACCGTGATGTTGCCGCTGGTGACGTTCTGCTGCACGAGACCGATCGTGCCATCGTCCAAGCTGCCCCGCAGTGCGGTCAGCGAGGTCGAGATCGTGCCCACCTGCTGATTGGTGCTGTAGAGCTGCCCTCCATTGACTGCATCGGTGGAACCCGCTGCGATCGTGCCACCGGCCACGTTGACGATGCGGCGCTCAGTTCCTGCGGCTCCAACCGAGACCGTATCAGCCTGCGTCGCCACCGAGCCACTGCCGAGCGCGACCGAGCGCGTTGCGCCTGCCGAGGCGCCGTATCCAAAGGCAACAGCGTCGCCCCCCGTGGCCGCAGCGATCGGCAGGCCGGATTGACCGTTGATGGCAACACCCGGTGAACTGCCGGTGCTTAGGTTCGTCAAGGCTGAGTTGAGCTGGCCGACATTGACGGCATCGTTGGCGCTGAGGCCGCTGGCGACGCCCGTAACGCGCCGATTACCCGCGCTTCCGGACAAGCTGATCTGGGTGCCGTTCGTGGCCGCGCCGACGCTGAGGTTGCGGCTGGTCGGATCCTGCTGCACGAGCCCTAGGGTACCACCGGCGATGCCGGACTGCAGACTGGTCAGGTTCGCCGTCACGCCCGTCAGGTTGGCCGTGTTCGTCGTCACTTGTCCCTGGAGGCTCGTGACCGTGACGGCATTGGCTGAGCTGGCGCGCTGCAGGGCCGCGATGTCGGTGCTGTTCAGGCCTGTACGTTGATCGAGGGCCCCGATGGCTCCTGAGACGGTGCCATAACTGAGCCCGGCAACCGTGAAGGTGGGGGCCGTGAACGTTCCGGTGGCAGCGTCGAAGCCAGCACCCCCACCCAAGGCCTGGCCAAGGCTGGCGAGCCCTCCCTGCACGCTTGCGACCCGGCCAGCGGTCAGTGCCAGGGCCTCGTTAGCCGCGTAGAGCTGCCGCCCGGTGACGGCATCGCTTGAGCTAGCGGATACAGTCCCATCGCTGACGTTGACGATGCGGCGCGTTGCAGTCGCGGTTCCGACCGACAAGGTGTCGGCGGCATCGGCGATTGAGCCTGCACCGAGCGCGACGCTGCGAGTACCTGTGGCCAGGGAGCCGTAGCCGAGGCTGACAGCATCGCGCCCCATCGCTTGTGGCAAAGTAAGACCCGAGAGATTGTTGCTGGCGAGCGCCGTTACGCCACCGCCGCCGATCCCTGCCACGATGGTGTTGAGCTGCGCCAGGTTGACGGCATCGTTAGCGCCCGTTGCGGCAGCAACGCCGGTCACACGACGATCGGCGCTCCGGCCGGCAACACTGACGAGGCTCCCGCCCGTATCGCCGGCAACCGTGACGGCTCCGGCAACGCCATTCTGCTGCACGAGGCCCACGCTGCCGTTGGCTAGTCCAATCTGCAGGTTGGCAAGGCTGCTCGCGGTGCTGGCCAGACCGCTCGAGTTCGTCGTGGTCTGGCTCTGAAGCGTGGTCAGGTTCGCGGTGTTGTTGGCAATCTCGCTCGTATGGGTGCTCACCTGACCCTGGAGGCTGGCAAGACCGGCGGCATTGCCGGCCACGGCCTGGTTCGTCGCTGAGAGCTGTCCGCCATTGACCGCATCGGTCGAGCTGGCTGCAACGCTACCGGCGGCAACCCCTGTGACCTGTCGAGGGCCTGAGGTCCCGGCAAGGTTGATCCGGCCACCATCGCTACCACTGCCGACCGAGAGATCGCGGGTGATTGCGTTCTGCTGTACGAGACCGATCGTCCCGTTCTGCACGCCGGAGCGCAGGGTGGTGAGATCGCCCGTGGTACTCGCTAACGACGTCGCCGTCGTCCCGAGCTGACCTTGCAAGGTGCTGAGTGAGGCGTTGAGGTTGGTGGTCGTACTCGTGAGTTGGCCTTGTACGCTGGTGACGGCCGCAGCGTTGCCCGCTAGCGCCTGGTTCGTCGCGTTGAGCTGCGCTCCATTCACGGCGTCCGTCGAATTTGCACTGACGGTTCCGGATGCGATCCCACTGACCTGACGCGCACCAAGCGTCCCAGCGACGCTGACGCGCGTGCCATCCGTGGCCGCGCCGAGGGTCAGGGTGCGACTGGTCGGATCCTGGCTGACGAGGCCGAGGGAGCTGCTGCCGATGACGTTCTGCAGGCTGGTAAGACCCGCGGTGTTCGAGGCAACCTGTTGGTTGGTGGCGTAGAGCTGCGCACCGTTGATGGCGTCTCCTGAGCCACTGGCGACAAGGCCGGGCGCCAAGCCATGGATGCCAACGGCGCCAAGCATGCCGCCCTTACTGAGGTCGATCGAAGCGGTCGCCGTGCCGTTGCTGCCGGGGACGTACTGCACCGACAGGGTATCGAGAGCCCCGAGAGCCCCGCCGACCGAAGCGTATGAGGTCCCGCCGATGCTGTAACCTGGAGCTTGATAGCTGCCCGTCACAGCATCGAAGCTGGCACCGCCCCCCAGGGATGATGCCAGGGACTGACCCGAGGCGCGCAGCTGCGTGAGATTGACCGCATCGTTGCCGTTGATCCCGGCACTAACGCCGCTCAAGCGACGGTCTCCGCTCAGTCCTGCAATGCTAAGGAGCGTTCCGTCGGTTCCTTTTCCAATTGTTAGTGCGCGCGTGACAGCATCCTGCTGAACGTGGTTGGGCAGGCCGGTGACTTGATCTTGCAGGATCTGCAGGTTCGCTGCCGTAGTCGAGATTGCTGTGGTGTTGCCAGTCAGGCGAAGGTCGAGCGCACCGAGGGCCCCACCGACGTTGTTGTAGGAGCTGCCTTGAACGGTAAAGCTCGGCGCCGTGAACAGCCCGGTGGTGGCATCGAACTTGGCACCGCCTCCAAGTCCATTGGCGAGATTGCTGCCGACACTGGAGAGCTGCCGTAGGTTGACGGCATCGGTTGGCTTGGTCCCACCCGCGACGTTGACGATCTGCCGCTCGGTACCCGCGTCGCCCACCGACACCGCGCCGCTGGTCGACGCAACCGTGACGCCACTGAAACTTTCCGCCGCTCCAGACAGACCCGCGCGGTTTGCAATGGAGCTGCTTCCGAGCGCCACAGCGCCTGCAACGCTCGCGTTGCTTCGTGCACCGAGGCCGAGAGCCGCAACGGCCGTACTGCGCGCGTCGGTGCCGAGTGCAATGCCATCATCGGCACTGACGCTACCGCGCAAACCGATCGCGAGCGCTTGATTGGCGGTCACGCTGGCACTTGATCCCAGTGCGATGGCGTCAGTCTTCGCCGCAGCAGTGGCAGAGCCACTGCCAAGCGCGATGGATGTGACGTCGCCCGCGTTTGCCACTGTACCGGTGAGACTACCCAGACCAGTGATGCGGCCACCACCGATTGCAAGTCCCTTATTAGAATTGAGGGTCAGGGTTGAAGCGCTCAGGTTACAAGCGCTAGGACTATTGGCGCTGATCAGATTACCGTTTGCGTCGAGAACACCCACGCGCAGGGTGACATCAGAAAGGGGGGCAATAATCCCCTGGTTGATGTCGCCGACAAGACCGGTGAGCGTCGACGTCAGTCCATTTACGAGACTGAATGAATTTGTGATCGGCGCTGGTGATGTCAGATGAGGCAGCTTAACGCTGAGACCCGCACAGACATCAACAAGGGAGCTTGATTGCGCCTGCGCAGAGGTGGCGCATAGCAATGCAAACAGGCTCGTCGATGAGAGAACAAGTCCCCGGAATGGACTTATAAGTCCGTTCCGGATCTTATCATGCCCTTCAATTTCGTCAGCGTTGACTGCCTCAATCCACATCATCGACCGAGTCACCAATTCGTGATATGATCGAAGTTAATAACACAGTTGGTTAATGAAAATATAATGGGAGGACCGGGCGTGCAATCTTCGTTTCAAGCTCGATCCATTTGACAAGTTTGCAACATGTATTTGCTGGTCATTCGAAAAGCCGCGCCTGGGAATTGTACGTTAGAAAACAGACGTACGAGAGATTTAGGCTCGCCGCCTGCCAATATGAATTCATAATTCAGATCGCTGAATTACATATAAATCTACTAGATGGAAAATTTCCGTATAAACTTATTTATCTCGAGCAATAATATATAATCAATACTACAGTTGCAAATTTGCAATTTTTGTAATATTTTTAAATAAATCTTTGGTCCTAAGTTATGATCGATAATCGTCGCGTTCATTGAAAACATACTCTAAATAAATCATCTGTGGCTTTATATAGGAATAACAAGTTTGAATATTAACATAAGATCGAGACGCCCTCATCAAAACAATTTGTAATAGCAATTGCCAATTAGATATCGACTTGATGTTTTTGGTTGCGACCTATTTATAGCACCGATCATGTCCTACCGACGCACCCAAAAACATGCTTGCCCCCCTGATAAAAAAGCTCGAACGCCGCTTCACAATCTCCAAAGCCGATCGGGCAGCTCTTGAGAGCCTAAACGCCTACGTCGCACCCGTCCGCGCTCGAAATGTCTTCATCCTAGAAGGAGATGCTCCTGACCATGCGCACCTCATTCACAGTGGGTTTGCCTGTCGCTACAAAGCCTTAGCTGACGGTACTCGTCTGATTTTGGGCTTCCTAATCCCAGGAGATTTTTGCGATCTCAACGCACACCTCCTCGGATCCGTCGACTACTCAGTCCGAACTCTCAGCGATTGCGAAATAGTCCAGATACCACGTGAAGCACTAAGTAATACCCTCTCGAGCTATCCTATTTTGGATCAAGGCTTTCGTTGGATGAGCCTGTTAGATGAGGGCATCTTGCGTGAATGGCTCATCTCAGCGAAGTGCCGCTCAGCTGAAAAACAGGTTGGACATCTATTTTGCGAGTTTTTGCTGCGCCTCCAAGCTGTCGGTCTATCTGAAGAGGATAGTTACGATCTGCCTTTAACCCAAGCTGATATTGGCGACGCAACCGGACTTTCTACGGTTCACGTCAATCGTATGCTTCAGAGATTAAGAAGTGAGAAGCTGCTAGAATTTAGAGATAAACGTGCAAACATCTTGAACGTCAAAGCGCTTACAGCCTTCGCAGAGTTCAATCCCCGATATCTTCACCTCGGATCTGAATTGAAAGGCACCTGATGACAAGCAGCCGCATCACCAATCGAGCTGTCCGGGTGAAGGAAAGCACTTAATAGGCTGTTTGATCCCGTGGTTTCAGTGTCGGGATAAATGCGTTTCTCCTCCCTGGCGCGTGCGTTTGTGAGACCTATGTGCTCTTGCCAAATGCATTCGGAGAACCCTGTGCCTCGCTACTTCTTTGACACGTATGATCGTGTAATGACGCGCGATGAAGAAGGGACGGAACTCGCCGGTCCGGATGAGGCTGCTCAGGAGGCGAAAAAACTTTTGCCTCTTATCGCGGCGGGTGCAGTGCCAGCAGATGGTGAGCATCAAGCCTTCACGGTAATGGTTACCGACGAGGGGGGACGCTCCATCTACTCAGCTGCCCTATCATATGTCGGGACATGGCTGGTCAGATGACAAAGCTTAGTAACAAGAAACTTATGTGTCAGAAGTAGCCTCTGCTACTTTAAGAGTAGTCTAGGTTTCTATTTACTTATCTCATACGCTGGGAACTTCTGCTTGGAGACAGCTTAGTGAGGCATCGATCTACGACCGGGTTGGGGCCGAAAGCGGAAAGCACCCCATGGTTCGCACTACTTATTCAGGCAGAAAATCCTGTCCGTGAGAGCATGCCCGCACGGACACCTTGAGCTTGCCGGAAGGACTGTCCGTGTGGGCCGCGACGATCCAACGGACGGTAACTTAAGCGGACAGGGATTGTACGAACGGATCCCAAGCGTCAGAGCGCAAACGTGCAAATCTGCACTTTTAGGTGCTAGAGTCGGAGGCAGGCAAAGTCGTCCGAAGGCGTCCCCTGCCCCTACCCAACTTGCAGCTACTCGCCAAATCCCGAAGCGGCGGGTTGCGCGACGTGAGCGAGGCCAAGCCTGCATCTGCGTCGCGCGAGAGGTAAATACCGTGGCTGGCTCGGACGGCCAAAGGGAAGGCACGTGCTCTCTTCAACGATCCGCTCGCCTAGTGTCCGCGTGCAAGGCCCACGTTCGCGCGGATCCAGTTGGGTGAGAGGATGTCGCCCTGTTCTGTCACGATCCAAGGCTGCGCATCGCTGGTGCTGATCGCATCTGCCGCAGCGGTAAGGGCATCTCGCAGAGTAGGAAACTCTCGGCCGTGAGCCGTATGGGCCGGCTTGTGCCCAGGCCAGATCGTTAGTTCAGCGCGCCCATCGAGGTCGCTGCGCGTCATGGCAGTGCTCCGCTTTCTGCGTGAGGACGAGGCTTAGAGCTGGAGAGTGGCGCCTATTTGACGGCCATGCCTCCGTTTCGTGTCAACATGTTTGATGTCGGGGAGCCTCAGCCCGTGCGTAGGCCCTGGTCGGCCTCGGCTCGCCAGGCGTCCCGGTCCTGCTCGGCCTGGGCCAGCCGGGCGCGTAGGGCCTCAATCTCGGCGTGCAGCTCGCCTGCGTCGACGGCGAGCTCCACACATTGGTCCTGAACCTCCGCGAGCTGCTGGCGCAGCTCAGCGTTCTCGACAGCGAGGGCCAGAAACTCGGCAGTGCGCTGTGCCGTGTCGTGCATGCCGTCCTCTATCCGACTCAATGCCGAGACGCCGGGTCTACCCAAAGCTTCCAAGCGTCGCCACGCACGACGCGGCTCCAAGCCGCGACAAACGCAGGCTGAGCGTACGACCGTCAGCGGAATAGCGGGAGCCCTGCTCCAAGCAGGCATAGGCCCCCGATCAATAGGCCGCCGCCGATGCTTTCGAGGACAGCTTGTTGCCGAGGCTGCTGCGCGGCGACGCCGGCCGAAATGACCCCTGATACCAGACACACAAAGCTCAGAACCGCCATTCGCATCTCCCTGCCTGTTTCTCGCAGGCAGGGATTAAGCAAAGGGTGCCGGGCGGGTTAACCATCCTCAAAGGCTGGTTAACAATTCATTAGCGTCCAAGGGAACTTTGGAGGAAACTACTGAGGCGGGCAGGTGCCCGCCTACGTACCCTCGAGCACTTCCTCATGCGTCTGCTTGCTCCCAGCTGGCTCCCCTCACGGCTGGCGGTATGCCTGTCTGTGGCTCTGATGCTGCTGGGGGTTGGTAGCGCGAGTGCGCACGTGAAGTGGTTCTGCGCCTACGATGTGGCTGGCCAGCCACGTGGTCTCGAACAGGTGCTCTGTGCCGAGTTCGAGTGGCTCGTCGGCCTGTCCCTCGTATGCCTGATGGCCGGCTGCCTGATGGAAGGCACACCGCTCGGAACGTACCTGCTCAACGCTCTCGACCGGGTGACGGCTCGGCTGCGGGCGGACACGACCCTGCTGGTCCGAGCCACGCTGGGCTTCTTCTTCGTGTCGCTTTGGAACCTCGGTGGTATCATTCTCACACCTGAGCTGAAGACCGACCTCTCCTGGATCCCGTGGCTGCAGCTCGGCATCGCGACGATGCTGATCTGGAAGCAGACGCTCCCCCTCGCCGCCCTTGGCATCGTGTTCCTGTTCGGCTTTGCCACCTGGAACTACGGCGCCTTCCACCTGGCCGACTACCCAGTCTTCCTCGGCATTGCCGCCTACCTGACACTCGTCAGCTTCGACCGCACATTGTTTGGCCTGCGTCCCCTCGACGTGGTGCGGTTGAGCGCCGCCGTCACCCTGATGTGGGCCTCCGTCGAGAAGTGGGCCTACCCGCACTGGACCGATCCGCTGCTGGCAGCCAAGCCCGAGATGACAATGGGTTTTTCGAACGAGCTGTTCATGAATGCGGCCGGCGTGATCGAGTTCACCCTCGCCTTCGCGCTGATCTGGACCCCACTGGTGCGCCGGATGAGTGCGATCATCCTGACCGCGGTCTTCGTCTCGGCGGTGTTCGAGTTCGGCAAGGTCGATGCGATCGGTCACTCCGGCATCATCGTCGTGCTGCTCGGTATCGCTGCTGACGATGCGCGTGTCGCAGTGAGAGCCCGAAGCACCATGCTGGTGCCTGCCTACTATGGCGCTGCGCTCGCGACATTTCTCGTTATATACTATACGAGTCACGCAGTTCTCTACGCTACCATCAGCGGCATGCCGCTCATCTGAGAAACCATGAAAATGCATCCCTGAGTGAAAGATCAGTCCACCCGAACAGTAAGCTTCATTTTTGGATGGACAGCGCACATTACGACGAAGGTACCTTTCTTTACAAACGTCGTGTCGATCCTGCTACCCGGCGCTTGGTCTCCCGTATCAAAGCTGAATTCATTAGTATCAAGATAGGCATGATGCACGAGATCACCGTCATCGTTGATGAATGTGATGGTCCCACCTTGCTGTATGCGCGTTTCGCTTGGTTGGAACGTTCGACCTTTTTGGCTGATCGTGTAAGCCACGCTACCCAAGCCAGCAAGAGCTACGCTCGTAAGTACGGCAGAGATCGCTGCGAAGCCCGCGAAACCTATTACCGCGTGTTTCTGGTAAGCCATGAAGCGGGTGATGTTCATCGCAACGTGTCTCAAGCATCTAAACCGCAATGTCGAAGCAGTAGCAGAGGCTGAATAACAAGATGTAATTCTTGCGACCTAAGCTGCTCATAGAATTAACGAAAACCGAATCCTTTGGGCCGGTGCGACAGGCCTGGGCGCTGCTTGGGAACCGGACCCCGGCCTATTAAAGGGCTGGGGTTGACCCCAGCCTTAATGGCTTCAAGCAGCTTTGGGCTTCCGACCGCGGCGCTTCGGAGCCTCCGTTGACTCGGTCTCGTCCGACGCAACAGCTTGTGCAGCCGCCTTTGTCTGACCCTTCCGATTGTGACCCAGCCCGATGGTACGAGCCAGCTCAAAGCGCTGCGCTGAATAGCTGGCAGCGGTCATCGGGTAATCGGTAGGCAGGCCGTACTTCGCCCGGAAGGCCTCTGCCGAGAGGCCCCGAAGGGTTAGGTGTCCCATCTGGTTCGGCAGATGGGGGGTCAGTCACCGGATCAGCCACGTGCCGGTGTAGGTCACGGCGGCCGAGTAGATGGGATGCCCATCCTCGTCCGTCACCAGCACCGAGAAGGCTTGGTGCTCGCCGTCCTTGGGCACCTCGTGCGCTGCGATTTGGGGCAGGACCGATTTTGCGTGACGCGCGGCTTCCTGAGGACCCGGAAGGTCGGTGCCTTCGTCGTCGCGAAGTGTTCGGCCGTCGTGGATGTCAAAGAAGTAGCGAGGCACAGGGCTCTCCACGCGCAGCAGGCGGGAGCACACGGAGTCTCACAGGCGCGGAAGGCCGGGGGTATGGCCGCGATGCGCTATGTTATAGGCGCTGCCCCGACGAAATGTTTAACAAATGGGTGAAGTTTCCTGCTCGTTGCGAACGGTCGGGTACCTCACAGAGCGCGGGTAGGCGGAGCCTTCGGATGCAGGTGGAGGTAGTTTGGGTTGAAACCGGCATAGGCTTGGATGGCCGCCACGTTGGGTAGGGTGACACGCCGCTCCTTGAACACGACCAGCTTCAGGCGTCGCAGTTCCTGCAGCACCCGGTTGATGTGGACGTTCGAGAGCCCCGTTGCGTCGGCCAGATCAGTTTGGGTCAAAGGGAAGTGGTAGCTGTTCTCTGTTGCTAGGCCGACCGTCTGAAGGCGGATCAAGAATTCGCAGAACAGGTGGGCGACCCGCTGATCTGCAGAGCGACGACCCATGCTCACCAGCCACTCCCGCAGGATCGCCTCGTCGACCAAGCCAGCCCATTGTAAGGCGCGATTGAGGAGCGGGTGTTTGTCGGTGAGGTCGTTGATGACCGAGCGCGGGATCCGCACCACGTCGCAGGCGCTGATCGTTCCGATGCAGTGGTCCATCTCACCGAGGATCGATACGTTCAGGTCGCAGAAGTCTCCCGGGATGAGGAAGGCAACGATTGACCGCCCACCGCTCGGGAGTACCTTATAGCGGCCGGCGAAGCCTTTCTGGATCAAGTGGACATGATCCGGCACCTCCCCTTCTGAGATGAGCTCAGTTCGGGGTTGGATATCACGAAGACGTGCACTCGCTTCCGACAGAGCTGTTTCCTCGGCTCCTGAGAGTACGAAACGACGTCCAAGCTTTTGAATGAATGGATTGAGCATGTACCCTCCCGGGCCATGCCCTCGGCCAATGCGTCAGCCAACCATCCGTAATAGATAGATTTTTAAAAGTCGAACTCTCCCTTATTGTATCATTTTGTACAGAGCGGTGTGAAGAGGATCGTCGTTGACAGACCAGGACCTGCGATCTGAAACAAACAATCGGTCAATTGCTTTCGGCTCATGAAATCTGCCGGAAGGAGGCTGGACTGGTACGCTACTTCTTTGATTTTCCACGATGGGACCATGAAGCGCGAGGCAGTTGGGACCAAATGCGCAGCCCCCGCGGACATCTGCCACGAAGCGATGCGAGCGACTCCTAAAGTCGCTAAAGGCGAGGTTCCTATGGACGGGCAGAAGCAGTCTTACACGGTGCTCATTCGCAGCTCTGGGGCACGGGCTCACCGAGCAGCCTACAACCGGACCTTCCGGCCTTCTGCAAAGGGCCGATAGCAACCTGAACGATGTGTCAGGTTATCGTTCGTTTTCCAGACAAAACGCGCCGTCTGCATCCGACCCAACCCCGCCATATTGACGGATCCAAGTCGTACTCGAAAGCGGACACTCTTCACGACTCGCGTTGACGCCGGTCGTACCCGGGATCCAATGACCCGCGATGGGTGTCAGTCCATTGGCGGATGAATTGGATCTCATGCCTTGAGACGGGTTGAAGCTCATCGGGCTCCCGATGAGGTTCCCGTCGTGATGGGATCTGCCTGGCTGTTGTCTAGCTTGCGCAGCTCGGCGGCAATGTCCTGCAGGCTGGCGTCACCCTTTCGAAGTACGCGATCGGCCTCGGACAGGCGGTCACGCTCGGCCGCAGTGTTTTCTCAGCCTGGCTGAACGCTCAGTGCTTCACCGTCGCCAGGCTCGGCTTCAGATGTAAGAAACTCCGCTCGCCTGTGGCCACCTCAGCGATGTGGTCGATCGCGTTCAACAGTTCACCAAGGTTCTGGTCGGCCGATGGCTGAAGTAGGACACGTCGGGCAGTTGTGCGCCCGGCAATCAGCTGCGCTTCGGTCAGGGGATCAAAATCCGGGCGAACCCGTCGCTTCTGGTTCATCGATCTTCAGACTCGCTGATGGCTTCAGCAAGGAGTGCCAACCGCATGGTTAACGAAGGGTTATCCACTGCAGAGACCGGTCTCAGGCCACGGTCGCCAGTACGGCCGGGACAGCAGAGCGCGGGTGAGAGTACCCGCGCGTAGATCGCGGCCGGGCAGTTTCGCCCCAAGACCGGCGGACACGTAGGCAACCCGCTGGAATGGGCGCCGCCGCTCAGCTTCACCCCTTCAAGCAGGTGCTCATAAAGGTTCTGCGCTCGGACCCCTTCAAGCTTTTGGCCGAGGCGTCAGCGTTGCAGCTCTTCATCTTGGCCTGCTGAGGCGTCAGCTCCTTGGCCGGCGTTGCAGTTTTGCCGGCGAGACAGTCAGCCATGAAGCCCTTCCGCGCGCTGCCGGCCAGCTTCTGCGATCCCGCATCGACGTTGCAGCTCTTCATTCGCTCACGCTGAGCGCTTTGCGCAGCCGAAGGAGCTGGCGTCTGGGCGAACGTCGGAGCTGCGAGGCCGAGGATGATGGGCAGAACAAAGTTGAGTGAGCGCATCGCCTGGGTGCTCCGGATCAGGAGCTGGAGCGTAGCAGCGTTATGTGTCGCCCGAGAAATGGGTTCTGCATTTATCCCCCACATGGTGGCAGCAGGAGCGAGGACACCTCAGGGTCGGCAAGCGGTTGCCCGGCCCAAGCTCATTTCGTCGTAGTCCGTAGCCAGAGGCGGCAGCCTAACAGTTGCCGCCTCTCATCCAGGTCATTCTGCGGCAGCTGCCTTGCGCGGCCGTCCAGCGCGCTTCGGCTTCGCTTCAGCGGAAGCCGCCGAGACAGTCTCCTCCGGCTCTGCGGCCTTTGCCGCAGCCTTGGTCTGACTCTTCCGGCTGTTGCCGAGCCCCAGAGCGCGTGCGAGCTCAGAGCGCTGAGCCGAGTAGCTAGCTGCGGTCATCGGGTAGTCGGCAGAGAGGCCGTGCTTCGCTCGATATGCCTCGGGAGTCAGGCCGCGAAGTGTCAAATGCCGGCGTAGTGCCTTGTAGGGCTTGCCGTCCTCGAAGCTGATGAGTGCGCCCGGAGTAATCGACTTTTTGATTTGCGCCGGCGTCGGCTTCTCGACCTCGTCCTTCTGCGACGCCGCTGATCCGCCCGCAGCAAGGCCGCTGAGAGCAGTGTGTACGCTGGTAAGAAGGTTGGCCAGTTCGCTTACCGGAACAGGATTGTTCGACACGAAGGCTGACACGATGTCTGCGGTCAGCTCAATGTGGTCAGTCGGCATGTTCAGGGTGCTTTCGTCCATGTGGTGATCTCCTTCAGAAAAAATGATCACTCTCTAAGACGTGACGGTGCGCAATAATCAAGCCTCGATGTTCAAAGTCATTTATCAGGGTAGGCTTATCCACTGTACGACGCTGAACTTTGCCGAGAGCGTTGCCGTAATCCTTTCAGCGGTAACGGCAGCAATCCTTGATGGCCCATACGCGCTCTCAACTCATAGGGGACGGGACGCGGCTCTGCCTCTTCACTTGCATAGGCAATGCGGAGGGAAAGCGCTGTGAGTTCGAAGGCGAAGATATTATCCGGTGTCCTCAACGTCCCGCCGAAGGGTAAGCCTCTGGTCACGCCCCAGGTAACGGATGACCCTGCAGATGCCGGCCCGACTTCACCTGGTCGCGTCGAGCCTCCTGAGGACAAAGGCCCGGAAACGGGAGGATACGACGACCACTCGCCGAGCTAGCACCCGACCAATAAGGAGGGCGGCTACGGAGCAGGCTAAGGACTGGCCATGACAGATGCTGAACGCGACCGGTGGCGAGCCGCCGGCCTCAAGGCTGGTGAGCTCTATGGCGAAGAGTTAGCGACACTCATGCACGGCAAGAGCGTAGGTGACGCTCAGGTCCAAAATCTCATCGATCTGCTGGGGGTCAACCTGCAAGGCGAGGCACAGCGCTTTCGGGGGATGGAGATTCTAGAGGAGCTCATCGAGGAATACACTCGAGCGGCCGTTGAGAGCGTGATGCTACAGATGCACGCACTTCGCGTGGCTTCAGACGCTGACCTAGGATCGCGAGTCTGACATAGTTCATCTTCTCATATGCTGATGTCAGGAATGTCCTTGCCCTCGGTACGAGATCGCCATGTAATCAGCATTTCGGTTGGCCTGCCGAGCGGAGCCAGATGGTGACAGGTTCCGCTCAGCGGTAGGGACCGTGTTCACGGGGCCTGTCGCAAAGATTTTTGCCGCAGCAAAATATGCTCTCAGCGTGGGTGCACCCTGGTTCGATGAGAGGGTGTTGACCCCGTCAGACAGCTTCACTGGCTTCGGTGAAGCGGGCAAGCAGGCGATGCGTAGGCGTTGCAACGCCTTGTTCAGAGAAGATTATTTCGACCGACGAACGTTTGCGACAGGCCCATCAGGTTGGCTCAGGCACACATTAGGAGAGGGATCGCCGGATACTCACTATCGAGCGCCGCACGTTCGTACCGCAGGTCGAGCAGCTTCTCGTTCAGGTCAGCAAGGCGGGTCCGTTCTGACCAAGCGTTACCGTTCACCTCGATCAGGTCCAGCAACTGACGGTTCAATGTTTCCGCAACCTTCTCAGCCTCAGCGATGTAACGGTCTAGCAGCCAAGCTCGATCTGCTCTGTTCATAGCCGCAATACCTTTAATAGCCACCATCCCTAAAATTATTCAGATGTTATTATTTCGTAGGGCAGAGCTTAGAGTCGCAGCCTATCAGTTAAATTTTACTTAAGGACAATGAAAGGTAATTGATCCTATAATTAATATGATATATCAAACAATCGTAATTTATAGTTGGGCAGTAATAAAGCAGATGTGTTTCTAGTTGTCTATCAAATGTGGGTTGGTGAATGGATCGGCTGAAAATGCTGCAGACTTCCGAAACCCCAACCGCCCAACCCGGTTGAACCTTTGTCCCCCCTTGGCACCCCTTCGGCCTTTCGTTTGAGCAGAAGGAGGGTCGTGAACCCAAGCACCTCGCTGTAGCTTTCCCTACCTCTGTATCAGAGAGAGCGAACGAGCATGGCCTTGTCCCTAGCTGTAACCGAAGCAGCGACCTTCACGTTGGGCTGCGCTTTCATTCATACGCAGAGGCGACATGCGGAGCGTATCACCGACCTGCTGCTGGTCATGCTCTTCGCCGGATCCATGGTGCTAGCCCTTGACTGGGGCCTGGAGGGAGCAGCCGCTACGCCGAGTGCTGTCGACCTTTCAGCGGCTTTCACAGGGATCGGCGAATGATGTCTGGGTAGCGACCTTGGCGATGGGAGGCTCCTAGGCAGGTGCGATTTTGCATCATTCGTTGCTCAAGGGTTGCTCAGTGCCCTTGTAAATGCAGGATACTACGTAGTCGCGCCATTGAGGGGTCGCGGAGCAAACCCGAGGCCCGTTCATGCTCGCTTACGTCACGGTCCATCTCGCATGTCTAGCGATCTTCCTTGAACTCGCTGTGGGAGCCCCGTACTGGCCCGATGAGTGGACCGCGTCGCCTTGTGACTAGTAGCCAATAAGCCAGAGGGCTCCACGCCCGAGTAAACCCAGCCAAGCTAAGGTCACGAGCGCACCAAATCCTAGAACGAGTACAGCAGCGTAGTCCCGAGGCGGCTTGCTCACGGCTGGGATAATTTGGCCGTCAGTGATGGCGTGGTCAGACATCGGCTCTCCCCGTCTGGATTTTATCAGCCCCGCAATGGCTAGGGTTACGAAAAGGTTCCCGGGAAAATTCAAAACGCATATCGGTGCGGATAACGTTCCGCGATGGCGTGGGGCCCCCGCAACTACATCTGATAAATCCGAGTCCCGCTGATTTGCTGGAAACTTCTGAGACACCAACCTTTTAGCCGGTTTCGCCTGAGTTCCCCCGGTGCCACCTCGCCCATGCCTTCGTTTGTGTAGGAGGAGGGTCTTGCGTGACAAGATAGGCTTCAGCCTCGCTTGCTCATGTTGCCGCCCATACTTTCGCAGCAGCAGCCCTTCTTGGCCTTCATGCCAGCGTGGTTCATCGCCATGTCGCTCTTCCCGCACATCGCAGCCTTACCCTTACTTCCACCACAGCAGCTCATGGCGAAGGCGGGTGCGGCAGTCAGGATGAGTAGGGTCACGGTGGCAGCGGCGAGCTTCTTCATCGGGGGTATCTCCATCAGAGTGTGCGGCACGGAAGGACCGTCCCTGAAACGCTCCATCAGCCTCGTTCGTCAGATCGTCTGCTCTCATTTGCTCACGGCATGGATTAGCCGAGCTTCGCCACCTGCGCGGCTTTTCGTGAGCCGCTTGCCTGAAGGCGACCCTGCCGTTCCGGCAGCTTCTTGGAGGGCTGTAACCTTTGCTTTCCCCGGAGTTCTAGCTCTTGAGTATTCGTGCGGGTCACGGATTTGACCCCTCCCCCTTGAGGTAAGGTTCGGCGGGCCAGCCGCATCCAGGCGGTCCACTCCTGCGACACGATCCGCACGACGTTCGACAGATTGCGCCATGCCGTCTGCGCCCGCTCCTCGATAGTGAGCAAACCCAGCGTGCGGGCCTGTCGCAGAGCGTTCTTCACGGTGCTGCGGCTCACGCCGGCAACCGCAGCAATGTGGTCGATGCACATCCGACAATCGTCGCGCCGGACGATCTCGCAAGCTACAACGGCGAGGACGGCGGTCTCTGCCAGGGTGAACCGTGTTGCGATGGCTGGGGGCAGCCGCCCAGAGGCGGCCCAGCGGCGTCGGCGCGCCATCGAGGCATCAGTGCGCGGTCGCGAGCCCACGGCCCTCCTGGGGGCTCCTATGAGCGTTGGAGCGACCTTTCGTGCCTCGATGAGGTTGGACAGCGCCTCGGCTTCAGTTTCTGTCACTTGCCCGGCGCCGAAGGCACGCCACAGCAGCGCTGCCACTTCAGGCAGTTTCACACGCGGCGCAACCTCAGCCGCTCGCCGGATTTCCTCAGCAAACATCGTCCTCAGCCCTGCTTGGGCCGCGGCAAAGCAAGGGCTTCCACGATGTGGATACCCGGCAAAAGGCAAAGCGCCATCGTCTCGGGAAGCGATCCCGATTGACTCCTGACTGGTGTTATGATGTCTGGGGAGTTGAAAAGCGGTCTCCCAGACCTCATCAATTTCGACGGCCTCACCCCTGCCAGGGTGGGGCCGTTGGCGTTTTGGGCTTAGGTCTTTCTCGCGGCGCTAATCCCTAATGGTGGTAGGCCCACGACTCGTCTCGAAGGGCGAACGCAGCCTAACATCCCATGTCGCGTGGCGGGCATGGTTAAGTCAACGGTAGCCCCGTCCCGATCCATCACCAGCAGGAAGGCGAGCACCATGACCAGCGATGACAGCGGCGATTAGGATCGTCGCGAAGCGAAGGCTGCGAAGCACCTGGAGAAGGCCCGCGAAGGAGGCGAGGCCAGAGCCGATTACGAGGCAACCCAGCGGGCCACCGAGGATAAGACAGTGCGCCTCAAGGCCCTTCGGCTCGCTAAGGAGCAGGCTGACAAGGAAGCGGACAAGAAGGTGGTCAAGAAGACACCCAAGATGACAGCCAAGAAGAGGTAGTCCAATCTCGCCCCCACCCGATTATTGCGAATGAAGAGCGGTATCATACTGCTATAAATCTTCTATCTTGCGCCTATCATGCGACCAGAAATCTAGCTGCCATCATATGCAGCCACAGCGCTTTCGAGGGCTTCCGCGATTGTGATGCGGCGGGTGTAGGCGATCCGCCGAAGGGCCTCGTGGGTCTCTGGCTTGATCCGGGTGGCGAACGGCTCGCGGCCGGTCTTGCGTAGGGTCCGCCCATCGACCTTGCCGGGGTCAAACGCGTGGGCGTCGTGTTTAGCCCGAGGCTCGGCTGGCGTGGGTTGAGCGGGTGCCGCCTGGGCAATCTCTTCAAGCACGGTGCCGACCTGGTCCTGATCTTCGTCGTTCTGCGCGGCCATCATCCGGGCCACGGCCTCGGCATCCATGCCGGCCTTGGTGGGGGACTTCGTGGACATCACAGGGTCTCCAAGCGAACACGGACGGCATCGGCGAGAGCGGCAAACTCAATGCCGGACGGGCTATCTCCCGGCACAGCCTCACCGGCCGAAAGGCTATCAACAACCACGGCCTTTAAGGTGATGGGAGGTGCCACCGGCTCGGTCAGACCGGCAAGGGTCGCAACCACATCCCGGCCCGATCCGGTGCGCCGGTCTACCCTGGACGGCACAACGAGGATATCCGGGCGCCCTCTCCCGCCGGCCTTCCGGTGTCGGCGCACGATCCCAACCGTTTCGGCCGCTCCCCGGATGTCGAGCATGCTCGCACCCACGGGGACCGACACAAGATCCGCGATTGCGAGCACCGCACCGAACGCTGGCCCGAGCGCTCCAGGCGCGTCGAGGATGACGAAGTCGACATCCGTGGAGCGGACAGCCTTCGTCCAGGCAGCGACGGCCTTGGCCTCGACCTCCTCAAGCAGGAGAGCTTGGACCGGAAACGGCAGCGCGCCGATCTCGGCAACTGCAGCAGCATGGCCGGCGGGATCCGCATCGAGCACGAGGACGCGATCACCCCGGCGCGCCATCACCGCCGCAAGGTTCAGCGCGATGGTGGTTTTACCCACGCCGCCCTTCGTGGATGCCAATCCAATCAGCTCTGCCATGATGCAATCTGCCCGTTTGATAGCGCAAATCTAGTCGCAAGACGCTATCTTTCATACGGCAATCAGGAGTCCACCTTACGGTTAACGTTCCGTAAACGAATAGCTGGACATATGCGGGTGCGGACGCTTTGATGCGTCCACGTCACACCTCAAAGGGCCCTGAGAGATGATCACCGCGACCTTCATCGGCATGATGACTGCGGCTCTGACGGCAGCGGTGGCTGGAGCGATCAGTGATCCAGGCGAGCGCTAATCTGATCCTTGTCGAGAGGCACAAGGCGGGCTCCTGCGGGTGGGCCAAAGTCCCGTACCCACCCTTATGTGACTGCTGCGCCACGCAAGATGTTTTTGGTTTGTTCCACAGCCTTTAAGCATGAAATCGATGGGGTAGCAGGGGCACATTGAGGAGCGCATCCGCTCCTGGTCCCATTCCATGTTGCTCACACCATCCGTCTTGCGCCGGCACCGCGAGATTGCCGCCGTGGTGCTGACTTACGGGATTTTCCTGAGCGCCATCCTGGTGCTGGCATGGGTGATGGCCTAACGACCCGCCGCTTCCCCGCACCCTGGACCGCCGTCGAGCTTGAGGAAGCGTTCCGCATCGAGGACGCGAACGGCTTTGCGGTCGCTTACGTCTATTACTGCGCCGACGCTGAGCGCCGAGCCTCAATGGCTGAGCGCATGTCGAAGGACGAAGCACGGCGGATCGCAATTGGGATTGCGGCGCTGCCGGACCTTCGAGCGGCCTTGCGGGATAAGGGCGGAAGCTGAGGCGGGGGAGGGCTGATGCAGACCGACCATCGCGCTGGGCGAGCAAAGCTCCCCCTCCCGAGCGTGGTGGCCGGTCCGCGATCAACATAACGATCAGTCAGCCTACGGGTTCGGCGTTCTGCCGCGTGGCGAAATACCTACGCCGACGCAGCCGTCCCATGAGTGCGACGCACCCGCCGATCGTTGTGGCAGCAGCCGACATCGTCGGAGCGGGCGCGATCACGCCTGGGATAGCGCCGCGAGAAGGGAGAGAGAGCCAACCAGCGCCGTACCCGTAAGCAGCAGGGCGAACTTATACGGCGCTACATGCGGTACGGGGTTGTCGTTCGCAGCTCGATGGAGCCAGCCGGACGAGCGGCGGTTCGGGACTCGATACGAAGGCACGGGCCGATCCGGGACTGACCTGCGAACACCAGAGGCACACATGCGATGTACCCTCCTAGCTATTAGTACCCAGGGTACGGCCGCCCTCACCTTCACGTCGAAGCCTGCGCCCTTGGCCCTCGTAAGCAGCGGATTAGCCGGCGCATCGCTTGCGGCGACGACGCCTCGCCGCGGCTGGGCAGAAGCGGTACCGGTGGTGGAATTAGGCCGAGCAGCGTCTCACACTAAACCCCGTTACGGCTTCGAACTTCCGGATCGGGGGTTGAGGCAACTTGGACTACGTTCGTTGTTGAGGTTTACGGAGCATGCTTTGCGCCCGTTCATGGTTCGCAACGTGAAGTCGGGTGTGCCACCCTCTAAAAAGTTCCGTACGCATCCCGATTTATTTAGCTGTGAAATTTTACTCGTCATTAATAAATCGGCCCGGATATTAGAGTGAAGCTGATGTATATTGGCAACATTTTGGAGATGTGCAATGTTGGAACGGAGGCGCCTTCCACGGCAACAATGCAATTTAGATGCCCGTATCTTCGTGCCGCGCTCAAGCACTCCAATCCCTTGTGTGATTACAGATATCTCAACCCACGGCAGCTTCGTGCGTACGCCCAAGCACAGCTCCATACCGGCGAACTTTGATCTCTCGATCGGTATGAGCAGCTTACCGCGTGCGTGCCGCATCGCTCGGCGCGAAGCGGACGGCTTTGGCGTTGAGTTTCTCGATCCTGTTCGCCACGAGGTCGAGGAGATCCTCACCGAGCATGCGTTCAAGGAGGAGCTGTTATTCGAGGCGATCAGCCCGGCTCTAAAGGGCGAAGCCACGATGACCAGGGTCCGCCTTCGTCAAACGGTGAACGCCATCATGGAGCTGATCGAGCGCCGTAATGCAATGAGTTGGCAGCACGCTACGCAGCCTGAACTTCTAGGGCAGCCGCACGAGCCCTGCCGGCGTCCCAGTATTGCAGCTTGAACGGACATCGACTGAGCGACGCAGCGCGACGACGTGGCAGTCCACCGATGTTGTTGGGCAGCGGGCGCTCAGACGCCTGCCAACGTGCTGACAGCAAAGGCAAGGGACAATGAGCGTCGAAGTGCCGGAACACGCCTTCTTCCAGGATGAGGCTTTGTTGGCCGCCGCCGAGGGGGCAAGCCAAGCCGTTCAGCTCCTGCTGGGCGAGCACGTGGACCCGGCTGTCGCGCAGTTGATTGCGGCCTACACGCTAGTGGCGTTCTCCTCCGCAGGTGGCTGCCAGGAGCCCTCACGCGGAACTTTAGAGGACCTTGTATCGGATCTGCATACGCCCTCTATAAACGCTTCCCACCTCAATTCCGAATGGCTCATTTAGCGGTGAAATTCTAGCGCTCGCATCCGCCTTAGGATGAGTGGGATCAATGGTTTAGTAGAAAAATAGATAGATTTAAGCGTCACCATGAAGCTATTTGACGCGTGTAAAGCATCAGGAAGCATGATTTGCGACGCTCGCTCTGACTATTTGCGTAAGCGCGTTTACGGAGCCTCCAAAATTGTTCTTGATATCGCGGTAGCTAAGTGGGTGGCGCGGGTACCAAGAGACTGTTCGCACAATCAGAACGTCGTCTAAACTGGCAATCGCGATGCAGGCTGCATGATAAACGCGGAGCAAACGCTACGAATTTGCGACATGTCCTTATTTCGATGCTTCTGGTTGCTGAAGCAGTTCAGCCTGCATCATGCGCAGGTAGGCAAGTTGTCGCCCGTAGGATTTGAACAGAGCCTCTGCGAGGGAGGTATCCTCACGCGCTTCGAGCATTTCAAGGATACGATCGCCCTGAGCGCTGACTATGGTCCGCGTGGCGACAATACGGGCGTTCAAGCGCAGTACGTCGTCGATCCAGTTCGTGTTCATGCTCACCCCCTTCTAGCCGAGATCGATCGCATCATCAGCCTGCCGCCAACACCTCGTTCCTCTGCGATGGCTCAGCGGATCGGTGGGCGCGCATCCGCATCAGAAGGTTCTCGATCTGGCGCAGTTCCGCCTCGACTTCGGTCGTGTCTTCGTCCCCCGCCAATAAAGTGGCGATGTGCAGCATCTGCTTGGTACGCCGCTCCTCTGCCTCGTCAATGAGGTGATCCAAGGTCGCCCAGAAGTTCTCCATGACTTCCTTCGTGAGGCTACCAGCCGGTCGGCGTTGGTAGGACAGCCCGTTGGAGCCGGAGACGCGTCAGCCTCTCCAGACAGGCGCCGAGAGCCTTCTCCGCCTCGCTGGCGTCCTGCTCCTGAAAGGAGAGCTTCAGGATTAGGTGAGTGAGCATCGCGAAGGTGTTTTCAGCCTCCGCGATGCGTTGATCCAAATCCAATGCAGGTTGCTCAGGCGAGGATTTCATCAGCGCCAGCTCTATCATTTGATCAGTATGACCCCGGAAAGGCTCAACTTGATCACTAATGATGATCAGCAATCCCATTGAAATCAATAGGCAATGAGAAATTGGCCAAGACATATTCACTTATGTTAGCGTTACCTTCAAGTGATAACTGGAAAAGATCGAGTTTCAGTAGCAGTCAGGAAAACTACCGGTTGCCTGACGCTCAGGTACATCAGGAAAGATTGCACAAAATTTAAAAATTCCGAGAGACCTGCGCTCACTGAGAGTTACAGAACCGTCTCCACCGCGGTCTCGTGAAACTCATGCCAAAGCCAGTAAATCGCAAGCAAATTATTCAGATCTCATCAATCATCTGGAAACCAACGTGTCTAGAATTTTTTACTCGCAAGGAACAAATGCAGCTTCGCTGCTGCGTTGTATCAATTTTTAATAATTGTGCGCAGGTCAGATTAAAGCGTGCTGGGCAAACTCTCGGATAATGAATCTACCGGGGGCTTACCGTGGATCAGATCTCAACGTCAGCGCCTGCTATCGTTGCGACACGAGCCGGCATGCAGCTGACCTTCAACAACGAGTTCAGTCGCTCAACGCTGGCGGACGGGGCCACCGCGCCTTGGAACACCACGTTTTTCGGCTGCCTGCGCAACCTCATCACCACACCGGAACAGTCTGAAGCAGAATTGGATCAAGATGATGCGCGACAGTCAAGCTTCTAACATACCCGTTTTTACTACAAGGTTTCCGGAGCTAAACCTTACCCGTCCTGTTTTGTGGATTAGTCAAGCTCAGCTTCTAAAGCGTTTGAGCCAGCGGGCTGCCGAAATCGCTGTGGTCGGTTTGGCCCTACTGCTGATTTGGCCGCTTCTTCTGGCGCTCTGCCTTGGGATCTGCGTCTCTGGGCTTGCTTGGGAGATGTGGAGAACTCTTTCCGCAAAGGAGGAGGTCTCCAATGGCAGAACTCGAGAAACTGTTCATACCTGAGTTTCTCGCGGAGGTGATTCGGCTCGCCCAGACGAATGGCCGCTTCCGTTAAGAGATCACCAGCGATCTCAAGGTCGGGCTCTCGATCTTGCGCACCTAGAACGACGCCCGGCGTGATCGGGAGATAGATGCACCGCCAGCCGCCCGGCAAGAAGAACATGTCCGCCGGGCTGAAGCGCCTGCGGCGCAAGTATCAATCCGGCTTTCCCCAAGACGCCCGGCGCATACGTCTATCTGTATCGGAAATACGACCTTACACCTGAGGCTCAAACCGGTCGAGCAAGGCTGCTTTAGGATTTAAGGTCGCTGATCCGAATGCGATGCTGCTCGGCTGGTGCCAAGCCTCCAAAAATCACGAGCAACTACAACCAAAAATCGCCACGCGATATACGTGCGTCTGAGAAAACGGCGCCTACCAGTCGCATGGACCTCGTCAATCAGCAGCATGATGCGCCTCCGCCTTTAGCAAAGAACGCCGCCGTTTTGATGCAGTTCACTGTCTGCGCCGAGCCAATTGGAGGGTGCTGGCACCTCTCCTGCGGTTCCTGTTCGACACCTGCCTACCAATGAGCTGTTTTCCACCGAACCACGGCCTCACTCTGAGGCCAACAGCAACCTAAGCGATATGTTGGATATTCGATCGTATAATCGACACCCGTTCTAACCGGACAACCCGACACCCACCCTCGAAGGCAGACGTGTCGTAAAAGGCTGACTGGTTTTCTATTGTCGTATAAACGGTCTTGACAAAACCGACATAATGTCGGGTAACGATGCAGGATGAACGATCACCGACATTGTCGGACAAACCAACCCCGACACGTTCGCTTCCTCACCCAGCTTGTCGGATCGAGGCGAACCACACCCTTCCTGAGCTTTCCAGAGCTACCCCAGGTCCCATAGCTGCCATGGTCGGTGTGGGAGGTCTGGGAGCTATGGTTGACGTGGAAGCAGCGCGGCGCGCGGCGGCATTGGGCGCGAGGCGTGCGTACCCGGAAAATGTATCTCACGGGCAGTTGCGACACTGTATTAGCGTGTGGCGAACTACCTAGACGGCTGGGAGCATTCGAGGCACCGTCCCTGTTGCCAATTCGGTCTCCCAGGATCGTTTTGCACCGAGAACCTTGGCCCGCTCCGGCGGGCCTTTTTCGTCTCACTTTAACGGTTCTGGTTTTTTGTCGTCCGGCAGAATGCGCCGGAGGTGGTCATGGATGACCCCAGCACTGAACGGTTTCTGGATGAAGCAAGCCGAGGCCGGTAGATCGCCCGGAGCGGGCGTGTGATGACCTGAAGCCACAACGATGCTGATGTGGGGGTGATCGGAGGCGGTCTTACGGGCCAGCGCAAATCCGTCATATTGACCGTCGAGCCCCACGGCAGTGAACAGCAAGGCGAGGTCTCGCCCGTGCTGATTCAGAAGGTGCATGGCTTCATCACCCGTCGTCACATCGAGCACCTTGAAGCCCGCATCCTCAAGGATGCTGGCGGCGTCCAGGCGTATAAGTACATGGCCTTCGACGACCAGGGCGTAGGGTGGGCGTGATGATCCGAGCCGGTGCATGAAGCGCTACGCTTGAGGTTGCCGATGGCTCCCCCAGTAGCAGCATCAACTGTGATCTATGTTAACTCGCAAGCAAGCCTCTCGGGGCTCCTACCGGTTTCAGAGCCACCGCATGCGCAGCGCGAACGCTGCGTCTTCATCCACGGGCTTGATCACCCAGCATCGTCCACCCCGGTAGTGGATCGGCAGGCTGAACAAGGGCTCTGCGGCGCAGCGGTTGACCGTGCACCAGCACAGGAAGTCGAGGGCGTCGTCGAACCCCTCGAACGGCTTCACGGTGACCTTCTCGTCAGGGCCGTGAACGAGGAACCCGGAGTCGTCTTGGACAACGGTCAGGATGATCGGGTTCACAGGTGTGCGACCCTCGCCTTCAGATCGGCCAGTATCTGATCGCCAGTTCGCACCGTCTCGCCTTTGCGGGCCTTCTTCGGCTTGGCAGCTTCACCCTTGCGGTATGCGTCGAGCATGACGCCCTGGTGCTCCACCAGCGCCTGTCGCAAGCCGTGTCGTAGGCCGTAGCAGAAGCCGGATCTGCCACGTTTTCAGGGTTTGTTAACCGCCTGAAGTCCGAAGCAGATGGCGAGCAAACGGTTCTGCTCGCGGACAGTCCACGCACCGGCAAAGCCGAAGCCCTTGCGCAGCCACAGCATGGCTTCGAAGCCTTGGATCGTGCGGCGCGTCGTGGTGAACGAGTGGAAGCCACCGATGCGGGGCATGTTCTTCTTGACCCGGAAGTGGTCGCTCTCGATGCCCTGCTGCAGGTGCTTGGTGACATAGTGGAGCGGCATGCGGGGCAGAAAGCCCTCCTTGTGGCTCCCAGCGATGGCCGTCGGATAGGTTCCGGCACCATCCGTGCCGATCCGGTCGGGTGCGAGCAGCGGCTGATCCGTCAGCATCTTGCGGAAGAAGCGCTTGGCGGCGTCGTGATCGCGGTTGGTGGTGAGGAGGAAGTCGACAGGATTGCCGTGCTTGTCGACAGCTCGGTAGAGGTAGCGCCACTTACCACGCACCTTGATGTAGGTCTCATCGATCCGGATCGACCCGTAGTGCGGCTGGCGAAACTGGCGCAGCCGCTTCTCGATCAGGGACGCGTAGGCCAGGACCCAGCGGTTCAGGGTGCTGTGATCGACCTCGACCCCGCGCTCCAGGAACAACTCCTCGATGTCGCGGTAGCTCAGCGGGTAGCGCAGGTACCAGAAGACTGCCTGCACGATCAGCGCCGCCTCGTAGTGCCGGTCCTTGAAGTCAGCCCGGGCACGCTGCTTCAGCTTCGCGGCGATGGCGGACAGGATCATGGGGTGGCCTCCGAAACGGGAGGTGCCATGCGGGCTCTGCGGGCTCTATGGTCAACGCCGGGTAAACGCTGCGCGTTTGAGAGAGGGCCCCTAGACTTCGGGCCGCTCCCCCCTTGGAGCGGCCTTTTTTCTTGCCTGTTGACAGGCGCTCAGTTGGTTACAGGCAGGACTTATAGAGCCTGATCCTGGCCGCCGACACTGGAAGGCACTCGGCGATTTGTTCCTCAGGCTTTACCCATTCCAGTTCTGAGGCCCGAGGCTTCCGTCAATGGCCGGCGGCCACGGCAAGATGGACGCCTGCCGCCTTCTGGACCGTGCTCAACACGCTGAACAGGTTGCTGGCGGTAGGATTGCCGGTTGGACTGAGCATGCGCATCAGGCTTTTGGACGAGGCGCCGGTCTCCTCGGCTAAACGCTCGAAGCCGATCGTCGCGTTGATGTAGTCGCGCAGGACCGCTTTGCCGGTGTCGAGGTCTCCAGCCAGAAACAGGTCGACCGCCTCGGTCAGCAGGGCATCCCGAAACGCCGGGTCGCGCTCAGCGCGCGCCTTTACTGTGTCTTTGAAGCTGCGGGTCAGGGCCATCACCCCTCCTCCTTTTTCCGTCGTTTGTACTCCGCCCAGTGCGCCTGCGCCTCGGCGATGTCGTCATGCTGCCGGCGCTTGGTGCCGCCACATAGGAGGATGATCAGCGTGTCTCCGTCCTGCCCGAAATACACCCGGTAGCCCGGGCCCCAGTCGATCCGGTACTCCTGGACCCCTCCCCCGACGCCTTTGGCGTTGGAGAGGTTGCCCCGTTCCATCCGGGTCAGCGCGACCGTCACCTTGGCGGCAGCCTGCGCATCCAGATCATCGAACCAGCTGGCGAACGGACTGCCGCCGCGGCTGTCTAGGAACTCTCTGATCTCCATCTAACATAGTACCATATACGTTACCAATCAAGCCTGCTCTGACAGGCTGCTGGTCCCGAGGTACACCGGAGAGGCTTTAAGAGTCCCAGCCCCCGCCCGCAGGCGCGGCAGGTTTCTGGGAGACAGCTTAGAAAACAGTAAATCCGCTTTTACGATTTTGTGGTGGATCGCCGCTGTCAGGCTCGCCCGGTGCGAGCCCGCATAGAGGGACAGAGACAGGTGGCCTCGGCTCATCACCGGGCGATGCTGTACGGACCAGGCCCCACGGGTACAGCCGCCAGCATCCCAGTGGGACCCTGCTTCGCGGTCTGCCCGGGATGGTGATCCCCGCTTTGCGCGCCACCCAGAGGGCGGTGCTTTCGCATCCGCGCGGCGTAAATACGACTTTATGGGTCTGTGCCTTTCCAGAAATGTGGCCCCTGCGGCACACTGTTCGCACAAGCCGTTAACCAACCGTTGGCAAGGTCGTGCTTGTGTGAAATCGTAATCCTACAGAAGCGGCTTTGCGGAAAATCGTAAAACCGGAAATGCACAAATCCAGAAAGGCGGCTGCATGATCATCGGGGTGCTCAACCAGAAAGGCGGCGTCGGCAAAACGACCATCGCCACCAACCTCGCTGCCGTCTGCGCCAAGGCGGGCAGCCGGGTGCTGCTGGTCGACGCCGACCCCCAGGGCAGCTCAATGGCCTGGTCGTCCGCCCGAGAAGCCGATCCGCTGTTCCCGGTGATCAGCATGGCTAAGCCGACCCTGCACAAGGACCTGCCGGAGCTGGCCGCCGATTACGACGTGGTGATCATCGACGGTGCGCCGCGGGTGAACGACCTTGGGCGTGCCGCGATCCTCGCGAGTGACGTGGTGCTGATCCCGGTCCAGCCGTCACCCTACGACGTGTGGGCCTCGGCCGACACCGTGCAGCTGATCCGCGAAGCCCAGCAGTTTAAGGAAAACATCAAAGCCGTTTTTGTGATTAATCGCAAAATCGTAAACACGGCAATTGGGCGCGATGTTGCTAAGGCGCTGGAGCAGTTCGATTTTCCGGTGCTGCCCAATGCCCTTTGCCAGCGGGTGATCTATGCTGAAAGCGCGGCACAGGGGAGGGCCGTGATCGAAACTGATCCTAAAAGCGAGGCCGCGATCGAGATGGCCCAGCTCGCCAACGAACTCCTGCTGACCAAGGGCAGCAGCAAGACCAAGAAAGAAAGGAAGGCCGCATGAGCAAGGGTGGCAAGTCGGTATCGTTCAAGGTGCCAACCTCGAAGCTGGCGACCGGTGCGGACGCCTGGATCGCCAACCGTGGCGCCGAGCCTGCGAGCGACCGGGAAGGGGGCACCGTGACCGCCCTGAAGCCCGTCGAGGCTGCGCCTGCTGAGGCACCGAAGGAGAAGATGTCCCGCTTCACCATCGACGTGCCCGAAAGCCTGCACCGCCGGGTGAAGATGCAGTGCGCCGCCCGCGGTCAGAAGATGGCCGACGTGATGCGCGACCTGCTCGAACGCGAGTTTCCGGCGTCGTAATTGCGCTGATGAAGAAATCCGCCTTTACGATTTTCCGGAAAAGCTGACGTGAGCGAGCCTGTCCGCCTCGACCTGATGCCCCTCGACCAGTTCGGGGCCTTGGGGCTGCACGCCAAAAACGACTACCTGCAGGAGCTCGCCGACACGTTCTGCGCCCGGACCGGCCGTGAGACGCTCGAGCTCAGCAAGGACGCCCTGAGCCGTCTCCGGCGCTTCTACAGCCGGCGCAGCCTGGCAGACCTCAAGGTCTCGCCGGAGCCAACCAACGCGCTGGAGCAGGCCCTCAGGGACCTCGGTGAGGCCGTCAAACTCAACGAGCGGCGCCCCGACATCGTCGGTGCCCTGACCGCCGAGCTGCCGGCGCCCGTGTTGCGAGAAGCCCCCGAGGACGACTCCCAACTCTCGTTCTTCGTGCCCAGCATCTACGACGCGCCGCTCAAGGACGACGTCAACCTGATGGACGTGGCGCCGTTCTCACTGGGCAAGGCCAAGCGGGGAGGGGAGATCCGCTACGAGCTGAAGGATTGCATCATCACCATCGACGGGAGCGCTTCAGCGGGCCTCGCGACGGTGTTCGACTACGACATCTTCCTGCACATGGTCACCAGCCTCGCCGAGGAGGCGCGGCGCTACCGTCTCAACCAGGACAAGGGCCTGCGCACCGATGCGCCTGCCCGGGTCTACCGCCCCAGTTCGTCGCATATCCTGAAGTTCTGCCGGCGCAGCTCCGGCGGCAAGCAGTACAAGGACCTGGAAGCCGCGCTCGACCGGCTACAGGGCACCCGCATCAAAATCCTCAACCTGACCGGCGGCAGCCGCCGCGAGGTCGTGGCAATGCCGCTGATCCAGACGTTCAAGGTGATCAGCAAGACCACCACGGGCAACATCGATCAGGTCGAAATCGGCATCCCCGACTGGGTCTACAACGGCGTGGTGCGCGAGAAGGGCAACCCACAAATCTTGACCCTCAACCCGGAGTATTTCCTGATTACGCAGGGGATCGGCCGCTTCATCTACCGGCTGGCCCGCCGCGCGGCCGGCAAGAGCGGGATCGCCCGTTATGGCCTGAAAGAGTTGCACAAGCGCAGCGGCTCCCTGCAGGGGCTGCCGCAGTTCGCCTTTCAGGTGCGCCAGTTCGTCAGCAGCACCCGCGTGTTCCCGTTCCCGGACTACGACCTGGAGATCGTTGAGGGGAAGCGCGAGGACATTCTTGTCATGCGCGAACGGAAGCCCGACGCGGCTGATGTTCCTTTAGGCAGTGGTGCCGGTGCGCCCGAGCTTCCACTGGCCTAGAGGCGTTTTTGTCAGCCATTTTTGTCAAAACCGTACTTCGCCAATGGTCCTGGTTGGCGGCTGAAAGTCCCCGCCAGCCTGTGGAAAACTTTTGTCAAAACCGTACTTCGTCAATCGAAAACCGTACATCACCAATGACATCCCGTACATTACCAATGACAAGCCGTACATCACCAATTCGGGGACCGTACATCACCAATCTTTTTAATTGCTAAGGTGCTGTAAAAAATCATAAATTTCTGTCGGCCGGCGAAGCGCAAAACTCCTAAAACTATTTAAAACCTAGAAAACTGTCTAAAACGCTGCACCGGTGGATAACTCTCCGCTTGTGCGCTTAATCAATCCAGCGCAGCTGAACCGCCCGAATCGTTTTTGACAAAACCCCACTGCGATGGTGACCGAAAAAACCCGCCCCTTTTCACTGCGCGAAAACTCGCTCCCCCACCGGATACGGAAGCCGCCTGCGACGGCTAACTCGAACTGGATCCGCCTAGCGACGGACGTGAAGAGTCTCTGCGAGACAGTGAGTGGCAGAACCAGCCTGAGCGGCGTCAGGAACCGTTCTGAGCGGCAGAACCGACGGTGTGAGGCCAGAGCCCTTAGAACAGCCCACAGCCCTCCTCAGAGGCGTTGTCACCGCGCAGAGCGCGATGGGGGATGATGCGGTCGCAGAGCGACCGCGAAACGCGAGCAGCAAAGGTGCCGTATCTGGCGATGAACTTTCGCCGCGGCTTGCTGGAGGAAAATTCTAGGGCCGCTGTTCCTGCGGACGTCGGCTGCCGCCAGCCTGTTCGCAGTCATGAGGCTGACGGCTGAACTGTCTGGGCCCCACCGGGTCGGCTGCGTGAGCAACGGCCCCATATTTGGGCCGGGCTTCCGGCGCTGCGTGCGACCAGAAAATCGTATTTCTGCAAATGTGGGGTTGCGGTTACCCAGTTTTCAGCTTTTCCAGCGTGCGCAGGTCCTCCTGCTCATCAAAGTACCGCTCCATCGCCGTCCGAAACGCTGGTTCGGCCGGTTCAGCGCGCCCGAACAGGGTCATGCTGGAGCGGAATTTCATGTCGTCGGGGGAGCCGAACACCTGGTGTGCGGTCCGCCCGGTAACTGCGTTGACCGCTGCAGTACAGACCCGCAGGCGCTCGCCCAGGACCGGATGCTGGAGGTAGGTCCGCGCCTCATCGAGGCCGCTGATCGCAAAGCGCTGTGCCATCGCGCTGAACCCGAGTCCGGCGACCTGCGGGAAGATGAACCACATCCAGTGATTGCACTTGTAACCTGCTTTCAGCTCCTGCAAGGCCTGCGGGTAGGTGGCGCCCTGAGCGTCCACGAACCGTGCGAGATCGAAAGGATCGGTCATGGCACAGCAACTTCCCAAGCTGACGCGAGGTCCCTCCCATGGCAAAGGCCACCCTGTTGCCAGAGTGGCCCCTAACCCTTCACGACCATCGCCATCCCTGGCTGTTTCGTAGCTTGAGTGTAAAACAAAAACCTAACCCTTCCAGAAAATCCTAGCAGGGGTTCGGGGGCCGGTAATGAGGCCCCCTCGCGCGCAGCGCGTAGAAAGGCTCGCTCCACAGGCGCGACCGCATCGCCCCGCGCAGCGGGGCGACCGTTTTTATGGCGTGGAACCCAGCTCCGTGAAGCCGGTCGTTGTCCTGTCCAACGGGCCTGTCGCATATCGTGCCGTAGGCCGCAGCAGAGGCCAGATCCGCCTCGTTTTAGATTTTGTTAACCGCCTGAAGTCCGAAGCAGACCCCGAGCAGCTGGTTCTGTTCACGGACGGTCCATACGCCGGCAAAGCCAAAGCCCTTGCGCAACCAGAGCATGGCCTCAAAGCCCTGGATAGTGCGCCGGGCCGTGTGGAAGCATTGAAAGCCGCCGATCCGGGGCATGTTCTTCTTGACCCGGAAGTGGTCGCTCTCGATGCCCTGCTGCAGATGTTTGGTGACGTAGTGGGCTGGCATGCGAGGCAGCAAGCCCTCCTTGTGGCTCCCAGCGATGGCCGTCGGATAGGTACTGGCGCCATCCGTACCGATCCGGTCTGGCGCTAGAAGTGGCTGGTCCACCAGCATCTTGCGGAAGAAGCGCTTGGCGGCGTCGAGATCCCGGCTCGCAGTGAGCAGGAAGTCGACCGGGTTGCCGTGCTTGTCGATGGCTCGGTAGAGGTAGCGCCACTCGCCACGGACCTTGATGTAAGTCTCGTCGATCCGGACCGATCCGCAATGTGGTTTGCGGAACTGGCGCAGCCGCTTCTCGATCAGCGGCGCGTATGCGAGCATCCAGCGGTTCAGGGTGCTGTGATCGACCTCGACACCGCGCTCCAGGAACAGCTCCTCGATGTCGCGGTAGCTCAGCGGATATCGCAGGTACCAGGAGACCGCCTGTACGATGAGCGCCGCCTCGTAGTGCCGTCTCTTGAAGTCGGTCTTCGAGCGCTGCTTGAGCTTGGCGGCAATGGCGGACAAAATCATAGGCGACCTCCGAAAACGGAGGCGCCATGCAGGCCGTATGGTCAACGTCGGGTAAACGCCCGCGCGTTCGCGTTTGCGACAGGGCCCGCAGAAGGGCACCCGCCGCGATGAGAGCCGGGGGATAAGATCGTTCGGTCTTCGAGCGTGTTCCTCCCGCTGCATCTCGGGCCCGGCTCGACGGCTACGATCAGGCCGTCATCAGGATCGTGTGCATGCCCAGCCTCTCAGCCCTCATCGTCAGCGCCTGCCTGTCCGGCTGCGTCGTCGCCGGGCTCTTCGTTCTGGCTGATGCCTCCGCTCGCACCCAACTGCAGCAGGCCGTGATCGCCTCCCGTGCGCCTCAGGTCGACCGGAAGCCCGTCGCTGCGCTTCCACGCACGAAGGTGGCTCCCCTGGACAGGCAGCGCCTGAGCGCAACCATCGCCATGATCAGCCACTCCGACGCTGAGTGAACCCACGCTCCCGTCCCTCGAGGCTGAACAATACGATCTGCCAGGGTGCGCCGGCCAGCACCTTGCGGATCGGAATGACCCGGCTGCGGTTCGCGAGCAGCAGAAGTACTGCCGCGCCGGCACAGGTGACGACGGAGACCGGCACGCCGAACGGAGCGGTGACGAAGTAGGAAGCAGCACTGCAAAAATTCGACTCTAAATACTGCGTCCGCAAGGAAGTCAGCAGTGTGCAGAAAACGACCGGTTTCCGCATATCTATGTGCTGATGGTCCCTGCCGGTCCGACACTGGGTGCGGCCTCCATCGCGTGACTGATCCCGGCGACGCTCCAGCTGTCCGTATCGCCGTCTGATTTCTCGACGTGATCGGAAGGATCGCGTGATCGCGCCTGGTTCCTGGTTAACCACGCTTGGTCAACACACATCGGGATCCGCAAAAAAGCGCGCCGAAGGGCTTTCCAGCAGTACAGGTCTGGACCAGGTTGAGTCGGGCCAGCCTATGCACGTCGCGTCCGCTTTAGAGAGCGGCCGCTACTGGTGTTAGAGCACCGAGCAGCGGCCTGACCACCGTCGTATCGAGTAAGGATACCACCATGGCTACGAGCCCCTTTAGCGGCGTTGCGCCGTTCGCGAAACCGTCCCTGCAGCAGAACTTCGTCGCTGCCGCCGATCCGGATCGGTCGCCCCTCCAGACCTGAAGCCCGAGAGCCTCACGCCCCCTGATGCGGATCGCGCTGCGCGCGATCACATCGTCGGGTGAGCGCGTGATCGCGTGGCTGCCGCATCGTGTGATGCGGTGAGCTCGCAGGACCCTCGACCACCTTCGTTGACGCCACCCGGGCTGTCCGATGTCCGCGCTCTCGCGCACTCGGCCCCGCCGCATGACGCGCCGCAGCCATCGCGGCCGTGTGCGTCCGCGCGTCTTTTTCCTGGAGACGACCGCTTGTCCTTCTTTCTCACCAACCCGTCCGCCGTTCACGCCACCTGCCTCGTCGAGCACGTCGACGGTGATCCGCTCGGTGTTCGCATGGCCACGAGCCCGGGCTCGTCGGCCGTCGTGCTCGCCGCCCCCTGGTCGCGCCGCGACGCCCTCGTGGCCGGGGCCGGGAGTTTGCAGATCGCCGCCTACATCCTCGCCGGCTCCATCGACCTCGAGGGTACCAGCTGGGCGGTCTACAACGGCGAGACGATCAACCTCGGTCAGCGGCTCGGGTGTCACGCTCGCGATCCGGCCAAGAGCTTCGTGACGTCGGTCTTCATCTTGACCAGCCGCGATCCGCTCTTCGGCAAGGACCATGTCGCGGGCTTGCAGTGGCTGATCGATGCCCGGATCGAGAGCACAGGTCGGGCGCACATCCTTCGGGGTGCACGTCCGAGCCGCCCCGACCTCGATGCCGCGACCTGGATCGGGCTCGAGCGGCTGCTCGACGACGCCCGCCGCGGCCTGGTGGCTCTCGGCTGTCGTCTGCTCGAGCCGATCCGGCCGGACCATACCGAGGCCCGGACTGAACTCGGACGCACCGCTTCATCCGCAGCCCGGGATGCCGTGACCGGACCGGAGCGGGAGGCGGCCGCTTCGACCACGTTCGTCGAGCGGATGTCGGGCTTGCGCGAGGGGGCGACCCTGGCCGGGCCGATCGAGCCCCGCCGGCTCTACCTCGTGCACCGCGATGTCTGGGCTCACGCCGTGGCCATCGATGGCAATGTCACGATCCGGGCTGGCTCCGAGATCCGCCGCAGCGGTTACGCCACTATGCCGCCGGGCATCCAGCTCGATCGTGAACGCCTGTTTGCCTCGGACATCGTGATCAGGATCCCTGGCACCGACCGCTGGCGGCTGACCCACGACATCAACCTGCCCTCGCTCTCCTCGGCGGCCAAATTCGTGACGGGTAGCCACGTCCACGCGGCGAGCTGGAAGCCGATGGCCTGACCTGAGATCCGGCTGCGGCTTGAACCCGACCGCAGCCGGTCTTCCGCTGCCTACCCCCTTTCCCCCTTCCGCATCGCTGCGCCACCTGCGCCGATGCCCTCTCGAGGCATGCCTTCATGAACGACGCGTCCGATCCCACCGCCAACCCGCCGGCGTCGATGCCCGCTTCCCCCCTGTCCGAAGCGCCCCTGACCTGGTGGAGAACGCTCCCGCCCGAGACCCTCGACGTGTTCGCACAGCAGCGTCTGCGCGCTAGCCTGCTTGCTGTCCCGGCCTTACAGCTCCCCGGCTGGAAGGCGGCGATCCAGGCCGATCCGGCCGCAGCGATCGGCGTCGCGCTCACGGTCCTGGCGGAGGGCGTCGCCCGCCCCGGCAGCCTCGACCTGGCGCTCTCGGCCGTCTTGGTCTGCGCCACCCTCGGCGATCCCGCGTGCCGCGACCTCCTCGTGCATGCCCTTGGCCGCCGCGCCCGGCGCCGAGCCGATCTCGATGTCCTGCGTCTCGCCCACGCTTGGCGTCACAGAGGGCATCAGGGCTCCTCGTTCATCACCGCACCCGGCCGTTGAGGAGGACGAACCCATGGGATTTTCCTCGACCTCACCCCTGCCGCTCATCGACGCCAAAGCTGCACAGGGTTTGATCCTGGCCGCCTTCCCGCGGCGCCTGCGCTTCTGCCTCGACACCGCCTTGCGGATCCCGGCCGCACGCGAGGGGATCGTTGCTGAGATCGCCGCACTGGTGCCCGAGGCGGCCGCCCTGGCCGTGGCCTGGAACACGACCGCCGCTGCCGCAGGGGCCGATCCCTGGTGCGATCCGGCGCTCGTTGCTGCCCGGGAGGCCCTGATGCGGTTTCTCGACCACCACGCTGCCGCGTGCGATGTGCCGGCCGCACGGGCGCTTGCCGATCTTGTCGTGCTGCTGTCCTGCGGTGGCGACGATACGGCGGCCGCTGCACGCATCGCGCTGCCACTCTGGCTCGAGGCCGAGACCCTCCCGGGGCTCGTCCTCCATCTGCCCGCCCTGGCCGAGGCCCAGACCGCCCTCGGCCTCGGGCGCCTCACCGATCGCGACGAGGAGGAGGTCGATGTCGACGGCCGGGACGCGGAGGCGACCCTCCTCGAGGCGTGGACCGACGCGCTCGAAGCTGCCTATTCGTCCTTGAACGCGGCGGCCTCGTCTATCGTCGCTGCTGCTGCCGTTCTCAGTCGCGGTGGATCCGCCGAGTTTCTGACCTGCACCTTGCTGGTGCGCGCTCTGATGCTCTTCGGGGAGCGCCTGACCCAGCCCATCGCGGACCAGGCCGGCGAGCGGGAGCGCTGGCGTAGGCGCAAGGCCGAGGCGGCCTTGGCGAAGGCCGTGGCGGAACACCGTAAGTCGTCGCAGGCCTTGCGCGCCTCGCCTCGAGTCTCTCCCGCTCCGGCGCAAGCCATTTCGATCCCGGTCGGACAGGTCCTCGTGGTCGCCGAGGTCCGAGAGACTGGGACCGATCGCGGTCGCAGCGTGACCAAGGGCTACGAGGCGATCATCGGCAAGCCGGTTCCGCTCGCGCCCGTGCCGGACTTACGAGAGTTGCGCGCAGCTCTGCGGTTCGAGTTCCCGTACGCGACCGATCTGATCGATCGCCTCCTCGTTAATCTGAACAACGGGAGCCATGTCGGACTCAACCCCACGGTCATTTTAGGCAGGCCAGGCGTCGGCAAGAGCAGGCTGATTTCGCGGATAGCCCATCATCTCGGCGTCGGGCTCTGGCGGGTCGACGCGACTCACGACAGCGGGGCGGCGATCGGCGGTCTGGATCGCCGTTGGTCGTCCACCGAGCCGGCCCACCCCGTGATGGCGATCGCACGGTACGGTGTGGCCAACCCGCTCATGCTCGTCGACGAAATCGAGAAGGCCTCGACGCGCCGCGATTATGGGAGGCTCTGGGACAGCCTCCTGCCGATGCTCGAACCGGAGACCGCGAGGGCCTATCCGGATCCGGCGTTTCAGGCGTCGGTGGACATCAGCCACGTGAGTTGGCTTTTCACGGCCAACGACATCGCCCCTCTGCCGGGCCCGCTGCTCGACCGTTTGCGGGTGATCGAGATGCCGGCCCCGACCGCCACCGACCTCGAGGCTCTGTTGCTGCCTGTACTGGCTGGGATCGCGGCGAGCCAAGGCCTGGATCCGCGCTTCCTGGCGACGCTCGACAACGAGGAGATCGCTGCGGTCCGTCGGGCTTGGCCGGGCGGCTCGATCCGTCGCCTCACCAGGCTCGTCGAGACGGTGGTCGCAGCGCGTGAAGCCTTCGGTCCGCGGCACTGATCGACGTTTTGTTCTTCCGCCGCCGGCTTCCGCGAGAGCTGGTGGCGGACATCGGAAATTGGTTCCATGAAGGTCTGCGGCTGGCCGTATCTGACCTCGACAGAATGCAAGAGGCGTTGCGTTCCCCTATCGTGATTGGCGCGAGCGCCTCTGGGATGCCTCAGCCGGCCAAGGCCTGCATCTCCGACACACCGTCGTGGAGTACGTAGCCGCGGCCCCAGACGGTCTCGATGTAGTTCTTCCCCCCTGAGGCGTTAGCGAGCTTCTTGCGCAGCTTGCAGATGAAGACGTCGATGATCTTCAGCTCGGGCTCGTCCATGCCGCCGTAGAGATGGTTGAGGAACATCTCCTTGGTCAGCGTCGTGCTTTTCCTGAGGGCAAGAAGCTCCAGGATCTGGTATTCCTTGCCCGTGAGCTTCACGTAGCTGCCTGCGATCGCGACGGTCTTCTGGTCGAGGTTCACGATCAGGTCGCCGGTGGTGATCACCGACTGGGCATGACCCTTCGAGCGGCGGACGATGGCCTGGATGCGGGCGACGAGCTCGTCCTTGTGGAAGGGCTTAGTGAGGTAGTCGTCGGCGCCGAAGCCGAGGCCCTTCACCTTGTCCTCGATGCCGGCCATGCCGGACAGGATCAGGATGGGCGTCTTGATCTTCGAGGCACGCAAGGACCGCAGCACCTCGTAGCCTGAGATGTCGGGCAGGGTCAGGTCGAGCAGGATGATGTCGTAGTCGTACAGCTTGCCGAGATCGATCCCTTCCTCACCCAGATCGGTGGTGTAGGTGTTGAAGCTCTCGGATTTGAGCATCAGCTCGATGCTCTGCGCGACGGAGGCGTCGTCCTCAATCAGCAGCACGCGCATGGGCCAGGATCCTCCGAAAGTTGCGACATCCTGAACGAGCATCGGTAACAAACGGTTAAGGTTCGGTGGCTGCCACTCAGCCGGCAACGACCGTTGTGGGAGGGTGACGCGCTAACCCACGGTCACGCTTGTAACATTCGCGTTGCGCAGCTTGGGAGGAGCACTGAGACGCCTGCGACCGAGCCGCAACATGGTTAACGAGGCGTTTCGGTTCGTGGATTGTTCCCGTTGTGGAAAACCCGCGAAGCAGTCAGTTTGGCCCTTGAAGCGGGGCACATCATGCAAATTCAAGCCGGGGAGCGGCTGCGTCTCACACTGTGGGGCGCAGGGTGCCGTGCTATGGTCAGTCTCAACACCTACGGTGTCACACAGCCGGCTTTAGTAGGGATGGACCCGGCTGAGGATGGCTTCACCTACGATGTGACATCCTGGCTCCACGATGGATGTAACACCTTGACCGTCGTACTGATCGGCGATCCGGGTGAGACGTCGTTCCGGATGACGGTAGCGCAGGACGGGCGACCGGATTGGACCCTGGATGAGGCAGACTTCCTGCCTCTGGGCACCCCGTGGCGGCTCTGGACGATGTCGATCGAGTGTGAGGCGCCGAGGGCGAGCGTTCCGGCCTGTGAGCAGGCGCCCGAGACTTTTCAGATCATTGTGGGAGGTCGCCCCCCTGGTCCGTTAGGTCTGGGTAGGTCCTTACGCACCGACCAGAGCATGGCACCGCCCTCATTTATCAGCATGGCTACGCCGGACCAGCCTGTGAGAGCTGCCTCTGCTTGACCCGTCGCTTGCGCGATAGCCCGTGCCCCATTCACGGCGTCAATCCAGGCATGAGTGGTCTCAACGGGTGCTGTGCCGTTCTTCACGCGACGCAAAACCCGAAGTTGATAGCGCGGCATGAGGAGGCTGGCCCGAAGTCACGCGTCAGAATGCATAAAACGCAATTGTCGGCAATGACATAGACGATCTTGTCGTCCAGTATTGCGCTTTGATCCCCAAGTATGGGCCAAGCCTTACCCTCTGCAACTCCAAGGTGCGTCCAATCCGCAGCCGATTTGATCGTCGCACAAGCGAGCGAGCCAGCTGTACCATCCTTTGAACCGACGCTCGCAGGCCTGCCGTTCTACCTCAGGCTGACCAACCTGCGTTTTTGGATAACTTACCAGCAGGCACGTGGGAGGCGGCGCTTCCATCGCTCCGCACGCGACAATTTCGCTGCCTTCAACCGGGCACCGCAAGGGTTGGAGATGGGTCTCACCGTTGATGGAGAGGATGCAAGGCCTTCGAGCCGTGGTGGCGTTGCTACGGAGTGGATGGACCTCGCGGGTTCCGTTGCGGTGCTGGGTTCAAGCCCGGCCTCTGAGGGCTCGCCGCTGCAAGGCGGCGCCTCATCGACAGTCTGCCCAGGCGCGATACGACGAACCCGAGGCAGGGGCGGTGCAGGCTGCACCTCAAGTTCCGGCTCAGGCGTCGATGGTTCCCAGGCGATCAGGCTCGGCAGGATACGCCTGGGTTCTGGTGCTCCCGCAAGGCCTGAAACCGGCATATCACCCTCTCTTCGGACGCGAGAGTCGAAGCAAGCGTCGGGTTGGGTGGACGTTTGGCCGTGCTTAAACCCCGTGGCGGTTTCGGCAGAATGAAACCTTGCTTGGATGCCGTCCTGTGTTTGATCTCGACGGTAAATGACCGCCGCGCGGGCTTGCGCAACATACTCTCTCGATAAAATGATGGCTATGCTGGGTTAGCCCATTGGACTGAGCAACCGATTGTATCGGGCCATGCCTAACATAAAATCAAGCTGACAAAAATCCGTTCTGATCCAACCGACTTCCCATGTTGATGCCATTACATATTTACATCAGCATCCAGCCATACAAACGTGTAGTCACTCGAAAGATCAATCACATAAAAATATTGTTCGATCAGGGTGACGGCGCGATTTGTCATAATTTGCGACCGCACGATATCTACTAAGGTACGGTTGGATCTGGGAGAACGCATCACCTGAATACCGATTACATAGCCACATAGGTGCCTGTTCACATCGTCGTATGATCCAAGGATCACGCAATCTTTTAGTTATGTGAATAAACAATAACATAGCTACATAGATACACAGCTACATAATCACATAATCACATAATTATGTGTACCCCTGGCAGCGGGTTTTTCGTTCTGCTAGTGTTCCAGGCGTCACCGGACCGGGCGCTGGAGGCGGTCCCGATCTCGCAGATGGTGACCCATGCAGATCCTGGTTTTGGCCTCTCAGAAGGGTGGGAGTGGCAAGAGCACGCTCGCCGCATCCCTGGCGGTCGCTGCATATGAGGCCGGCGAACGGGTTGTCGTCGTCGACCTCGATCCGCAGAAATCACTCACAAGTTGGGGCGCGCTGCGGAGTGCGAGCGGCATCGTGTTTCGGACCGTCGCTCCCGACGATTTCAACCAATGGGTCGTACGGACTCGCCAGATCCCGGTGGTGAGCCTCTGCATCGTCGATACACCAGGTACCTTCGGACCGGGGGTGGACGTCGCGCTCGGCCATGCCGATTGCGCCCTGGTGCCGGTCCGCGCCTCGGTGCTCGACCTTTGGGCCGGTGTCCCGACCGCGCGACGGATCGGCGTCATGGGCAGACGGTTCGCCTTCGTCGTGAACGGCGCGAGCCCGGTTTCCTACGCGCGGACCAACGACGCGATCGCGACGCTCGGTGAGAATGGCCTCGTGGGACCAGTGGTTTCGGAGCGCGTGGCGCACCGGGATGCGATCGCAAGCGGCCTGGGGGTGACGGAGCTCGATCCTACTGGGAAGGCAGCGAGCGAGATCCGCGAGCTTTGGGCCTGGACGAAACAACGCATGCCGACGGAGCAAGTCAGTGCCTAACAAACCTCCACGCGCCTCAATCCGTGCGGCGTTCGACGCGATACCGTCACATCATCAGACACTTGCGCAGGGACATGATTCACCGTCTGCGCCGTTACGCGATGAGGATGTTCCTGACGCCACTTCCCAGCCAAATGCTGCCCAAACAGGCTCCTCGTCCCTTCATCATAGCTCGGGAGCCGAGATAGAACCTCAGCAAACGCCGCCCCGGCACGTTCACAGGTCGCTGTATGCCAGCGCGGGGACGATCAAACTCATTCGTCAGATTGCCTGCGACGAGGATACATCGGCCCAGGCTCTGTATCGTGAGGGCTGCTGCTGATGCTGCAGCAGCGTGGGCATTACCGTGATAAGACGGCGGAAGATATATAGTCATATGATTGGTCTATTGTTTATCTGCATCGTTATGTGAGAGTCATGATGGCCATGATGTCGGACTGGCGCCGGCAGGTATCGCAGGATGCCGCAGTGACGAAGGGCAGCCTCCGCATTGCTTGGCTCCTGTCGGAGCACCCGTCCTTCGCGCAAGATGGTTGCCTGCTCGACAATGCCGCGATTGGTGCGGCGACCGGCATGCATGCGCACAGCGTCGCGAACGCGATTGCGATCCTTCGGGGGCTGGGCCATGTCGCCTGTCGCGGGGTCACGATCGACGGCAGACGCCTGCGTCTGATCCGTCCGTCCTACCTAAGAGGGGGAGGGGACGTTGTGATGTCCGACCCGGATGCCCTTGAGCCTCCGATTGTTCCGCCGAGATCCGATCTATCTGCTCCCGCTCCGATCGCTCCTGAACCGACGAGCCTGGAACAGAACACGGGTCCGGTCTTGGAACTCTCAGGCGATGCGGTGACACCCTCCGTGGAACAGTCCGATCCAGAACCAGTTTCCGGCTCCGTGTCCATGCATGCGTCTCGCGAGGCCATACGCTACCCCGACGATCCAGTTTCGATGCCCTGGCAGTGGGACATCGAAGATGCCTGGGAGCGCGATCTAAGGCAGTGGAAGTTACCGCTGCGGTGTCAGCAACTGACCTGTGATCGGCCAACGGCTTTCCTTTGCCTGGAAACACAACAGGGCTTCTGTCGACGGCACAAAAAGCATGCGATCGTACCAGTATCCTTGTCGATCACAGAGCTATCGGAGCTATAGACCGTCTATCGTTTTACCGGTCTAGGGGGGCTGCCAGTCAGACTGACTCGACGATGGCTCGGTGGAACCAGATATTCGACTATCTGTATCCTCAAACTGCGGATAACCGGACCGGGACTGCCTTGTATGATGATGTGACTAGTTTCTTATGTGATGGTACTATCACATAGCTGCATGGTAGATGCGGCGTCTGCAACATATGGATTTGTCAAACGACGCGTGGGATCCATCGCAGCGATGCCTCGAGGCCGTCTACCGGCGTCGGATCGTTGTGCGGGTGGCTCTGCGCGGTCAGCCGAGCCGCACGACGCAGCCGGCGTACCCCATCGCGGATGGCCTCAATGCCGATGGCCGCGCGCCAGGGCTCGTAGTCCAGGACGATGAGAGCGTCCTCGAAGAACGCGATCTGGTTCTCGGCATCGCGTTCGGCTGTCTTCGACGCCTCGTCCTCGATCCGCATGCGACGTGCGTAGTCTGCGGCCTCGTGTGCGACGAGATCCGGGAGGCTCTCGAGCTTCGTCTCGGCGTTGGCCTCCCGCTCGGATGCATGGGCGAGGGCTGCCCGGGCTGCGGCGAGCTCGGGATGGGGATCGGGTCGCTTCTTCGCGCCGAACCACCGCGTGAGGATGCCGGGCGGAGCCTGGCTGGCCTCAAGGTCCTGCACAAGAGCCGCGGCCCGAGCCCGTTCGGTCCGAGCGGTACGACGCTCGGCCCTGGCCTCCTCCTCCTTATGCCAGCGGCTCGTGGGAACGGAGCTGCGCTGTTGGGCCCGTTTGAGGGCTCCCTGTTCGAGGGCAAGGTCCTGCACGAACCGCGCCCGCCATTGTGTGAGCGGGGACGGAGCATCCGAGCGCGGAGGTTGCGATATCGCCATCCCGTCGACGATAGGGACGACCGGTGCCGGGATCGGCTCAGCGTCCCGATCACCCTCACGCTGCGCAGCCTCGACCGGGGCGAGCCGGGGATCGGCCGTTTCACCCACGCACGACACCAGGCTCCGCATGCGGGCGGCCATCACCGCGCGGGGGCGAGCGACGAGCCGGTCGAGCGCCCCGACGAGGACGTCGCCCTGCCGCACGACCCAGGCCCCGGCGACCTGGTCTCCCGGTATGCACGAGAGGCCCGCCTCGGAAAGAGCGCCTTCGAACCCGGCTCTATCCATCGCGTAGGCCGATATCACCCTGGCCCGCACCAGGGGCGCGGCGATCCCAAGTCGCTCCAGCCGGGCATGGATCCGGCTGGTCAAACCGGAGCGCGGAAGCTCGCTCTGTACGAGGGCGGCCGCTTCGACCCGCTCGGCCACCGCCTCCCGGCCGCCCCGGCGCAGACGCGCCGCGATCGCGGGGCTGCGTCGGGAGGGGGTCAGGGGTTCGCTAAAATCGACCTCTAGAGAGGCGCGCACCGCCTCAAGCGTGGCATAGCTGTAAGATAGGTTTAGGGCTCTCAGGCCTGGACCGACATGGGCGATCACGAGGTGAAAATGCTCGTCGCCAGCCTCGCCACGCGCCCGTGGCTTGTTCCGATGGGCAACGAGGACGTAGCCGTGGTGCTCGGCGCCGAGCGCCGCGAGGATCCGATTGACCGCAGTATCGCGTTCGGCAGCCGTCCAGGGCCGCCCGGGGCTGAGCGGCAGATGCTGGAGGGCGATCGTGGCGCGGCTGCCATCCCGAATGCGCTCGAAATCCGCGAACGCCCCGGCCATGTCGCTGGCGGGACTCCCGGCGATGCGGATGATGTCGACCACCTGACCGAACTCGGTTTTCTCGAGATGGACGACCAGGGCAGCAGTATCCCGACGCGTACGGCCATGCGCCTTGATGGTCGTGATCACCGGGGGGCCTCCGAGGTCTGGACCACGGCCGCGTGAACCTGTGCGATCCTGTCCGCCACCGTCGCGAGGGCCGCGTGGTCGAGCTGGCCGGCCGGCGCAGCTGCTAGCGTGCGAACCTCGTCGGCCAGACGGCCAATCTCGAGAGTCCAGCGGGCCAGGAGGCGGGCACGGATGGCTCGGCGGTCTACGATCGTAGCGTCGGGGGCACTCGGCCGGATGGCGGCCAGGACCGCCTCTCGCGCGAAGCCGCTCGGTCCGAGGCCGAGGGCTGCCGCAGCACGATCCAGACGTCGACGCTCATCGAGCGTCAGGCGTAGGGAGGTTCCGGAAGTGGCCGGGTTGGTGCTGGAGCGCGGCATCGAACGACGGTCCCGAGGCGTTGGCCGGATCTACGTATTACGAGACCATTGCTGGCTCTCGCTGCGCATTCCTGATGTCGGGAGGTTGGCAAGGAGCCCTGAAAATCCCAAGGGCCCCCGCGAGACCGCCAGACGAGGGGGTCGTCTGCGAGACAAGGACAGGCTCATCCGCGCCGGGGCAGGCTGATGAAGGTCGAGGCCGAGGTTCGACTGACTGGACCCAGGACGTTGAAGAGTTCGTACGAAAGGCTCGGTATCGGGTTATGAGGGCGGCGTGATCCATCCCGAGCGTCGGGATGGATCACCAAGATGAGGATACATCCTAGCCGCGTGATCCAGGCTACGGACTCGACCCTGACGCCGGTCGCGTTCATCCCTCGAGCCAGGGATCGATCACGTCGATCCCGCACCCAACGAAATCCCGAACGTTGCGGGTTGCCAACTGCGCGCCCCGCGAACGCGTGATCGCTGCGATCTGGGCGTCGATCTGCGCGACGGGCTGACCCGCCAACCGGCGGTGGGCGGCGATCTCGGGGTAGACCAGCGCCGCGTCGCTATCGAAGCTCAGGATGCGACCGGCCATCTCGATTTCGAAGATGGGTCTGGCCGCTGTCATTAGATCCTCCCGCCGGCGCCCCTCCGGTAGGAGGCGCAATCCATAGAAGATCTCCGCCTGCGTCAGTGTGGTGGTGAACAGACCCGCCATGGGTTGGCGCACCAGCCAAGCCAACACACGTGGATCGGGAGCTGCCCGCATCAACTCGGAGATCACGTTGGTGTCGAGAACGATCACGCCTCAAAGCCCGGCGGTTCGCGGCTAGGCTCGCGCGGGACCTCCGGCAGATCGACCCCACCGAGAGCCGCAAAGCGCGCGTGGATGGCCTGGCCGAGATCGCGTGGCCGCACGGGCTCGGTCGACAGAGCAGCGCGGAGGATGGCCCTCGCCTCGTCTTCCATCGACCGACCATGCAGGGCGGCGCGGATGCGTAGGCGCGTTTTGATCGCATCGTCGATATTGCGGATCGTCATCACGGCCATGCGCATACCCATCAGTCAATGACTGCAAAGTAGCGTTTGACATCAAACTCAACAAGAATCAGGATTCGCTTCCAAGCCGTTTTTGCATGTGTGAGGGAGATGCGCGTGTCGCCTAGCAAACGTCAGCTGGCTGCCTCGGTCCTGGCGTGCCCACACATTGTAGACCGTGAGGCGATCGCTGGTTTCCTGGTCGACGCCGCAACGCAGGTCGGTATCAACCCATTCCCAAAAACTAGTATCGGAGCACAGCTCCAAACTTGGATCGGGCAAAGCTTCGAGTTTCGCTCGACTCGAACAGAAGTTATTGGCCTGTCGTGTCTGCTAAATACTCTTCGGGGACTGCCGGGTGACCAGTCTCTTGCCCAAGAGATCCTACAGTCTGGTCCGTATCGAGCCTACGTTTACCACTGCGGAGATGGCTGCCGGATCATCGGATCGGTCCTGCACGCCAAGCCGGGGATCCCACTTCCCGTCATGCGGACGCGCTCACCACGCCGACGCCGAAAGCATGCATCCTCGGCGCAACTCGATCTGTTCATCATGTCCATACCGCCCGAGGGACGCGTATCGGCGCATGAATGTCATGCGTCGCTCTAGATCTGCCAAGAGAGCAAACCCGCTTCAGAGCATCTCGTAGGGACCGGCGAACAGATCGCCGGCCGCTTTCCGGCGAAACAGCGTCCGCCACCGACGCCGACGATGCTCGGGCCGATCATGGTTCATATGACAGCGCTGACAGAAGGCCGCGAGGTTCGCGTTGGCGTTGTTGGAGGTGTCATGATCCCGGTGAGCGGCCGCCAGTACAACGCGAGTTGCACGGATAACGCCGAGCTCTTCGATCGTTGGCAGAGTTTGAAGCCGTCGCCCCTGTCCATCGCGCCATGCACCGAGGCCGGCATCCCACCAGCGCCCGTCGCCAAGATGGTAGATGGTCTGCCCGTGTGGCCGGCCGCAGCCCTCACATGATCCACCCGCGCGGCGGAAGCGGATGGCGGCTGAGAGCTCTCGCCAATCAATAGGGTAGAAGAAGCGATGCTCGCGTCGGATCGGCATGGCTGCATGGATCCTGCGGGTACGCCGTCAGCCGACGAGTTCGACGACGACCCCGAGGGGCTCGGCCAAGTCAGTCCAGGCTCGGTGCGTGGTCATTGCGGTGGCCTCGCGTTGCCGCGCCAGTGCTAGGGCGGCGCAATCGCTAAGTGACAGTCCGAAGGTCTTTCCTTTCGGCTGCAGCATTCCGGCTGCACGTGCCTGGAGGGCGTCGAAGGGGACAGTACGCAGGTGAAGTCCCTCAATGGCCTGTGCGATGCGCTCCTCAGTGCCTCCGAGGTCGGCGAGATGAGCATAGGTCTCGGACAGGTGCACCGCGCTGATCCACGCATGAGGCAGGACAGTGAGGACCCGCTCGGCGCCAGCTTCCCCTTTAAGCAGACAAAGCAATGCCGAGGCGTCGAGCACGAACGTGTCAACCATGGTGATCCTCGACGTCTCCTAGTACAGCATCCTCTTCGGTCGTAACGCTGACTTCAGGTAGGAAACCACGCACGATCGCCTGAGCTTGGCGGACTGCGGACGAGAGCGAACGGACATACAATCCATCTTCCGTCAGTTCGACCACAACGGTATCGCCGATGCCGATCCCGAGCTTGCGCCGAAACGCAGCAGGAATGATGAGCTTACCCCCATCGATAATTTTTACTGCTTGCGAGCTCAAGGATTCCACCATCCGAAAAGGAATCCCATAAACATACCAAATCGTCATATTGGTATCAACTAGCTATAATGCCTGTAGCACAAAAATTGGGCCAAAATCGGAATACGACCATCTTTGAAAAGTCCTATTACGCGATGGAAGGTCGCGAGACGGTAGGAGGGTACGAAAATCGCCGCGCAACCACCAGACGTGTCTCTAAATCATGTGATCCGACTGTTTGCGGATCATTGAAAACCTGACGGCTTGCGGAGCACAAGCTGCACCTTTAAAGCTGCGCGAGCGGCTCTGTCACGCAATCGCTCGTTTGCGTGACAGCCGCAGCTCATCTCAAACGGATAGCGGACGAGCGGTCAGCGCTCGGATGCTTCCAGCACGACCGATGAGGACCACGGCCTGATGCTGCTCGGCTATATGCGCGTATCGAAGGCCGATGGCTCCCAGACCACCGACCTGCAGCGCGATGCGCTCCTCGCCGCCGGTGTCGAGCCTGACCGCTTCTATGAGGATTACGCTTCAGGCAAACGCGATAGCCGCCCTGGACTGGACGCCTGTCTCAAGGCGCTGCGTGAGGGTGATACACTCGCGATCTGGAAACTCGATCGCCTCGGCCGCGACCTGCGCCACCTCATCAACACCGTGCACGACCTCACGAAGCGCGGGGTTGGTCTGAAAGTCCTGACGGGGCAGGGCGCTAACATCGACACCACCACGGCCAATGGCCGCCTCGTGTTCGGCATCTTCGCGGCATTGGCTGAGTTCGAGCGTGAACTCATTATCGAGAGGACCAAAGCCGGGCTTGCCTCAGCGCGTGCGCGGGGCCGAAGCGGCGGCCGCAAGCCGAAGATGACGGCGGCGAAGCTGAGGTTGGCGCAAGCATCAATGGGCAAGCCTGAAACGAAGATCGCCGAACTCTGCACTGAGCTCGGCATCACCCGGCAGACCCTCTACCGGCACGTCGATCCCAAAGGAGAACTCAGACCAGATGCCATGAAGATCCTTAGGATCTCTCCGAAATAAAAGGTCAATGGAACATCTATTTTACCTGATACCCCGGACGATATAATGCGTTCAAAGCAATCCCGTACGCGACCGCTTCGGTTTCGGCGAAGCGTTGTACGAGATCTGCGCAATCGCATTCGCTTTGCCCTGGTCGGATTGCTGATCCTGATCGGCTTGCACGTCGTATCGATGATCTCCTTCGAGCACCTCGGGCTCGGCGAGGCGATTTGGTTGACTTTTACCACTATCACGACGACGGGCTACGGCGACTTCTCTGCCAAGACCACTGCTGGTCGTGCCTCCACCATCGTCTTAATCTACCTGTCGGGCATCTTTCTACTGACGCAAGCGGGAGGTGCCTTCTTCGAATTCCGGATCCTGCGACGTGAGCGTAAGCGGCGAGGCGAGTGGAGGTGGGACATGCGCGACCATATCGTCTTCGTGAACGCTCCGGCAGATGAACCCGGCGACTACCTCCGGCGGCTGCTCGATCAGTTGCATCGTTCACATGCCAACTTCGCCAACGTACCCTCACTAATCCTGACAGAAGCCTTCCCGGACGGGCTGCCGCCCGACCTTGAGGATGATCCGCTCATCGTCCAGCTCAAAGGCCGCTTTGACGACCCGGCGGCGCTGGAGGCAGCGGGTGTCGATAGTGCTCGTGTCCTCGTCATCCTGGCTGAACAGGAAGGAGAACGCCTTTCCGACAGCCGCACCTTCGACATCATCCATCGTCTGCGCGACCGCGGTATCACCGCCCGCATCGTTGCTGAGTGCGTGGACGATATGAACCGTGAGCGCCTGAAGCGCGCCGGTGCGTCGGCTATCGTCAGACCGCTGCGCGGCTATCCTGAGATGATCGTTCGCGCCATCGTCGCCCCCGGGACCGAATGGATCATCGAGCGTCTGTTTTCCAGCGAAGGCGACGAGTGCCTCCGCTTCGATGTGACGGTCCGCGACCTAATCTGGTCGGAGATCGTTCTGACCGTCCTCAAGGCGAATTTCGGTACGCTGGTTGGCTACGCGGATCCACAAGGGCAGCCCCACAGCAATCCTCCACCCCATGCAATGATCTCGGCGACGGCGCTTTTTGTGCTCGTTGATGAGACGCAGAAGCCCACGTCGGCTTCCCTGCAGAAGCTTCTGGACAGAGTATGAGCATCTGCCCCTCCGAAATAGTTATTCTCAAAAGTTTTTCCTCGCCATCAGAGCCACGCAGGAGTAGCATTACGGCATCGGCGCTATCGGTTGGAGTAGGTCTATGACCCCCCTCGATGCCAAACGTCTCGAAATCTCTGAGTTGATTGCGGCTGAGTTGGGCTTTGATGATCTCGACGGGATGGATACTGCAGACCGCGCGATGGTCGACCAACACACCGACGACGCAATCGCGAGCTGTGCTGCGTATCTTGCCAATCCTGCTGATGGCGAAAACTCCAATATCAGGTTGCGACAATTATTAAAGCAGCATCTGTCGCTCGCCAACATGCAAATTACGCAAGACAACAACCATCACATCTAGCTCGAGATTGGAGAAGAGTGATGGTACAGGCACCAGGCAACTTCAAGGAATTTTTTGATGCCTACGTGCTGGAGGAGTGGGCTGTTTCAGCAGCCGGTTCATCTCGCAATCTTGGGTACGAACACACGTTGCCTGCATTAAGCCCGGAGCACTGGCAAATGGTGCTGACAAGCGTCACCGCACGCATGCAGATGCGAGGCACCTTGCCGTCGCCTGGATGGAAGACTGCCCTTGCGCAACATGTTGGGCGCCCGGCAAACTGACCCTGCTTATACCGGCGCCCCTCGGACCCGCCTCAGCTGCGAACGCCGGCCGATAGCTCAGCGCGATACCGGGTAGTTTAGATCCCAGCCCGTTCTCTCCATCTGGGCTCGTTCCTCGGGTTCGAGAGCCGTGACGAACGAAAGTGAGGGGGCGCCGATGCAAAATCCACTAGATGATACTGCGGGTTCTGCCAGGATCGCCGCACGCGGCTTCCTAGCTGATCTGCGCGAACACGCAGATCACGCAGGGTCGCCGGGATGGGTCAGCATCCCCACTCTGGTCCATCGCATCGCCGAGGAGGCCACTCGAACAGCAGGAGATTGGCCAACTCGCTCAGGCCGACACCGCTTCCTTGTGGAGCTAGCAGGCGAGGCGCGAAGCGAATGGATGGTGCAGCGCGAGCCGGCCGGCCTTCGAGCACAGTTCTATGACGCCCTGCACAGACGCATCACCGAGATGGCAGACGCCGAGCGCGCCTGAAGCACCAATGCCAGTCCATGCTGCTCCGATATTAATCGAACAATGCGGCGCCTGCTGGCCGAATATCGTGCGCCGCAGTACAGAGCGAGGTCATCCCCTCGAAGGATGATGCGTGAGCCCGTTCCCATGCCGATCAAGCAGCTAGTCAGAGTGGGAGGTCTCAGCGTCAGGTGCGAGCTATGACAAATCCTCCGGTCGATAGTGGCGGCCTTCCGTCTCTGCCAGCAGTTTGGCTGCAAACCGCAGAGGGGATAGCGAAGCATTCGCTGGGATACGCCTCCATCGCTGAGGTGCCACCTCAACACCGCAGCCGCGTTCTGGATCTGACGAGTGTAGGAATGGCGGCGCTCGGCGTTGAGCCGCCGCCTGCCTGGCAGGCGGCTCTGGCGAAACAGTGTGGCTGGGACAATGCCTGACGTCGGACCAGCACCGACATTCGCTGAACTGGTGGTATTCACACTGCCTTCTAAACTCGCGTCGGTTGTCCAGGCGTATCGCGGCGATACTGATACAGGCCCTTTTAGGCTCTAAAACTAGCTATTGCAGCCGCTGCGGGATTTAGTTCACCCTCGCAGAGCCACTGGGAACGACCGGAAACCCAGGACGAAGGGCCGCCCGTGGAAGTCGGGGAATGCCTTGGATGCTAAATCGGCTGGTGGCAGGCGATCGTGTGACCCGATCAATCTGAGGAATTCGTCACGAAGCCGGGGCGGGGGGCGAGAGCACAGCCTCAGCCGAATACCGCCCCGGCTCGGACGCATCGCCCAGCCAATGAGGGCGGTGATTGCAGCTCGTCCCATCAGAACACCGATTACAGCTCCGAGACTGCTGGTCGCAAAGTCAATGAACTGCGAGGTCTGGCCAGGAACCCAGAGCTGGCCAATCTCTAGGGTGTTGCGCAGGGCGCCGCAGCTCACTGCTCGGAGAGCCTAACGCTCCTCGTGGCATGAGCGATGCGACCCGGCTCATGCTGGCGCTCCTTTCCCATCCCTGGCGTTGAGCGTCGGTCCGGCGGCCAAGTGGCTGGTATCTGTCTTAAAGCTGGCGGGCCTCTGCCTCCTACCTGAATGCTTCCGTAGCAGCATCTCCATGGCATCCGGTGCTGGGACCGCTCGTGATTGTCACCTCATTAGTGACGATGCCGCGATCAGTAATATTTGCTTCAGTACCAGACGAGACTATGCAGGATAGCAAAGGCAACAAAAGGTCCGGACTTGTTTGATGCATACCAGCACCAACCAGCTTCATAGCCTCTGAATGAGCCGCCTTATCCTTCCAGATAAAAACAGTTTCGCTGCCATCTATGCCGGCCAAAGTGCTCTCTTTAGCAAATGCAGATGCGCTAATGACAATGATTGGGCCACAAATCGCGAGGCGAGCGAGCCACATAAATTCGTTCCTTTGTGCGAAGATGCACAAGGATGTCGCCTCAAGGCAGCAACTAATCAAGGGATAAACGTCTTCTTATCCTGTGAGCAGGTAGGCTGCCCGCATCACAGGGGTGTCACCCTCACGCTCATGACCATTTACGACCGCATTTGGATACCTCGTACAGGTCATGGCCGCGACACGCCTGCTCAGAGCGGCATCCGTCGCGCGTTGGACCAGATCTTTCCACCGGTTGTGAGTAGTAAGCTGCCAAAGCGGATGAAAACAGCTATCCAAGCACTGGCAGAATGCAGGCCATCAGGCCGGCCGCCTAAACGTCGAGGTCGATGAAGCGCCGCTTGCCCTATAGATACATGCCTTGACTGTGTGTGAGCTGAGATCACGACAGCGCAGTTTGACCGGGAGAGCGCCCGAACCTTGCGCCAGCTGAAGACCAACAAAGCTGGCTCCTGAGCGCAAACCTACTTTGAGCAAGCTAGCGCGCCACCTACCCGTATTGAGGCTTTCTGCTCTGGAACGGACCCAACAACACGAAGTCCTGGTTGCCTGAGGCTCGACGCTGAAGGCCGTCCCGACTTTCCACACCGGAGATCCCCGTGCAGCTACGCCTGACCCTGCTCGCGCTGCTCTCGATCAGCCCGGCCCTAGCTCAAGGACCGGACGAACTCATCCGCGGCCTCTGCCATAAGGAAGGCTGCGACGAGTTTCGGCTTCTCGCAGCTGAGCGTGTCACCGAAGGCGCCGACGGCACCTTAATGCGTACGCACATCCAAAGCTTTCTGGCCTCACCAGCGGGTCGCCAGAGCTTGGGAGAGGCGATGGGGTATGCGTACTGCTCACGGACCCGCCCGGCCATCCTGGCGCAACGTGGAGACCAGACGCGCGCCTACATGATCGCGCCGTTCTCGACTGAGCCCTCCTGGGAGCAGCGCAAGAGCCAGAATTTCGTGGCGCTCTACTTCACAATCTGCCACGGGGCGGAGGTGGGCCGTCAGGCCGTGCAGAACACCCGAGAGACTGCGCTCCGGCTCCGCTACAGCGTGCCGGCCGAGGCCGGCCAGTTCGTGGATCTCGCACGCGCCGAGGACATGCTAGGGACAGCCCGTCCCGCGACGCCGCCGCCTGAGCCGAAGTCACAGCTCCTTGCGCCCCTACCGCCGCAGACCATCCCCGACACACGCTCACTCGCTCCGGCCGGTGAAGGCCGTCCGGAAGATTGAGTGAAGATCGGGATGATCCTCCCCCGGGTTTCATGAACACCTAGGATCTCGCGAACAGCTTGACTAACGCAGCAACGGCAACGAAGCGCGCTTGTTTAAAAACATATATTAACATAAGATGGTATCTCACGTTAACGTGAGGATGCCGGGAGCAAGCGATGTACAGCTTGTGCGAGATCGTTAGCACCATCCTTGCAGCCGCTATAGGCGGGACCATTGGGGTCCTAGCCTACTACCTGATCAACGATCCACTACCCAGCCTCAGTAATCGATCGAGCATGGATGAGACCCTTCGGATTGACGAGGGGATCGTGCCTAGGGAACGATGAAGTGGCTTCGACCTTAGTGCCCCGCTCGATTTTCTCCCAGTACTATCTTCATTCCGCAAGGTGTCCACTGACCATTGTACGGAGCGTTGCGCCTTATCGTGTTCCTGACCCGCTTTGAAAGGCTTTCGCTTCCAACCCCGAAGGCGATGCACATTGGATTGCTGAAGACTGTCAGTGATTGATCTTCATCAACAAGCCCGTCATAGGCCTTGTAGAGGCCTCCCAAGAAGTCGAGGCTGTCAAGCGTGAGGGGACCTTTGAATACGCTGGCAATGTCATCAGCAACCACTACGAAGCGCTGAAATCGGTCCCGGATGTACGCTTGCAGTATTAGAAGCTGCCGTCCGCTGGACATATCGGCAGGTTCGGTGATCCCTGGCGGCCTAGGATGCGCAGGAACCAAGATCTCAGCGAAGCCGCTGGCCTGTACGGCTATAATGCAGACTGACGTCATGAAGAACATTTCGCCCGGTCGCTATACGAACCGGGATTTCTTCTAGCACATATTAGGTTCATTTTTGAAATACTTTAACGACTGCTGAGACCCCGTTCCATAACGGGCTGAATAGCTTAGCTGTTGGGTGAGCGGCGGGCATCGTGGGTGTTGGGAGAGTGTCTGACGCTCACCCAGGATGTCATCGGGATCACCACCGGGCGTGTCGCAAGCTCGGACATAAGGCGTGGAAGGGCCTCTACCGTCCCGCTTTCACGCTTTGTTCGCCTGGGGAAGCCCAAAGCAGACCCCGAGCAGCTGGTTCTGCTCACGGACCGTCCAGGCGCCGGCAAAGCCGAAGCCCTTGCGCAGCCAGAGCATGGCCTCGAAGCCCTGGATTGTGCGTTAGGCCGTATGGAAGGAGCGAAAGCCTCCGATCCGGGGCATGTTCTTCTTGACCCGGAAGTGGTCGCTCTCGATGCCCTGCTGCAGGTGCTTCGTGACGTAGTGGATCGCAGGACGCGCGAGAAGGCCGCCGCTCCTGGCAGCCACGATCGCGGCTGGATAAGTGCTGGCGCCATCCGTGCCGATCCGGTCAGGTGCAAGAAGCGGCTGGTCCGCCAGCATCTTACGGAAGAAGCGCTTGGCTGCGTCGAGATCCCGGTTGGCAGTTAGCAGGAAGTCGACCGGGTTGCCGTGTTTGTCGACGGCTCGGTAGACGGGTGCGGAGCAGGTTGTGCTGAAGCTGCGCCAGATTGAGGTGCAGACGGCCCAGGGCAAGAGTTTGGCGCTGGCTTGCAAGGAGGCCGAGATTTCCGAGCAAAGCGAATCACGCTGGCGCAAGGAGTACGGCGGCCTGCAGATCGATCAGGCCCGTCGGATGAAGGATCTGGAGCGCGAGAACGCGCGATTGCGCCGGCTCGTGGCTGACTTATCGTTGGAGGGTCAGGTGCTGGCGGACGTCGCCGCGGGAAACTTGTAGCCCCGGAGCGACGCCGGCAGGCAGTCGACGCGGTCCAGGAGAAGTACGGCCTCTCGGAGCGCCACGCCTGCCGGATCGTCGGCCAGCACCGTGGGCACGCAACGCTACGTGCCCACGGTACCGGCTGACGAGGATGCGCTGACCCGCGCCATCGTCGCCTTGGCGTCTTCGTCACGGACGCTATGGCTACCGCCGCGTCACCGCGCTGCTGCAGGCAGCGGGTTGGCATGTGGGGAAAGACCGGGTTCAGCGGATCTGGCGTCGTGAGGGGCTCAAGGTTCCGCAAAAGCATCGGCCGCGAAGCCGGCTGTGGTTGAACGATGGCTCCTGCGTGCGGCTGCGGCCTCTCCATCGCAATCACGTCTGGAGCTTCGACTTCGTGCAGGGTCAGACCCATGACGGGCGAAGCCTGCGTATCCTGACGCTGATCGACGAGCACAGTCGCGGCCTGCCTGGCGCTCAAGGTCGCGAGGCGCATCAACACCAGGGCAGGGCGACACGCTCGGCCGAAGGTCTAGGAACGCTTTGCGCCAGAGGGCAGGGTCGGCGGGAACGAGCTTCGGCTTCGGTGAGGCTGACATGGGGTCCGGCGGCTGTTGCGGGCCAGTCGGGATAGGGGAGCCGCATCGCCTGCGCCATAGGCTGATCCGCGCGCCTCACGTTCCCGTGAGACTGATCTTAAGTATGCGCGTCGGTCGTGCGCTTGCGGCATGTGGCGCCGATGACGCGCCTAGAACTCGCACTAGCCGGCACCCTCCTCATTTGCGCGCTGGCGGTCGTGACGCGGCTGGCCTGACGGGGCGCGGGCAGGGGCGCCGGACGCAAAAGCACTCTCGGGCCATCCTCGGGCATCATCGCTTCGGCCGATTGATCCAGGCGCACGCGACCATTGCGATAGGGGCGAGAATAGCCGCTAGGTCGTTTTAGAAGCTCGGGGCTTATGAGATGCGAGGCCATCGGCGGTCTGCTCCGAACGACAATTAGGTTCACTAGAGCCGCGCCCCATTAAGGCCCCTGCAGATTACCGCTCACGCAGCCTCAACCTATTATTGTGGGTTGGCCGCGGCACTCGGCCATAGGGGAGCCTGCCCTCGCCGTCCGATCCGCTCACGGAACCGGCGGGGTAGGATTGTCCATCTCACATGCGAGCCGGTACGCAACTTGGCTCGCAGGCAGAATGGGAGGGGCTGTTTAGCGGAGCCTCACGCCTGCCATGGCGGCAAGGGCTCAAATCGGGATGGTTGCTCGTCGCACGACCTATCCAACCGCCCGTTTACCGTCCGACGCCTCCGGCCAAATCAGCTTTCCCGATGCCTGACGCGGCGGGAAACCATCATACCGCGCGCATACCGCGCGGGCGCACGCACATGCGTGCGGGCGTGTAGGGACGGTAAACGGAAGGCACGGCGCCCCAGCAAGGGGCGCTCAGCCTGATGGGAATCGGTGCGATTTTCGGTTCTCGGCCGTCCTGCAGCTTCCCTGGCGATCCTAGGGGCCATTTAGGGCCGGGGCATCCTACCGGGCTTGGCAGCGGGTAGCCGGATCTAACACGCGCCAAGACGCCATCGCATCAAATCGAGAATGGCGATGCGGCTCGCATTTCAACGGTTTTGGTCGGGAAGAAAGTTAAGGCAGATAGCGCTAGGGTTCAGCGTCGCGATAATTTCGTGCGTCGACGAGGTTCCATCCTATGA
>NZ_PDHT01000029.1:0-58614 GCF_002917135.1 Methylobacterium sp. V23
CCCCCCCCCCCCCCCCCCCCCCCCCCCCCCCCCCCCCCCCCCCCCCCCCCCCCCGGCGCGGGGCGGGGCGGGTGCATACTCAGGCATGTCACCACCTCGCTCTGAGCCTTCGCCGACCCGCTTGGCTCCTGCCTTGGCCGGCATCACCGTTCTGATTGGGTAATCCATCGCGAGGAGGGCGGCTTTGGCGTCTCTGACGCGGGTCCCGCCGTGCCTGACAAGGGAACGAACGGCGCGCAAGGGGCGTCATCCTTCGACTCTACCGAAGTCGAGGAGACTGATATGGACGATGATCGCGTTTGGTCGTTCGAGAAGAGCTTATGGACCGGCGACGCGGACCATTACCGCGAATTGGTCGATGATGAGTGCCTGATGGTCTTACCGACGCCGCCTTTCGTGCTCAGTGGCGCACAGGCGGTCGAGGCCGTTGCCGCGACACCGCGTTGGTCCAGCATCGAGATCACGAAAGGCCAGATCTCACGTCCCCAAGAAGGTCTCATCATCATCGCCTACCATGCCAAGGCATCGCGCGACGATGAATCGTACGAAGCCAATTGCACGTCGACCTATCGGCGGATGTCTAATGAGGTCTGGCGGGTCGTTCAACACCAGCAGACGCCGCCCCTCTCCATTCCCGCGGTCAACGACTGATCTTCACACGCACCGGCTCCCCGTTTGATTGGGACAAGTTAAGGGACCGAAGGCGATGATGCTGCGCGAGGCATCGCGTGAATGCACGATGCCCCGTCGACTGTCTTCAGCCGGCACCGTACCCACCCTCCTTGTTCGTTTGATGCCGATTGGGCGAGTGGTCGTCGTATCCGCCCGTTTCCGGGCCCTGATCACGAGAGGGCTCGACGCGGCCGGGTGAGGTCGGGCCGGCCTCAGCGGGATCATCGCTGGTCCGAGGCTCGACTAGGGATTTGCCTCTCGACGGGATCGCGTGCGCATCCGTTGATGCCTTGTCCGAACTCATGGTGCCCTCGCAGGTTCGTGCCACATACGGGGAAGAGGCCGCCGCGGATCGAGTTCCGTCCACCGCGGAGGCACAAGACGTCGACTCGGCTGAGACAAGGCATGGACGCGGCGATGGTCAGTGGCTAGCGACAGCGGCAGGTGTTGCGCGTTGGCGACGGCATCGCTGCAACTGTGCGCATTGTGCATAGGAGGTCACCATCATCGCGATCGACATGTCATGAAGCCCAGCCGATGACGGGCTGGTTTGGACCATGGACATGAAGAGCGCTGGGTTTCGTCGGGCAGCACAGGGCGCTGCGACTGCCGTCCTTCTGGTCCTGGCGTTGGGCAGCCCTTTCGCAAGGGCTGGTTCGGCGGCGCAACCGGGACAGACGGTGGGCCAGCTGCCTGGTGCGCCGTTGCTGGTGGGCCTGTATTTCATCAACACGTCAAGCTTCGGCTCGCGCGGCACGACTCCACGCTCCACCGACTCGAACATTAACCTACCGTCGTTCATCTGGGCGACCCCAGCAGAGGTGGTCGGAGGACGACTACAATTCGTTGTCCTGCAGCCGATCGTGGCGTCGAGCACTCGGGGTGCTGCCTATCAGAGCGGCTTCGGCCAGACGCTATTGGCTGCGCAGGTAGCCTGGAAGCTCGGGCATGATGTGAACTTCAGTTATCTCCTAGGCGCCTATCTTCCGAGCGACACCAAGATCGTCATCCAAAATCCGGTCCTGCATCAGCGCTTTGCCATCACTTACAACGGCGACGGATGGAACCTGACGGGAAACTTCCTCTATGGCACCTTCTTCGACACGCGCTCGTCGAGCGGGACATTCTACCCGGACTTCCTCAACCTTGATCTCACGGCCACGAAACATTTCGGCAAGTGGGAAGTCGGGCCAGTCGCCTTCGGATCGACCGATCTACCGACAAACAATTCAAGTTACGCGCGCCAGGGCCAAGTCGCCGTGGGCGCGCTCGTCGGCTACAATTTCGGCTCCGTGAACCTACAAGCCTACGTCACGCGCGACATCGTTCAGCACAACTATGCAGGCTTCGAGACCCGCGGGTGGCTGCGTGCCACGGTGCCGATTTACCAGGACAAGGAGCAGCCTGAGGGAGCTCGTCCCATCCTGCGCAAGTTCTAGGACGAGCCCGGTACGGGGCGCGCCGTCCTGCGCGAAATGCACGCAAGCCGACCCTCCTCGCGCAACGGCCGGCTCCTTTGCGCGTATTTTCCTCAGCGGGCAGATCGCCCGGTTCGACCAGGAGTCGGGTGTATGAGACACAAAGCTCTGCGGGATCAGGTCATCGTCATCACCGGGGCCTCCAGCGGTATTGGATTGACGACCGCACGAATGGCGGCCCAGCGGGGTGCCCGAGTTGTGTTGGCGGCACGCAGCACCGATGTCCTCGCGCGGGTGGTCAGCGAGATCGAGGCGGAGGGCGGTCACGCTGTCGCCGTGACAGCAGATGTCGGTCGGCGCGACGACGTACTGGCGATCGCCGACGAGGCACGAGCGAGCTTCGGCGGCTTCGATACCTGGGTCAACGTTGCCGGCCTGACGATCTACGGCCCGCTGAGCGCGATCGATTACGCCGATCACGAACGTCTGATTCAAACCAATCTCTGGGGCACGGTGCATGGCTCTCTCGTCGCAGTCGAGCACCTGCGCCGGCACGGTGGCGCCCTGATCAATGTCGGAAGCGTGGCCTCCGACCTCGCGTTCCCGTTCCAGGGCCTCTACGCGACCTCAAAGCACGCTGTGAAGGGATTTACCGACACCCTGCGCATGGAACTGATCGCCGAAGGCGCGCCGGTCTCGGTCACCTTGGTCAAGCCCGCCTCTGTCGACACGCCTCTGCCGAACCGTGCGCGCAACTACATGGACCGAGAGCCGACGCTACCCCCGCCGATCTATCCACCGTCCGAGGTTGCCAACGCCATCCTCCATGCGGCCGTACATCCGCAGCGGGACATCTTCGTTGGCGGCGGCGGCAAGATGTTCGTCATGGGCAAGGAGTTCGTGCCTGGCGCCTATGACGAACTCGCACCCGCGATCATTGCCTTGCAGAAGCGCTCCGAAACGCCACGGAACCCGACCGGCGCCCTGCACGCCCCTGTCAACGCTGGCGCGGAACGTGGCGATCCGCCGATCTACGTGATGCGCACCAGCGCGTACACACGCGCCACGCTGCATCCGCTGACGACGCTGTCGATCGCCGCCGGTCTCGCGATGGCGACAGCCCTGCTTCTCGGACGGCGTGTTCGACATCCACTGTGAGGCGGTCGACCTGAGCCCAGCTCAGGCTTCCGGATTGGTTCTGATAGAGAAGCGATCGCGGGCGGTGATCCGATCCGCCACGAGATCGTGGACTTCGCGCTGGTAGACCTCCCGGCAGAGGAAAGCGCGCTCGAGGTCGAGACGCTCTTCCTCAATGTCGATGTACCAGCAGCGTCGCCGCCCGCTCCAGCGGTAACTTCTCCCCTTCAGGACGTCTTTCGTGGAGATCGGAGAACCAGCGGCCCAAACCCGCACCGTCGGCTTGCGCGCGATCTCGAGCAAGCACGCAAGGACGAGGCGCCCAGAGGTTCTCAGAGGCGCTGCGAGGAGTGTCAGCAGTGCGTAGCAATCGTCAATGGCGCGGTGGCCCTTGTGGAAGTAGCCGTGATCGATAAGCAGGTAGCCAAGCTTAAACCCCTCGTGGCCTTCTGCACGCCAGGGCACTTGATGGCAGGAGCAGGCCCAGTTTTTTTCCGCGAAGACCGGCCAGCGGGTCTCGCACATCTGTCGGTCGAAGCTGGCGTTGTGGGCGATTACCACGGCAGCGTCGGCCACCATCGCCGTTACAGCCTCGTCATCAATGCGCTGCCCGGCCAAATCGGTGTCACCGATGCCGGTCAGGCGGGTGATCTCGGGCGGGATAGGCCGGCCGGGGTCGTGGAGTTGGTTGAGCGAATCGAGCACGCGGTAGACTCGACCGCTCGCGCCGTACTCGAACTTGATCATGCCGAGTTCGATCACCGTATCGCGGGTGTGATCGACCCCAGTGGTCTCCGTATCGACGATCAGGCCGATAAAAGTTGGTTCAGTGGGAGGCTCGTCCGCATCCACGAAAGGCTTGAGCTGCCGAAGGACGCGGTAGGCACCTGTCGCCTCGAGGGTATCTGCAATCACATCTAGGGCGTGCGTCGGTGCCACGTTGTCCAAGCCCGGCTGGTCTCCGGTCGCGCGAACCGTGCCCGGGCGATCCCACGGAGAGCCTAGGCGCAGAACTGATCGGACTGAAAGTCATACTAACTTCGTATCCCCAGAAGATTGCCAGTGCTGCGACGCACACCCCGTTGCACAGTTGAGCATTGGCATGCCGTGGCTTCACCCTGCTAGCGCTCGGGCTTGTTAAGCCCAAGGTGTCCATGCGCTTCGACCGGCGTCATGCGCCGAATGGCATGCTCCGAAAACCCGAGGGTATGGAGATCGCCTCTCTGACGATTGGTGATCATCAGGGAGATTGCATGTGGGGCTGTGGAAACCTTCTTGTCGACCAACATCGCATTAGCGACGCGCTCGCTGAAGGCCACGCCCGCCGCGTCGCGATCGAGGAATCTCAGGAGATCGTCGTCGCCTTCTACCATCGTTCGATCCACTCATTCTGCATGTCGAAATTCAATATCTGCCACCGTGTCCCGTCAGTCGACGTCGACGTAAACCCGGGAAGAGCCAGCGCAATCCCGTCTCGCGCACTTTGACAACCGCGGCAACGTCGCAGTCCTCGCGAAGATCTCAGGCCTTCCCTGTCTTCACGGCCTCACGATGCCAAACCGCTGGTCGACGCGCTGCTCGATGAAATACGACGTCGCCCAGATCGCGAGACCGCCCAGCGCCAGCGCGACGCCGACCCAGCCGGTTGAGGGAAGGCCGTATCCGGACACGAGCGCGAACCCTGCTAGCCAGGGTCCGAGGGCATTGGCGACGTTGAAGGCGGAGTGGTTCAGTGCGGCAGCAAGAGTCTGCGCGTCCTCCGCGACATCCATCAGGCGGGTCTGCAGAATGGTGGCGAGTCCGCCTCCACAGCCGATGAGGAAGACGACGGGCCCGAGGGTCCAAAGGCTTCCTGCGGCGTATGGGTAGAGAGCAAGTGCGCAGGCGCTCCAGACCAGGGTCACCCCGGCCGACGGCATCAGCGCCCGATCGGCTGCCCACGCACAGACGAGGTTGCCGAGGGTGAGGCCTAGGCCGAACAGTGCAAGCATCGGCGGGATGGCACTCGGCGATGCATGGGTGACCTCCAGCATCGTCGAAGCCAGATAGGTGTAGACGGAGAACAGGCCACCGAAGCCGATCGCGCCGGTGGCGAGTGTCAGCCAGACCTGACCGCGCCGCAGAGCCCCAAGTTCCTTCAAGGCGCTCGCTCCCTGAGCCGGTGCGCCGAGAGGCGCATAGATCCGCACCAGGATTGCGGTCGCCGTGGCAAGGAGGGCTACGAGGGCGAAGCTCCAGCGCCAGCCGGCGAACTGGCCGATGCCGTTGGCCAGCGGCACCCCAACCACCGTCGCGACGGTCAAGCCAGCGATGATCCGCGACACAGCCTGCGAGCGCCGCTCCCGCGGGACAAGTGAGGCGGCGACCAAGGCAGCGACGCCGAAGTAGGCGCCGTGCGGCAGGCCGGCGAGGAATCGGAAGACCAACATCCAGGAATAACTCGGCGCCAACGCCGACAACCCGTTACCAAGAGCGAACAACACCATCAGGGTGACCAAGAGGGTCCGTCGTGCGACGCGGGCTGCCAGCACGGCGATGACGGGCGCGCCTACCACGACACCCAGGGCGTAGGCGCTAATTACATGGCCAGCCGTGGGGGCATCAATTCCAAGATCGGGAGCAAAGGCCGGTAGCAGGCTCATGGCGGCGAATTCGGTCGTGCCGATTGCGAAGCCCCCGGTCGCCAGCGCTACGAGGATAAGGGTCGGGTGCGACGCAGGCGCTGGGATGCTGGGCGCGTGATCCGCTACGGCCGCGGATTCCAGGGGAGATGTCTGTGGGAGATCGACGACGCTCATCGCAGGCCTATCTTGGACAGCTTTGGGTCAAGGCTAAACATGATGGTCCGACCTCGGATCGGGGCCCGCTGCGGCCTCGCATATGCGATCATAGTTTTGGGGTCCGGTATGGGAGGTATTCTCGCAATGGAGCCGCGATCAGTTCTTCGGCACCTTGTCCTTGCCCTTACCCGGGTTTGATGTGTTGACGAGTTCGGGCGATGCCTTGGCGCGGAGAGACTGGCGCTGGGCCTCCGGATCGATCCGCCGGACGCGAGTCAATGGTTCGAGGCGGACTGGACTACCAGTCTTCAGCGCCTCGACGATGCCTTCCAAAACGCGCACGTCTGCATAACCCTCTTCGCCATCAGGTTCGGGGTCGCGGTCGATCAGGATGCAGTCGGAGAAGTAGCGCAGTTCGCCGCCGAAATGGTCTGTGTTCTTGAAGGTCTCGTGCGTCTTGCTTTCACCGATGGTGACGGTGTGCGCCAAAGACTTGCCGTACATGTATCCGGGGTTCACCTCTATGCTGCCCTTCGTACCCACCACCGTGTAGGTGTCGAGCGTGTTGCCCACATAGGACAGCACGAACTGCGCCAGGCGGTCGCCCGGGAAGCGCAATGTCACCGCGACTGTGTCATCAAAGTCGCCGAGACCTGCTTCAGGGTGCCGTACGCCGACGGCGGAGACCACCTCTGTCGGCTCCGAGCCGAAAACGTAGCGGGCTGCGTTCACCGGGTAAGGACCCATGTCAAAGATTGGTCCGGCCTCAATACCACTGCGAGCCCGGTGGTTCTCGGGCGAGACCATTTGGGTGAAGGTCGAGGCAAAGGTCAGCAAGGTACCAAGCTTGCCCGAACGGATCAGGTCGATGGTCGCGAGGGTCGCGGCCTCGAAATGCAGCCGGTAGGCCACCATCAGCTTGGCCGGCGAGCGCTCCGCGACGTCCAAGATCTCACGGCACTTCGCTGCCGAGACCTCCAGCGGTTTCTCCACCAGCACATGGATCCCGGCTTCCAGGGCGGGAATCGCGAACTCCGCGTGGCGCCAGTTCGGGGTGGCGATGTAGATCGCATCGATCTTGCCCGAAGCGATGAGTTCGCCGAACTGCTCGTAGCCGTAGGATTCCGTGACGCCGTACTGCCTGCCGACACCCTGGGACTTTTCCGGATCACCTGTGACGAAAGCTACCACCTCGGAGTTTCCGGTGTGGGCCACACCCGGCAGCATCGCCTCCTGCGTGATATCGCCGAGTGCGACGAAAGCGTAGCGAACCTTCCGGGCTGCGGTGAAGCCGAGGGCGGATGCGAGGCTCATGCGGGTCTCCGGGTGGGAAAGCGAAGCGTGTCGGGCGTTGCGAACTCGGCCGGAGCCTCGTCGCGTTTTAGGACGGTGGTGTGCAATCAACTGCGCCCTGCGGCCAATGTTGCATACGGATGCAGTCAGTGGCACATGGATGCCTTGCGCTGGGTGCAGGTGGTTCACTCGGAGTTCGTCAGATGAGCAGGACGCGTCCGCCCTCGTCGATTGCTGTCGCCCGGTTGGCCGGCGTCTCCCAATCGGCCGTATCGCGGACCTTCACTCCCGGGGGCGTCGTCTCGCCGGCGACCCGCGCCAAGGTGCTGGCGGCCGCTTCGACGTTGGGCTACCGGCCAAACCTCCTGTCCCGCTCCCTCACGACCGGGCGCTCCGGCATCGTCGCCGTAGCTGTCGGCGGCCTCTCCAACCCTTTCCACGCGATGGCGCTGGAGTGCTTCGCGACCGGCCTGCAACGGAGGGGACAGCAAGTCATGCTCGTCGTGGTCGAGGACGAGTGGGCGCTCGGCTCTGCCGTGGAACTCCTTTCAGGTTATCAAGTGGACGCGGTGCTCAGTTCGCTCTCGGTGAACGCTCGGGATGTCGCCGAGGCCCTGACACGTTTCAGCGTTCCCATCGTCACGATGAACTCCTCGGTGACCAATCGCTGGGTTCGGACGGTGGCGGCCGACGACCATGAAGCCGGCGCCGCAATCGCGAAGCATCTGTACGGGCAGGGCGCCCGTCGCTTCGGCTACATCGCGGGCCGCTCGGGTACGCTTGCCCAGGAGCGCCGCGAGGCCGGCTTTCGGCAGGGCTTGGCTGAGTTCGGTATCACGGACTGCGAAAGGGCGCAGGGCAACCACCATCATAGCGGCGGGGCAGCGTCGGTCCGGACGCTCTATGCGTCTGGCACCGGGCCGGACGGCCTGTTCTGCTTGAACGACCTGACCGCAATGGGCGCCATCGACGCGTTGCGGGTAGAGTTCGGTTTGCGCTGTCCGGACGATGTATTAGTCGCCGGTTACGACAACATCGACGGATCAGCGTGGCCTCCCTACCACTTGACCACGGTCGATGTGGGCATGGACCGTGTCGCTGCCGAAGCCTTCGCGCTGATCGAAGGGGAGGATAGCGGTCCACCAGAAGTCTTGGTGCAGCCCCGCCTTGTCCTGCGCGCCAGCACCCGCAGTTGAGCAGGCAAGGCCGCTTTCTTGCTGATCAAGCGTTCTGCTCGCTGACGCCCAAGGTTTCGAATTGTAACATCTGCGTAGTTTGTCGGAGTCTTGCAACTTCGGCGGCTAAGTTCTGGAAGATGTCACCCCACCGCCCACGTGCCGAGTTGGCTCAGCACTGCCTTCGAGTGTGTTCAGTCAACCAACTTGGGAAGGGTGTCGTCTGCTCTCAGCGAGACACTGTGCGCCGCACCGGCCACGAAGTTGATCGTATCATTGGGAGTCGCGGGCTGCCGTATTCGCCTTCAGAATAGCTCGAATTGTCCAATCGTCGACCTCTGGCATCATTATGCCGAGCAGAACGATGCACGGCAACAGAGTGCACGCCATGTCGAATCCATCGACCATCGCCTGTCGTCCGCACCGGGAACCATTCCGGATCATGAAGCAGGCCATGAGGTTCTGCTTGTTCGCCTCACCGTTGTTGACGAGCACAAGCCCGCCGCCGCCTGCCGGTCTCGTACTTGGATCGGTCGTGGAACTCCGAAATGTTCGAGTCCCCGACGGTTGGATGAACGGCCCCCACGGGCAGGATGAAGATCATGTCTCGCTCCTCTATACTTTCCGGACAGGGCCGTATCAGTGAAGAAGGGCAGGCTTGAAATAGCAGATGCGTACAAAGTTGCGGAAGGCGGACGCGTGTCACGGTCGTCCAGCTTTCACTAAGAACAGAACTGTTTGACGCAACTGTCGCCGTGATGACCAAGTAGGATTTGATCACTCTTCCTCTGGTGGTGAGTTGGAGGTATTCCTCAGGCGAGCGATGTAGAAGAGCGTTTAGAGTCCGTCCGATCAGTCATGACGCTCGGCCGAGTCTTCGGACGAGGATCATGGCGGCGGCGGCGTGGAGGAAGGCCTGGGCCGAGGCGAGGGTCGCCTCCGGGGCTTTCCAAAGGCGGCGGTTGCGGCTGATCCAGCCAAAGAAGCGTTCGACCACCCATCTGCGCGGGTGCACGGCAAAGCCGACTTGATCCTTGGGTTTGCGCACGATGTGGACGGTGATGATCGTTGCAGTCGCGGGCCTGTCGCCCGCATAGCCTGCATCGGCGAAGGCCTTGGCGATGAATGGGAAGGTCCGCCGCGACAGGCGCAGCACCGGTCCGGCCCCATCGCGATCCTGCACGTCGGCGGGCTGTGGGTCGAGGACGAGAGCGCGTCCGTCCGTGTCAACCAGGGCCTGACGCTTGCGGCCCTTGATCTTCTTTCCAGCGTCGTAGCCGCGCGGCCCTCCGCTCTCGGTGTTCTTCACGCTCTGGCCGTCGAGCACTGCAGCAGTAGGCGAGGCGCTTCGACCGACCCGATCGCGGTCCACCATGACAAGGTGATGGTTGATCCGGCCGAACAGGCCGTCGTCGCGCCAGCGGGCGAAGTCGCCGAACGTCGTGCTGCGCGGAAACAGATCCTTCGGGATCATCCGCCACGCGATGCCGCCCCGCAGGACTGAGAAGATCGCGTTCAGGATCTTTCGCGTCGTCCAGACGGGCGGACGACCGCACGAAGCCGGCTCCGGCATCAGCGGCGCGATGACCGCCCATTCCGCATCCGTCAGGTCGGTTTCGTAGCGCAGGTTGGCACGGCTATGCTGCCGGCGAGTGGTCGGGGTCCACATGGCACTTCCAGGTCAGGCTTCAGCACCCTTCTGGAATCACCGCCATCCCGGCCACTCAACCCCTGCCAGACGTTATCGGACGGGCTCTTAGCCAGCAGGAGAAGTAAGCACCAATTTTCCTTCGAAGGGCGCCTTCTGATTGCGATTGCTGGTGCAGGCGTAGGTTTCCTGGCCTGGCTTCAGCGTCCGAATTCGCAGGACACCCTTCCCGTGCTGTTTCACGAGATAACCCTTTTCGCTCGCGACATGAATGAGGTCGCCGTCAGCATGTAGAACGTTGGCGTTCTCGAACTGACCCGGCGCAGTGATCGTGACGGGTTCGGCGGCCTGGCTCACGATGCGAAGTTCCACGTTCGTGTTGGCGGGCAACTTCAATTCGGCAGGGGCACAGATAGGCTTGTCCCCGTCCATCGTGATCGTCAGTTCGACGGGCGGCATCGCATCGCTCGAAGCCGGGGGCAACGGTTTGCTTTGAGCAAGGGCTCCGCCTGCGCATGTGCTGGCCGCCAGAGCACCAAGTCCGAGCAGTGCGTATCGCATCAGGAAAACCTCGACTGAATAGGGTTCTGTCGGGGAATGGATGGCAGCGAGTTAGAGTTCCTTCACGCGGCGGCGCGCCGCAAGGCCGGTTGCACCAAGATCGTAGTTCGGAGGCAAGCGACATTGCGCCAGCTTGAGCGCTATAGAGATTGCACCATCTCGCGGAATGGCAGTGCGCCCGCTCTTATCTCTCCATGGCGCGACTATTTTTCAGGTTGCATGGCAATATTCTTCACCGCTGACACCCATTTCGGTGACGCACCTCTGGTTCAGCGTCGACGCCAGACCTTCGGGTCGGTGGAGGCCCATGACGAGGCTCTGATCGTCCGCTGGAATTCGGTTGTGGGAGTGACCGACGAGGTCTGGCACCTCGGTGACTTCGCCGCCGGTGCCAGCCGCGCGCATTGTGCCGCCGTCTTTGCTCGTCTCAATGGTATCAAGCGCTTGGTGCGCGGCAATCACGATACGAACCGGGTGCTCGAACTACCCTGGACAGAGCCGCCGGTAGAGAATGCCCGTATCACCGTTGGAGATTCCAACGGCTTGGCTTGGCGGCTCTTTCTCTCGCATTACCCGCATCGGTCCTGGCCGGGCTTCTGGCGGGAGACGCGCCACCTGTATGGGCATACCCATGCGTGCCTGCCGGATACGAGCCGCTCCTGTGACGTCGGGGCCGATGCCTGCGATTACCGTCCGGTCGAACTGACAACGCTGATCGCGCGTCAGGACGCAGCGCTGCAGGCTCCCGAGGAAATGGCGGCACGTGGCCTACGTTGAGCCCTTCCGAGGATACAACGATCCCATGATGTCTTGGCCATCGTCGGTCCCCCATGGTGCTGTCGATTCTGCGTCTCATCCCTAATCTGGTGAAGCTCTGCGGGTCCTTCCCGGAAACGCGCCTTCCGGGTTCGGCTCCCTCCGTATAGTAAAAAATGAATTCAGAGTAATATTGACTGTATAGTAGGTCTCGTGATGCGTAGTCCCCAAGCATAGAATGCTGCTCAGATCAAGGATACATCAGGGAAATCGCAGACACCTTCAGGCCAGCCTTCCGATGGTCGTTGGACAGCAAGACGGGGCGTCGTTGCGCCCGCGGGTACCCCTGGGAGCTTAACACTCGCCCGCAACAGCATTTTCCAAATCAAGATCATACCGGGCGATCCCGGTCTTTGGTTCGGCCCCAGTCTCTGAGAGGCGATGATGTTCCAAGCCGCTCCGATTGGCGCGGCGCTTTATTGAACGCGCCAGGACGCGGAGTATTCGCGTTGCCGCGAACGACATCACCCTGAACGATCGCATGCCCAGAGGCGACTGCCAGGATCAACTGCGTCGCGTAGGCGCGAGGTCCACTCCCCTTCAGGGACATCCCCGGGCCGCCGGGGCGGAGCTTGTTGCCGATTAAGCCCCAGGGCGGTGGAATGGGAAGTCGCCTGATGCCTAGGCCTCGATCAAGCAGCGCTGCGGCGTCTTCGATCTGGCCGGCAAGCAGGAGAAGGCCAGGGCGCGTGATCCGAAACGCGTAGTTGCTTTCATCATCCACCTCCACGAGCGAGACGAGCTTCAAGGACAAAGCCTGACAGGCGATATCAACGTTGTCGCGTGTGAACTCGGCCTCAAGCGCGAGAGGTTGTGCAGATGTCCGGCAGGATACCCGTTCGAGAAACAGGCGGCGTCTGAACGTTTGTGCCATATCCCTCGCACACGGATCGGTCACCCCGGATCGATCTTTCGGGGGGGGCAGCATGCCGTCGGGGAAGTTTCGGACTGGTTGCGATCAACGCGTCGCTAGACCACCAAACTGCATGCGGCCGGCTTTCGTCCCCAGCTTCGCTTGAATGGTGAGAGCCGGAAATTCCGGGGTCGGGCCAGAATCGACCATGCCACGCACCTGACAAAATTCCGTGAACCTTTCGCTATCAATCCCCTCAATTTACAGCAGGAAACGATCATAGACCTGCAAACTGCTGACATCCCTTGCCTGTGCTCCAATCAATGACTGATCAACAAGGGCGCAACTCGCAGCCTTCGCAAACCTGATGAGGATGCACGCATTTCCAAATTGCGGCGTGTGCCGCTGAGGTCGCCCATCGTCCTCAGGGGGGGTGTCCAATCGGCCACCAGATCAACGGGTGTGTATCTCCCTTCTACGCCGCAGCCTAAAGGTGCATTTGCTGACTGCGATGTGTGTCACGACGTCCTCGATTCTCGTTCCAGGCCCGCGCTGAATCCCACTAGACGTGAGCGTCGAGCTTGGATGGTGAAGCGGAAATCTCTTGTTGTTCTCCGGCGCTGCCCTCTCTGAAGGGATGGGACCGTTCCAGAAGGCTGCTCATGATGAAGTTGTTTATTGCCAAGATCCGATCCGCCGTCGGGACAAAGCCCTTGGTGACGGTGCGGGCCGCCGCGGAAGGGGAGGCAAGGCTGTTCCTGGAAGCCGCCTATCCGGAGGACGAGATCGTAGATGTTGCCGAACCCAGCGGCTGGGCGAGCGATGCCGATACCGGAAGTTCAGCGGGCGATATTCGCGAGCATGCCGGCGTGGAGTGGCAGGCGCCTTCGAGCCACGCAGATTAACGGATCGATGCGCTCGATCGCTGCGCCCCCGCCAGAGATGGATTGACCCAAGATCGGGCACTTTTCAATGCCTCGGTCTGTGTGGCCTCCCGCGGACCAAGCAGATCCGCTGGGAAGACTGCGCCTTTTCCCTAATCGACTGGCTGGAGGTCTTGTCCGTGATTCGCTATGATTTCTCGTTGTCGCTGTAAGGAGGACGATCGCCCAGGGGAGGGGGAGTGTCTTCCAGCGTTCCAATGGCCGCTGGTGAGATGACACGATAGCTGACTTTCGGGATGCCGCCGACCAGTCGATTACCGTTTCTGTCAGGACTGATGAAGCGCTCGAGTGGGTGCGATTAATGCACGTGGTTCTGGTAACAGCGCGTTGCGATCACGACACCGCTGACCATGCTGGCACGAACCTCGCCGCATTATGTCGGCGCTGCTAGAGCGGTGTCCCATCGGCTTGAATCGTTTGTGGTTTCGAGAGCGGGGTAGATGTGATTCGATACCCGGCCTTCCGTGGAGGAGAGCCGGATGCCCTCAGCCCTGTCAGCGGATCTGCGTGAGCGCGTCGTAATAGCGATCGAGGCAGGAACCTCACGCCGGGAAGCCGCCAGACGGTTCGAGGTCAGTCCGGCTAGCGCCGTGCGCTGGCACAAGGCCTTCGTGCGGGAAGGGCGCACACGGGCAAAGCCGATGGGCGGCGATCAGCGCTCGCACGCCATCGAGGCGCAGGCCGACCTGATCCGGCAGACCTACGAGACGAAGCCCGAACTGTTCCTGCACGAGTTGCGCGACCGTTTGGCCGAACAGGGTCTGCGGGTCGGGGTCAGCAGCCTGTCCCGCTTCTTCAAGCGCCACGGCATCACGCGCAAAAAAACACTGGTCACGCCGCCGAGCAGGAGCGGGAGGACGTGAAGACCGCGCGCCTGTGCTGGTTCGAGCGCCAGCTCGATCTCGACCCGGACAAGCTCGTGTTCCTCGACGAGACCGCCACCAACACGAAGATGGTCCGCCGCTATGGGCGAGCCCCGCGCGGCGAACGCTGCCGGGTTGCGGTGCCGTTCGGCCACTGGAAAACCATCACGGTCACCGCCGGTCTGGGCATCAGCGGCCTGATGGCCACCGCCCTCTTCGATGGACCGATGACCGGCGCTCGCTTCCGCGGCTATGTCGAAGAAACCCTTGTCCCAGCCCTCAGGCCCGGCGACACGGTCGTGCTCGACAATCTGCCAGCCCACAAGCTCAGCGGCATCCGCGAACGCATCGAGGCGGCCGGGGCGAGGCTACTCTACCTGCCGGCCTATTCCCCCGACTTCAACCCGATCGAACTCGCCTTCGCCAAGCTCAAGGCCATTCTTCGAGCCGAGGCCGCTCGAACGATCAGCGACCTCTGGGACACAATCCGACAAGCCTTCAGACGCTTCACGCCAGCCGAATGCCGCTGGTATCTCGCCGGAGCAGGCTACGACGTATATGATCCAACATGATACGATGCCGCTCTAGATCAAACACGATCGCTCCGAGCATCCACACCGACGCTGGGAGGGCTCGTTTCAGCGCGGGGCCTGAGGCAATCTCGTTGGTGACTCCCCACTACGGCGGCGGAGCGCTAACGTCCACGCGACGTCGTTTCCGGCCCCACAGCAACCAGGGCTCGAAGCGCCGCGATGCTTCACAAACGATGATCCTAGCTGGAGTTGGCACCCTATGCCGATGGGGTAGGCATACCCTTCAGGACGGCTTCATGAAGAAGGCGGAGCCAATGGATTGCCTCCCGGGCTTTGGCTTCGGCAATTTCAGCCCGCCGCTCCGCATCCGCCACCGAACTCTTGCTGGTGTTACTGGCCTCGACGATCGCTTCGACGTTCGCGAGCGTGATCGACCAGTCGAATTCGTCGGTCTCCGCCTTCGGCGCGGGCTCAACCCTGCGGGACAGCGTATCGGTAAAGTTCTCCGGAATTAGTCGGTTCAGGTCGTCGTTCGAATGCGGGAACGAAGTGCTGAAGATGTTCCGAATCCGCTCGGCCTCTTGGTCGAGCGAGTCCACGAGAACCGGCTTCTCAGCTGCTTCCATCACGTATGCATCCTCGTCCAGAATACCTTCACCTATTCCAACAGAAACCTAATCTTGTAAAAATCCGATTAAAAGAACGGAGATCCTGCGATCCGGAAGGGCTGCCATGTGAATTATGGGAGTATCTCGATGTAGAGGAACGACGCGGCAAACACGCAAGATCGCACGCATCGGGTCTGCCGAGGGACTTCGCAAAATTCGTTTGGTATGCTGGTACTCTGCGGCTCATTCAGTACAGATACGTCCGTGAAAGCGGGAGAGCGGCAGTCGGGTCAAGTCACTATTGCACAAGGCCCGGATAAGATTACCGCTCTGAAAGACGATGCACAGATATAGAAGAAAGGCGCAGTGCCGGCCCCAGCCAGATGGATCTCCGCATAACCTGCGGTTTCTCGCAGTTATGTTGTGGCGAGAACGAAATCGACGCCTTGTGCGATGATGGCTGGGCTGTACGCGTGTGGGCCGTCGTACTCGACTGCCGTGACCGCGTATCCCGCCTCGCACAATTGAGCGACGTGGACCCTTGCGCTGCGGTCGATTGGGATCTGCTCGTCGTGGGTTCCGTGGGAGAGGAAGATGCGCGGCGCGCCCGATTGCAGATGAACGGACAGGAATCCGGCCGAGGAGACGAGGAGATGGGTGACCACGTGTCCGTTGGCGAGGCCGAGGGAGAGCGTGTAGCTGCCGCCATCGGAATGGCCCGCGAAGACCAGCCGCGTCGGATCGAGGAGGTAGCGGGTGCTGACCTCGGCCAGCGCCTCGTCGACACGCTCCCGATCGGGCCCGTGCCCGCCGATAACGAGGTCCCAGGTCGGAAACAACGATTGGGGTGCAAGCAGCAGGAATCCCCGCGCCCGGGCATGCGCCTCCAGCATCGGCAGGATCTTCTCCGCGCTACCGCCTCCGCCGTGAAACAGAACCACGAGGGGTGTCGGTTGGCGCGGCTCGATCCCCTCCGGCACCACGAGGATCGCGTCGCGCTGAGCGAACAGGCCGAGGGCGTGTCGGCCTGGCGGCAGGGCTTCCCGGGTGGGGAGCCGGTGCGCGAAGGCGAGCCTGCCGGCGAGTCGGGGATCGATCATGCGGAATTCTGCTTATGGGGAATTTTCAAGGGGTGGCCGGCCGTCAGTCGGCCTTGTCCGCCTGAAGCGGCTTGATCTTCAACTGGTCGATCAGCCAGCGCCATCCGCCGTCGGCTTGGCGCCGTGCGGTCTCCGCCGAGATCGTCCCGTTCGGCAATCGTGCGAAGGTCATGGCGAGATCGCCGCTCCGGAGCGCCGGAAGGGTCTCGGCGGCCGGAAAATCGGATTTGCGCGCCAGGAGATCCGCATAGAATTGCCGGATCTCGGCGTGCCCCGTGGCCACGACCTTGCCGGCGGCCAACACCGCGTCACGTTCGTAGAGGGCAACCAACCCCTCCACATCCCCTGCGTTAGCGCGTTCGTTGAAGAGACGGGCAAGGTCTTCCGGCTCGAGGGCGAGGGGTGCGTGGTGGCCGGACGCTTCGGGCGTTGTCGTCATCGCAGATCTTCCTTGAACGAGATGGGAGGCTCAGGTCAGCAGCGTGCCGGCGCCGTCGCGGACCGAGACCGCGATGGGAATGCCAGCCTGCACACTCTCGGAGACGGTACAGAAGCGCTGGAACTGCTCCAGCACCCGGTCGATGCGTGGCACGGCGTCGGCGGTCGCCCCGAGGCTGATGGAGATTGCGATGCCCGTGATGCGCAGCCGGTTCTCGGCGTTGCGCGTGACCTCGCAATGCGCCTCGGCCCGGATGCCGCCGGCTTCCTGCTTGTACTTGCCGAGAGCGAAGACGAGACTGGCGCACAGGCAGTTCGTCACCGCCGAGACGAGAAGCTGTTCGGGAAACGGGCCTTCGCCTTTGCCAATCGGAACGGCCTCGTCAACGACCAGATGAGGGAGGACCCCGCCAAAATCGATCGCGAACTTGTAGCCTTCGATCTGCGTGATCGTGATGCTCGGGCTTGGATTCATTGTGCCTCCCCCTGCCGGTTCTCGTTTATCCGCAACGTGCCGGTCTGGTTCGAGAACGCCGTCACCCCGGCTCAAGCTCCCTTCGCCGGTTGATGATGGCACTGCGAGTTGACACCTCAGCGACGTTGGCATACCAAATACCAACGAATGTTACACCGAAAAAAGCAAGTCCTCGCGACGCCACTGACAAGGCTCCAGCCTGACCGATAAGGAGAGGAATGTTCCATGCCGGTGGATGAGCATCATCCTACTCCAGCTTCGAGCCCGCACGGTCGATGAAGCGGGCAGCGGAGACGACATCCGCGGCACGGGAGGGAGATTAAGGGTCAGCGCATGACGAGCCCAATCGATTTTGCCGCACTTGTGGCGGCGGCCGGCGATGCCGTTGTTGTGTCGGACCCGAGCGGTGCGATCATCGTGTGGAATCCCGCCGCAACGCGGATCTTCGGCTACACGGCGGCGGAGGTGATCGGCCAGTCTCTTGACCTCATCACGCCGGAGCGGCAGCGCCGGCGCCACTGGGATGGTTATGCCAAGACCATGCAGACGGGAGTGACCAAATATGGCGCCGACGTCCTCCGGGTGCCGGCCATCCACAAGGACGGCCACACGCTCTCCATCGCTTTCACGGTTGGGCTGATCCACGGCCCCGACAACGCCGTCAGGGGCATCGCCGCGATCATCCGCGACGAAACCCAGCGCTGGAACGACGAGCGCGACATGCGCCGCCGTCTGGCGGACCTCGAATCCCGCGTCGCCTGAGGGCGACGCGCGACACGCCGCTGGATTCTCGCTCGACGGGACCTTGGCCAACCCAGAACCCGCACCGACCGGGCAAGTCTCGAACTTCGACAATCGTCTAAGCCAACAGGGAGAACGCCACGATGAGCAAGCCGCTCGAGGGTATCAAGATCATCGATTTCACCCACGTCCAGGCTGGCCCAGCCTGTACGCAGCTCCTGGCCTGGTTCGGCGCTGACGTGATCAAGGTGGAGCGGCCTGGGGCCGGCGACGTGACGCGTACGCAGCTTCGCCACGTCGAGGGCGCCGACGCGCTCTACTTCACCATGCTCAATTCCAATAAGCGCTCCCTGACGCTCGACACCAAGACCCCCGAGGGCAAGGAAGTCCTTGAGAACCTGATCAAGCAGTCCGACGTCATGGTCGAGAATTTCGGCCCCGGCGCCCTCGACCGTATGGGCTTCTCCTGGTCGCGCATCCAGGAACTCAATCCGGGCATGATCCTCGCCTCGGTGAAGGGCTTCTCGGACGGTCACCACTACGAGGACCTGAAGGTCTACGAGAACGTCGCGCAGTGCGCGGGCGGTGCGGCCTCGACCACCGGCTTCTGGGACGGCCCGCCCACCGTCAGCGCCGCCGCGCTCGGCGACTCAAACACCGGCATGCATCTCGCCATCGGCATCCTCACGGCGCTTCACCAGAAGAACAAGACCGGCAAGGGCCAGAAGGTTGCCGTCTCGATGCAGGATTCGGTACTCAACCTCTGCCGCGTCAAGCTCCGGGATCAGCAGCGCCTCGATGCTCTCGGCTACCTCGAGGAATACCCGCAGTATCCGCACGGGGAGTTCTCGGACGTGGTGCCGCGCGGCGGCAACGCGGGAGGCGGCGGCCAGCCGGGCTGGGTGCTGAAGTGCAAGGGTTGGGAGACCGACCCGAACGCCTACATCTACTTCACGATCCAGGGCCATGCCTGGGCTCCGATCTGTAAGGCGATCGGCAAGCCGGAATGGGAGAACGATCCGGCCTACAGCACCGCCCGTGCGCGCCAGGACAAGATCATGGACATCTTCGGCACGATCGAGGCTTGGCTCGCCGACAAGACCAAGTTCGAGGCCGTGGACATCCTGCGCAAGTTCGACATCCCGTGCTCGCCGGTGCTGTCGATGAAGGAGATCGCCAACGACCCGTCGCTGCGCGCCAGCGGCACCGTGGTCGAGGTGCCGCACCCGAAGCTCGGCTCGTACCTGACCGTCGGAAGCCCGATCAAGTTCTCCGACATGCAGGTCGAGGTGAAGGCCTCGCCGCTGCTCGGTGAGCACACCGACGAAGTGCTGCTCGACCTCGGCTACACCCAGCAGCAGATCGAGCAATTGCACCAGGCCCGCGCCGTCTGAGGTGCCACACGAGGCAGTCCGTCCTTGGACGGGCCGCGACGAAAACCATGACGGCGCGCCGCGAGGCGCGCCGTTTCTTGTTGGATCAGGCCTGCATCTTCGGTCGGATCAAGATTCACGCCCGAACGCGGGGCTGGCCGTACGCTGACCTGGGACAACGGGCCACCGGCGTAAGAGTCTCAATCGGCGAACCGCCCTATGCCATTACGCTCGCTCGGTGGCAGGCGCCTTTCAAACTGTGCCCCGGTGATGGGCTACCCACTGGAACGAGCCCCGCCCGGCTCGAGAGACATCCTTAAACGCCGCAAATCTGTGTCGATGATCAGGCAATGGATCAGCCCGACCGGCGCCAGATAGGCTATCATGATGTCGAGGCGGCGATCCCGCTCATTCAGGACCAGCATGTCCAGAGCGCTGAGTTCCACGAGGAAGAATCCAGCGGGTCTCCGTCCTGGACATAGGCCCGCTGTTTCCCGGAGTAGCCGCTGATGGCCTTCACGACAAACCGCGTCGCGATTGCATCGTGACGCGAAAAGCGAAATTCAGGAGCGGTCACAACTCTGCGGTGATGTAATCCCAGGCCTGAATTGAGTAATCGCCGATGCAAGTGCGATCGACCGTGTTTCGCAATGATCGAGCTACTCGCGCGGGCGCAGAATGCGAACGGATAGGGTAGCGACCAAGCACTTTGTCTGCTCTAAATCGGCGGCTCCGCACGAGTATGATTCTGGTGTGATGCCTCGGTTTCGCTCCTGCGTCGAGCGCTGATCGGCTCAGCCCTCGCTACGCTGATGGCGAGAAATCATCTGATTTGGTCGTTCTATCCCACGAGGGACGGCCCGGAATTGCGGCCCTGCAACGTGCAAAAATTCGGGAAGGCTGCAAAGCGAATCGTCCATCGGCGCCGTGCCTGTCTCCTTCACCGCGAGCGCTCCGTAGGGCAACCAACCGCTGAAGGGCTCCAGGGCGTCTGGCTCGGCCGGACGGTACCAGCGCCAGACTTGGCGCGCCGCGCTCGGGGCGTACCAGCGGCCGGGTCGGCCCTCCACTAGGATCGGTCCAAGGGTCATGTGGTTGAGCCAGACTCGAGCGACGGATCGCGGGGCCGTGTGCATCGGGCGCCAGGTCGGTGGCATCGGAGATCTCCTGCGAGGCGATCGGGCGAGGATGAAACGGGCGCGGGGGCCAGGACTTGGCGTCCGGCCCCCGCGGGTCTTCTTCGATCGCTTCGGTTAGGCCGTCAGGCCGCGACGATGCGGGGGGCCGACTTGGTCTCGTCGGAGACGGCAAGCGCCTGCGCCACGACGCGCTTGCGCCAGGGCTTCAGCACCGCAATGGCGAGGAGCGAAGCGAGGATGTTGGCGCCGGCGGCCACCAGGAAGACGCCATCCCAACTGTTGGTCGCCTGCTGCAGATAGTTCGCGACCGGGACAAGAAGCGCGGCGGTGCCCTTCGCAGTGTAGAGCAAGCCTGCATTGGTGGCGGCGAACTTGGTGCCGAAGGTATCCGTGCAGGTCGAGGGAAAGAGAGAGTATATCTCGCCCCACGCAAAGAACACGAAGCCCGAGAGCAGCACGAACCACAGCGGGTCATGGCCCCAGAGGTAGAGCATGTAGATGCCGAAGCCTTCCATCGCGAAGGCGACGAACATGGTGTTCTCACGACCGATCTTGTCCGAGACCCAGCCGAAGAACGGGCGGGTCAGGCCGTTCAGCACGCGGTCGATGGTGGCCGCGAAGGTGATGGCGACCATGGTGATGCCCATGATCGTGACAGGCACCTTGTCGACACCGATATCGGCAGCGATGGGCTTCAGGTTTGCGGTGATCATCAGGCCGCCGGCGCCCACGATGACGAACATGAAGTACATCAGCCAGAAGATCGGCTGCCGGGCAACCTCACCGGGGGTGTAGTTGCGCCGGGTCTGGATGACGTTCGTGTTGGCGGCAGCCTCCGGAACCTGCCCCTTCTTCGGCGAGGTGAAGAAGAACGCCAGTGCGCAGACAACGAGACCCTGACCGATGCCGAAGTTGAAGAACGCGGCCTGGAAGCCGTGATCGGCGATCATCCATTGGATCGGAGCGACGGTGAGGGCCGAGCCAGCACCGAAGCCGGCAGCGATGATGCCGGCCGCCAGCCCGCGCTTGTCCGGAAACCATTTCAGGGCGCTGCCGACACAAGTGCCGTAGACCGCGCCCGCACCGATACCGGCGATGACTTGGCCGAGATAGAACATGTTCAACGAGGTGGCGTAGGAGTTGACCACCCAGCCGATGCCGCACAGCAGGCCGCCGAACAGCACCACCACCCGCGGGCCGTACTTGTCGACGAACCAGCCCTCGATGGGAACGAGCCAGGTCTCAAACAGAACGAACAGGGTGAAGGCCCATTGAATCGCCGCGCGATCGAAGCCGAATTTCTTTTGGATGTCAGGGACGAAGAACGTCCATCCGTACTGCAGATTCGCGATCATCACCATGCAGATGACGCCGATGACGAGCTGTCCCCATCGATAACTGTCAGATACGCGCTCGGTTGTGGTTTCCACCCTCGACATGGCTTTTCCTCCGGTAGGCTCTTGCTGAAACGAGTACGCAATCGGATCTGCGGCCGATGCTGCGCACGGGGGCCGTTAGCCGCCGGGCTTGTCGCCGGCTTGGTATGTGGAATACCAGCCTCTCTCGCGTCGAACCAATCGTCAAGAGTTGGTTTCCAAGAAATCGATCTCGCAATGCAGCGTGTTCACCAGATTTCGATGCACTTTCGAGCCCTGACCGGCTGTTCTTCAGCTATCCAGGAAGTCGTCCAGCCCGATTGCAATGCCACGTCCCGATGAGGTGCGGACGATCGCCGAGCCGTTGACCAAGCTGCGCAGGCCGGTGATTTGGCCCATCAATCTATTGACCTGGAAGAGAGTCGCGCGTGAATTTCCGCTTGTCTGCCATGATTTGAACACGCCCGCGCATCGGGGAGATGCGCGATACTGCCGATCGGCAAAGCTGGTGTACCGCACAAGCTTGGTGCGTTGTTAAAGTGGACGAACGTTGGGGCTACGAGTCCAACGGTGTCGATTATAGAATTTTTGCTGCGACGCAGCATAGCCGCCGATGAAATATGTGGCTGGCCCGCGTCGATCGTCTTCCCTGAGCCGCTTTGAAGTGGGGGCGTGAACGACAAATCAACGGATCTGTCGCGTGTTTATGCACAATATTTCAAGGGGCGCGTTGACAACTGAAATTCTGTATACCAAGTTTTCTTCACAAAACGTCACGAGTCCGGAGTATCGGCGCCATGAGCGCGAGCCAGAAGCCTGGCAGTCAAGCCTCGCGCGTGCGCCACATCCGTATGGACCGATCCGTGCGCGAAGCGATGCGCCTCCTCTCGACACCGGACGTCGATGCTTTGATCGTCGTGGACGGAGCCTGCGACGAGACTGGCTGCTTCATCGGAATACTCACGGAGCGGGACATCTTCCGCTCCATGTCCGACAAGGGCCTGGAGACGCTCGACAGTCTGGTCTGGATGCTGACCACGCCGGAATTCGTCACTGCTGACGTGCGAACCCCACCGGCGGACCGGCTGCAACTTTTCTGCGCACACAAGATCAACCATATCGCCATTATGGACGGCCTTTGCCTTCACTCGGTCCAGAGTATCTGGGATTGTGTTGCCGAAGCTCCACACGCTTAGACTGCCCTACGACAGACCTCGGCTGAGATCGGAATCGTCATCGATCGGCGAAGTTCGTGTAGAAACGTTCGACGTTCGGATCCTGCACTGCAAAGGAATTCCGCGGTTTTCAGCCAGAATCTTTTGCAGTGCCCAAATCTTGACCCGGAATGCGTTTGAACTCAGATTCTTTAGCCTCGCTCGACATTGGGCGGGGCAAGGCAAAGTTGGCTCAAGAGAGCTGGCACCCATCATCGTTCGAGGCTTCGGCAAGGTGCCGTTATCCGCGATGAGGGAGTTGAAGGAGTGATCTCCATGCGTTTCCTGGCAATCCTCGACTGCCCGGTGATCTTCAGCGGCGAGAATAGCTATGGGATGACCAGCATCGATATGTGCCCGTCGACCGGGATCACGAGCGGGCTGATCAGTCGGCACGTGAAAGTGGTCGACGGTCGCCTGATCGCGGTCTGCATCTGGACCAGCGAGTTCTGCTGCCGCAAGTACTTCGATGCGGCTTGGTACGGCAAGGCAGCCGACCTATGGGGCGACCAGTATCAACTTCGTCTCGAGGCAATCGAGGAACCCCAGGCCGCCTGAGCATACGCGCCTGAGAGGCATCCGGGCGCGGATTTCAGGCAGTCCGGCCCACGCGGACAGCGGAGTGCTTCGGCATGACCAGCCATGCCCTGGCCAACCCGCCGCAGGTCGTCGATGCCGACGTCCACGGCCCCTGGAATCCCGGCATAGAATCGAGCTTGCCGCGCTCGATCCTTCCGCTGGCCACCGTCTTCCGCGCCGAGAACGTCGAGACTCCTCTCGCTGAAGCCTATGAGATGAGCGATGTCAGCGGGCTGCCGCTGACCCAGGTCGTCCGTTTCCGGCCCGAGCGACTGGTGGTCCACGAGGTTCTGATCCGCGTAATGGCGGATCTCTCCGTACCGATGGGACAGACCTACGGCGATCTCGGCGTGAACTTCCGCGCGATCGTCTCGATCATCCTGTGCGAGGGCATCGCGGATCACGCCCGGGAGATCGCCGCCCGCCATGCGGAGATTTGCTCCATCGCCGCCGCGCTCTTGGATAGCGAGATTGCCGCGATGCTGGACGAGCGTCATCCGTGTGCCGAGGTCACGGAGCCGGCGTCGTGGCTTCGCTTCTGGCGCCTGCGCGATCGGAGGACGAGCCCTCACGTGCAGGAGAGGTGGGACCCGGCGAGCCGAGCCGAGCACCATCTCGAGGCTTGGCAGGTTCGGACGATCGCGACCGACGATCCCCTCTCAGCAGCGGCCTGTGCAGCGCTTCGCTGCGTGGTCGCAAGTCTCATCGGCCGCCGTGGCTTCCTGATTCGCGACCGGGTGCTCCTTGGCAGGCTGGCCGGCACCCTCGTGTCGAACGGCTATGGTAGCCGCGTCCTAGGTGAGATGATCGAGCCCTGGATCCAGGAGATCGTGGCGCGCCATGGCTACGTCCGCCTGGAAGCACAGCCAGCCCCGGTGATCCTCAACGTCAAGGGCTCCTCCGCATCTGGCAAGAGCACGATCCGGCCCTACCAACGGGCACTGGTCGAGGCCCTGGGGCTCGACTGGCTGGACTTCGCGCTGATCACACCCGATGTCTGGCGCAAGTTCCTGCTCGACTACGACAGTCTGGGGCCAGCACGACGCTACGCCGGACCGCTCACCGGCCACGAGGTCGAGATCGTCGACCGCAAGCTCGACGGCTACATGGCGCGCAAGGCGGATGCCGGACGCATCTCCCACCTCCTCATCGACCGCTTCCGCTTCGACAGCTTCGCGGTCAATCCCGGCACCGAGATGGGGAGCCAACTGCTCACCCGCTTCGGGCATCAGGTTTACATGCAATTCATGATCACGCCGCCGGATGCCACGGTGGAGCGAGCCTGGAAGCGCGGCGAGCAGTTCGGCCGCTACAAGGCGGTGGAGGACCTGCTGGCGCACAATGTCGAGGCCTATACAGGCATGCCGCGGCTTTTTTTCACCTGGGTGCTGCGGCCCGACAAGGAGGTCCATTTCGAGTTTCTCGACAACAGTGTGCCGGAGGGTCAGCGGCCCCGCACTGTCGCGTTTGGGTCGAATGGGGTCATGAATATTCTCGACGTTCAGGTTCTGCTCGACATCGATCGCTATCAAGCGATCAACATCCAAGCCCGCGATCCGGAGGCGGTCTATGTCGGCGTTCCTCCCCCAGAAAGGCTTGGGGCGATGCGCTTCCTGCGGGATTGCCTGCGCCGGATGACGATCATCCGCTTCGCCGATCACGCTACCGGGCGGGTGCTCGCGCATCTCGAGAACGGGCGCCTTGCCAGTCTAGCGCCGATGCTCGCCGAGGCGGCCCCAATGGTGCATCAGGTACTGACCGCCCTGGATGTGCTCTCGTCGGCGGAGGCGACCGTGGACACCGGCGAGGCCCTCCGGATTAAGGGGGCATGCACCCTCGGTGCCTGGGGCGAGGACGCAGCGCCTGAACCACCGACCTGACGGCGTTCACAAAGGTGCGGCGTCAAGGAAAATTATCGGCCGCGACCTGTTAATTTGCAGTGCAGCATGAGAAAACCGCACTGCAATATGCCGTCAGGAGGCCGGCCGTACTCGCATCCATCCTCGTAACGATCTTCACCCTCATCGCCCTGCAGGTCGTGCTGGTGATCAAGCTCGCCGATTGGCTGTCGCAGGACAGCGGGTCCGTCGAGGGCCACAACGAGATTATTGCCGGTGCCGGCCACGGCCGCTTCGCCGGCATCGCCTGAGCCGTTCGACCGTTCCGAGGAGCAGTCTTCCTAAAAGGGGGGGCGGCATCGAGGGATCGAGACCGCGCGAGTTGGGAGGAGAAACCGGGTTGAGGGACGGGATTACTCGGCGGCGCTCTTCCGGACTGAGCCGATGGCGCCGGACTCGGCGATCTTAAGGCGCTCGGCTTCGGAGTAGCCGAGGACCTCGGAAAGGATCTCCTCGGTGTGCTCGCCGAGCAGGGGCGACCGGGTGATCTCAGTCTCGCTCGCCGAGAGCCGGATGGGATTGCCCACCGTCAGGTACTTGCCGCGGGTGGGGTGATCGACTTCCACCACGGTGCCGGACTTGCGCAGGGATTGGTCCTCCGCGATCTCCTTCATGGAGAGGATCGGGCCGCACGGCACGTGCAGAGCGTTGAGGATCTCCATCGCCTCGAACTTGGTCTTCGACATCGTCCAGGATTCGATGCGGGTGAAGATCTCGTTCAGGTGCGGCAAGCGAGCGTTCGGCGTGGCGTAGTCGGGATGGGTCGCCCAGGCGGGTTCGCCGATGACATCGCAGATCTGCGGCCACACAGCTCCCTGCGTAATGAAGTAGATGTAGGCGTTCGGGTCGGTCTCCCAGCCCTTACACTTGAGGATACGGCCCGGCTGGCCACCCCCGGAATCATTGCCGGCGCGCGGCACCGAATCACCGAACGGGATACCCTCGCCGAACTGGCTGTATTCCGGCAGGGGGCCGCGCTCGAGGCGCTGCTGGTCGCGCAGTTTTACGCGGCACAGGTTCAGCACCCCGTCCTGCATGGCACAGTCGACGCGCTGGCCGAGGCCGTTCTGGGTCCGGTGGTACAGGGCTGTGACGATGCCCAGTGCCAGATGGAGGCCGGTGCCGGAGTCGCCGATCTGGGCCCCCGTCACCATCGGGATATCGGTGCGGAACCCCGTGGTGGAGGCAGCACCGCCGACGCATTGCGCCACATTCTCGTAGACCTTGCAGTTCTCGTAGGCGCCCGGGCCGAATCCCTTCACCGAGGCGAGGATCATGCGCGGGTTGGCGACGTGGATCGCCTCCCAGGTCAGGCCCATCCGAGCGAGGGCACCGGGGGCGAAGTTCTCGACGAGAACGTCGCACTCGCCGATCAGACGCCACAGCACCTCGATGCCCTTCGGATTCTTGGTGTCGAGGGTGATTGAGCGCTTGTTGTGGTTCAGCATCGTGAAATACAGGCTGTCCACATCGGGGATGTCCTGCAACTGCTGGCGCGTGGCATCGCCCACGCCCGGCCGCTCGACCTTGATCACGTCCGCGCCGAACCAGGCCAGAAGTTGCGTGCAGGTCGGGCCCGACTGGACGTGCGTGAAGTCGAGGATCTTGACGCCTTCGAGGGCTTTCATGGCACAGGCTCACCTATCCGGGAGACTTCAGCGCGGGCATTCGGCGAAACGACGATCGCGGGAGGAGGCCCTCCCGCGCGGCGTTGACGGCGCCGCCCTGGCCGGAGCGTACGGAGCCCCCCAGGAGAGGCCGCGCCGTGCCTCCGGAGACGAAGCCGATCTCCGGAGGTGCTGCCGTCCGTCAGCTCAGGCGGTCTTCTTACGGACCACAGTGCTTGTCGGGTTCAGGCTGCCGATGTTGCCACTCTCAGTGCCGGCGGCGGGGTCGATAACGGCGTTGATCAGGGTGGGCTTGCCCGAATCCATCGCCGCGTTGACCGCCTGCGAGAGCTCGTCCGGCGTCGTGACGTGGACGCCGACGCCGCCGAAGGCCTCCATCATCTTGTCGTAGCGCGAATCTTTCACGAACACCGTGGTGCCGGGATCGCGGCCGGTGGGATCGATGTCGGTGCCGCGATAGATGCCGTTGTTGTTGAAGACCACGATGCAGACCGGCAGATCGTACCGGCAGATCGTCTCGACCTCCATACCGGAGAAGCCGAAGGCCGAGTCGCCCTCCACTGCGAGGACCGGCTTACCGGTCTCGACGGCGGCCGCCACCGCGAAGCCCATGCCGATGCCCATGATGCCCCAGGTGCCGACATCCAGGCGCTTGCGCGGCTGGTACATGTCGATGATGCCGCGGGCGAGGTCGAGGGTATTGGCGCCCTCATTGACGAGGATCGCGTCGGGCCGCTCCTTGATGATGGTCCGGAGTGCGCCCAGCGCTCCGTGGAAGTCCATCGGAGCCGAATTCTTCTTCAGCTTCGAGGCCATCTTGGCGAGGTTCTCCTCCTTCTTGGTCCGGATCGCATCAGTCCAGGCCGTGGGGGGCGCCTGCCAGTTCTGGCCCATGCCGTCGAGGAGAGCGGTGACGCAGGAGCCGATGTCGCCGACCACCGGAGCGACGATCTCGACGTTCGAGTCCATTTCCTTCGGCTCGATGTCGATCTGGATGAACTTTTTCGAGCCGGGGGCGCCCCAGGTCTTGCCCTTGCCATGTGAGAGCAGCCAGTTCAGGCGCGCACCCACCAGAAGGACGACGTCCGCCTCCTTCAGGACGAGGGAGCGGGCCGCGCCGGCCGATTGCGGATGGGTGTCGGGGAGGAGGCCCTTGGCCATGCTCATCGGCACGTAGGGAATACCGCTGCGCTCGACGAGGTTGCGGACCTCCTCGTCGGCCTGGGCGTAGGCGGCGCCCTTGCCGAGAACGATCAGCGGACGCTTGGCGCCCTTCAGCACGTCGAGCGCACGGGTGATGGCACCCGGGGCCGGCAGTTGCGCTGGAGCGGCGTCGATCACCTTAACCAGGGACTTGGCGCCGGCCTCGGCGTCCATGACCTGGGAGAACAGCTTGGCGGGCAGGTCGAGATAGACGCCGCCTGGGCGGCCTGAGACGGCGGCGCGGATGGCGCGGGCAACGGCGATGCCGATGTCAGCGGCGTGCAGCACGCGGAAGGCGGCCTTGCACAGGGGCTTGGCGATGGCGAGCTGATCCATCTCCTCGTAGTCGCCCTGCTGCAGATCGACGATCTCGCGCTCGGAGGAACCCGAGATCAGGATCATCGGGAAGCAGTTGGTGGTGGCGTTGGCCAGCGCCGTCAGACCGTTGAGGAAGCCGGGCGCGGAGACGGTTAGGCAGATGCCGGGCTTCTTGGTGAGGAAGCCCGCGATCGCGGCGGCGTTGCCGGCGTGCTGCTCGTGGCGGAAGGAGATGACGCGCATGCCGGCGGCCTGCGCGAGGCGGCCGAGATCGGTGATCGGAATGCCGGGCACGCCGTAGATGTTGTCGATGCCGTTGAGCTTCAGCGCGTCGATGACGAGGTGGAAGCCGTCGATCTGCTCGCCCGCGTGATCGGACGTGACACCAACGCCGGTGGCGACGTCGTGGACGGCCTGCGTGGATTCTGAGCCAGCGGTTCTATCCATGGTGTTTCCTCCATTTGGGGCGCTTCTTGTTGGATGGCGCGCCGTTCTTGGTCGTGTTCGAACGTATGAGGCCGTCGTTTGACTGAACTCGTTCCGAGTGGCTCAAGTTTTCAGCGTAAGGTAACGACCAATCTGTCAGCATCCCTGCGGCTGATATTCAAGATATCTCGAGATTCGCTCAGACGTAGGCTGTTAAAACAAGACTATATCAATTCGTGCTGATCGATCGCTTGGGGATCGGTCTGCGTTACGCGAGGATCTGATCGAAGGATTGTGTTGAGTGCAGTGCTGCCAATCCCAATCATCCAATTGTCAGTCCAAGAATGGTGGCATACCAAATACCACGTGTCAAACTGGATCTGGTGAATGGTTTGGGCTTGCGATCGCTCTCTGGCGCCCTGCACCGGAACGGAAAACCGATGCTCCGTTCGATACGGGCAGCCGTTCGTCGTCACAGCTTGGTGAGTCGACGTAGCTATGTTGTTGTTGCAGGGGGGATATTCAAATCTTGTCCCGGGTCAAACGCTCGGGTTTCCTTGTGTTCCGAGAGCGGGTTCGGCATGTTCCGGACCAAATTGACGGTGCCTCAGCGTCCTACCGATCGTTCCAGGTGTAAGCATGGTTGAGTCCACGACCTTTCAGATCAAGCCGCTCGCCGCCACGTCGAGCTTGCGTGCGCTTGCCTACGATGCGCTGAAGGAAGCCATTACCAACATGAACATCTACAGCCAGCGCGACGAGGTCAGGCTCGACGAGCGCAAGCTGTCCCAGGATCTCGGTGTCAGCCGCACTCCAGTCCGCGAAGCCCTCACGGTTTTGGAGCAGGAAGGTTTCGTTCGGTTCGAAGCCCGTCGCGGCGTCTTCGTGATCAAGAAGTCGAAGAAAGAGATCGTTGCGATGATCCAGGCTTGGTCAGCCCTGGAGAGCATGGCCGCACGACTCGCTTGCGAGCACGCTACCGACGAGCAACTCGGCTGCCTGCGTATCCATTTCCCTGAATTCTACGAGGGGCGCCCAACCGATCACATGGATGAGTACTCGGATGCAAACATCCGGTTTCATCAGAAGATCATCTCGCTCGGCGGCTGCGATGTGATCAAGGACATCACCAGCAACCTGCTGATGCATGTCCGCGGCATCCGAAACACCGCCCTGCGCCAGGGCGACCGGGCAGCGAACTCAATCAAGGAGCATGTTGAGATCATCCAGGCCCTTGAGGCACGAGATGCTGAGCGCGCCGAACGCCTCGTGCGCGAGCACGGCCTGGGCCTCGCCCGCCACGTCGAGAAGTACGGCGACTACCTCGACTGAGGAGGTGAGGACGCTGGTCTCTGCGATTGCGGTTTCTCAGTAGCTCGGGACCAGCCGTTCCTCCGGCAGCGGCGCTTCCATATGGAAGTGCAGTCCGCTGACTGCATAGTCGATAGCCACGGTAGCGTTACACTGCTGTGCCAGGACCCGCTGAAGCAGAGTCGAGCCGAAGCCCTTGCGCTGGGGCGGCGTCACCGCCGGCCCACCCAACTCCGTCCAGTCGAGGGTCAGGCGCCGTCCGGTGTCACTTGCCAGGACATCCCATACGATCGTGATCCGGCCACCCGGTTCGGAGAGCGCTCCGTGTTTCGCCGCGTTCGTGGTCAGCTCATGGAATGCCATTCCGGTTGGGACGGCGAGGTCCGCTGCCAGCTCGATCACTGGCCCCTGGAGGTGGATACGTTGGCTCTCTGCATCGTTGTACGGGCTGAGCTCGTTCTCTAGCAGCTCGTGCAGGGGAGCCGTCTGCCAATAATCCTCAGTGAGGAGTGTGTGGGTTTTGCCCAGCGAGACGATCCGGTTGGAGAAGGACTGGTAGAACGTTTCGACATCATGGGTGGACCGTGCTGTGGCGCCGAGCAGGCCCTGCACCGTGGCGAGCGTGTTCTTGACACGATGATGAAGCTCTCGAATCAGCAGGGCTTGACGTTCATGAGTCTTCTGGCGCTCGTCCAAGTGGGCGGCCACCTCCCACTGGCGGCGACGGGCGCGCAGGGCTGAACGTACCGCATTGGCGAGCACCGCCGGATGGAACGGCCGCTCCAGCAGGGTCACGTTGCCGAGTAGGCCGTTCAGGCGTTCGTCGGGTGAGGCGCCACGATGGCTAAGCAGGAGGAAGGGAAAGTCGGACCAGGGGGGTTGTCGCTCGGACCATTCGGCGATCGCCCGTCGGTCCGAGTGCAGGAGAGCCTCTTCGGTGATCACCGCGCAGGCCGCAACATCCAGGTCCGCCACCAGGTCCGCTAGGTTCGCCTTGATCCGCGAATTGATGCCGACCTCAGCCAGGATCGCGGCAGCGATGCGCGCGTCGCGTCCGCCCGGTGCCAGGATCAGCGCGATGGGATCAGGCTGCGCCATGGGAGCCGGTCTGACTGCCGGTGATCTGCGCCGATGAAGTGGGTCGGTCATCAAGAAGATCGGCGCGGTCGCCCTCGAAGGTCGGCACGCCGGTGAGCACGCCACGAAAATCCTTGAGCACCTCTCCCACCCGGAGGCCCTGGGAGTCGATCCGGAACTCTCGGATCGTGTCCTCGTGCGGACCGGTGCGCTTCTTCAGGACCGAGAGGGCGCGGCGCACATGGCCGCCCGCCTCGAAGAAGCGGAGCATCACCACTGTGTCGCTGACATAGGTGAGATCGACCGGCGCCTCCATCCGCCCCACCATCCCATGCTGGGCGAGCACTAGGATCGTCACCACACCCTGCTGGTTCAGATAAGTTGTCATCTCGTGCATCTGCAGCACCAAGTGCGGCTGCCCACTCATGGCGCTCATGTAGCCTGTGAGGCTGTCGATCACCACGACTCGCGCACGATCGGTCTCGACCGCGTCGCGGATTCGTCCGGCGAAATCACCCGCCGAGACATCGGCCGGGTCCATCTGTTCGATCCGTAGGCGGCCGGATTCGATGTGGTGGCCGACCGCGAAACCGATCCCGGAGGCCCGTCGCTGAAGGATCCCGACGGTCTCGTCGAAACTGATGATGAGCCCGTGCTCGCCTCGATCGAGGGCGGCCATCAGGTAACCGAGGGCGAGGGTCGACTTACCGGCACCCGAAGGGCCGATGATGAGGCTTGTGGTGCCCCGGTCCAAGCCGCCGCCGAGGACCGCGTCGAGTTCCGGAACCCCGCAGGCAACAGTCTCGGGCTCGAATTGAGCATGGTGATCCGCTGCTACGAGGCGGGGAAAGATGCGAACCCCGCCACGTCGCAGCACGAAGTCGTGGAAGCCGCCCTCATAGGAAGTGCCGCGCATCTTGATAATGTGCAGCCGACGACGTCCGGCGCCGTAGGTCGGTGTCACTTGTTCGAGGCGGAGAACCGCGTGGCTGATGGAATGCAGGTTAAGATCGTCGTCTTCAGAGCTGAGATCGTCGAGCATCAGCACGGTGGCGTTGTTGAGCAGGAAATAGCTCTTCAGCGCCAGCACCTGCCGCCGATATCGCAGTGAGCCCTGCGACAGCAGGCGGATTTCCGACAAGCTGTCAAATACCACCCGGACTGGATTTACGCGCTCGATCTCGGCCAGTGCCATCCGGACCGTTTCGCCCAGTTCCAAGTCGGATGAGTGGATAAGGCTTTGCTGCTGCTCCGAATCCAGGCTGAGCTCCGGCGGAACCAACTCGTAGATTTCGACCCCGTCCAGGGACCAGCCGTGGCGCTCAGCGACCGAAAGAAGTTCGCGCCGGCTCTCCGAGAGGGTGATGTAAAGGCCGCGCTCACCCCGCTTCAAGCCATCGAGAAGAAATTGCAGCCCGAGGGTCGTCTTGCCACTGCCCGGCCGCCCCTCGATGAGATGAGCTCGCTGCGCCGCGTAGCCGCCGTGAAGGATCTCGTCGAGGCCCGGCACTCCGGTCGGGATCGGCGCGGCGTCGCCGGCGACGGGGGTCTGCATGGATAGATCCGCAACGTGAAAACCGCGTCCATCATAGGTGGGGCGCCCCTCGGCGTCGCCGGTATTTATGCCACACCGCCGGGGTATGAACCCCGCTGTGCGTCCATGATGCCTGCAGCGGTTTGCAAGATCGACCTTCGTCCATCTCCGCCGAAGGTTGCCCTTTGCAGAACCGCGAGGGCACCGTATCAGGGCCGCCCTTGCCGCGCGGCCGCGAGATACAGCCCGCCTCGCATCTTTCCTTTCGAGCTACCGGAGTGCGGAGCCCCGATGCGCGAACCGAACGCGGTGGATTTCTGGCGGGGCCTGGCCCTCGTCACGATCTTCGTGAATCACATTCCCGGCAACACCTTCGAGCGCTACACGTATTCGCAGTACGGCATTTCAGATGCCGCCGAGCTGTTCGTCTTCCTCGCCGGCTGGTCGATCGGGATCGCCACGCGCAATCGCGACGGAAGCCCCGAGCCGCGGCTCAAGACCGTGCTGCGGCTTATGTCGCGCACCATCGAGGTCTACCGCGCGCAGATCACCACGATGGCGCTCGCCCTCGGCATGATCGCCGGCACCGCTCTGGTGCTCGACAACCCGTTGCTGCTCGAATGGCACAATGCCGGAAGCTTCTTCGCGGATCCGATCCAGACCATGGTCGGGTTCGTGCTGCTCACTCATCAACTCGGCTTCTTCAACATCCTGCCGCTCTACGTCGTGCTCCTCGGCATCGCACCCGTCTTCGTGCTGATCGGGCGGGTGAGCCGTCTCGCCGCCCTGTTCCTGTCTTTCTTGCTCTATGCCTCGAGCTTGGTGTTCGAGTGGAACGTGCCATCCTGGCCGGGGGAGGGCGATTGGTTCTTCGATCCGCTGTGCTGGCAGCTTCTGCTGGTTCTCGGCTTCACCATGCAGGACTGGAGCCGGACCTCACCCTTGCTGAAGCGCTGGTCGCGTCGGCTCCTACCGGCGGGAGTGGTCATCGTTCTGACCGGCATCGTCCTCTCGGTGCTCGAACTACGGCCTGATCCGCTCCTCGTTCCCGATCCGCGCCTCGTCTTCACCTTCGACAAGACCTACCTGTCCCCGGCGCGGGTCATCCACTTTCTCGGCGTACTCCTCGCTTTCCAGACGCTCTACGGGTTTCTCGCCCCGCGGCTCGGATGGATCACGGCCTTCCTCGCCAGTCTGGGACGAAATTCGCTTGCGGTCTTTTCCATCGGCTCACTGCTCAGCCTGGCCGCGCAACTCGTGCGCTTCTGGACTGGCGGCGGTGTCGTTGTTGACGTTTTCGTCGTAGGGTCCGGCCTGTTCGCACTGGGTTTCACCGCATGGTTCGTCGAATGGCGCTCCCGAAAGCCGCGGGTCTCCTCGCCCTGAGCCTGGCTCTCCTCTGCCCGTTCGGCGGAGACAGAGCCTGGGCGCAGGAGCCGACGGCCCATCAGGACCCCGCGAAGGTGGGAGCTCCGCCCCCGACTGTGGTCTCGCCTCCGAGCGTCGCTGCCGGTCAGGGGCCGGACGCAGAGGCAGTCGACGTGACCCTGTCGCCGGAATGTCGGGTGCCGGGCTCGAAGCTCTACACTCTGGCCCGCCTCGGCGCGGTCAAGGCTGCGCTGAAGGAAAAACGCCCGGTCCGCGTGCTCGCCATCGGTGCGTCGACCATGGGACTCGGATCCTCGGCCACCTACCCGGTCAAGCTGGAGACCGCCCTCGAGCGCTCCCTGCCGGATGTCGACGTGGTGGTGGAGAGCCGGGGCTTGCAAGGCGAGATCGCGTCGGGGGCGGGCGAGCGCCTGCGCAGCATGGTTGCGGAAGTGGAGCCCGACCTCGTCATTTGGCAGGTCGGCTCCCACGATGCGCTTGCCCGGGTCGATCTCGATGCCTTCGGCACGGCCCTCGACGAGACCGTGCAATGGATCAAAGGGCATGAAATCGACGTCGTGCTGGTCAGTCCGGTCTACACCGCGAGCCTTGCCTCGGATGACTATTACACCAGCCTCGTGCGCAAGGTGCAGGAGGTCGCCTTGCGCGAGGGCGTACCGCTGGTGCAGCGCTACGAGGCCATGCGCTATCTCGCGCGCCGCAACGACAAGGGCGAGGGGCATCTCCTTGGCAGCCAGTTCCGGCTGAACGATCTTGGGCTGCGCTGCATGGCCGAACACGTCACCCGCGCCATTACCCTGTCGCTGCTGCAGCCGGATCCAGCCTCGACGGGCAGCGCCGGGCGACCCGCCCTGACCTTGGCGCCACCGAAGGAATCTGCCGGGACCAAGCCACCTGCGACGGCGCCCGCCGGGCCCTGAACCAAAGCCTTAACCGCTCGGCTTAACTGCGCCGCAATGGCGAAGGCCCTACACCGGCCTGGATCGGGCGGGGGCCATTCGGTGAGCATAGCGACGGACAGGATCGGAGCCACCGGTGCATGGAGCGCGCTGACGCGTCTGCGCGGCGGTGCCGCCGGAGCGGCGATCCACGTCTTCGCGATTCGCATCGGCGCTGCCGGCTTCGCCTATGTCGGACAGGTTCTGATGGCGCGCCTGATGGGCGGCACCGAGTACGGGATCTTTGCAGCGATCTGGGTCTGGATCGCGATCCTCGGTCATTCGGCCACCCTCGGCCTGTCGCAGGGCGCCTGCCGGTTCATTCCAGCGGATCAGGCCCGGGGTGACCTCGCTGCCGTCCGGGCCTACCTCATCGGCGGTGCGACCGTCACGCTGGCCAGTGCTCTGGCCGTCGCCCTCGGCGGTCTCGCCCTGGTCTGGGTGGAGGGCTCCCTGCTGGAGGGGCCCTATGCCGCCCCGCTTCTGGTGGCAGCGCTGGTGCTGCCGCTCTTCGCCCTCCAGGATTACTGCGAGGGCGTGGCCCGCGGTCAGAACTGGGCCGTGCTCGCCATCGCGCCGCCGTACCTGCTGCGGCAGGGCCTGATCATGGCCGCCATGCTCGCGGCTGTCGGGTTCGGGGCCCCGGCGGAGGCGCGCGTCGCCGTCCTGTGCACCCTCATGGCGACTGGAATCGCCGTGTCGATCCAGGCCGCCCTGCTATTGCGGCGCCTCCAGGCGATCCTGCCCACCGGACCACGCCGCTATGCCTGGCGGCGCTGGTTGCGCGCCTGCCTGCCGATCGCGGGAAGCGATCTCGCCACGTCTGCGGCCAGCTTCATCGACGTCGTCGTGCTCAGCCTTCTCGTTCCACCCGCCACGGTGGGATTGTACTTCGCCGCGACCCGGATCCAGCAATTCGTGGTCTTCGTTCATTTCGCCGCCACGGCCGCCACGGCGCAGCGCTTCACCGCGGCCCATGCGGCCGGAGACCGGGCGCGGCTCGCCGATCTGATCGCACTGCAGGCGCGTCTTACCCTGGCGGCCACCGTCTTGATCGGAATCGCCGTCCTCGCGGCCGCGCCCCTCCTGCTGGGCCTGTTCGGCCCCGAATTCCGGGACAGCCTGCCCCTCCTCGCTGTCCTCGTCGCCGGCAGTGTCGCCGCCAGCGCCTTCGGTCCGGGCGAAGACCTGCTCAACATGCTGGGCGGTGAGCGCCTCGCCGCCGGGGTCGCCGTCGGCATGCTGGGTCTGGCCGGTGGCCTCTGCTTCATCCTGGTCCCGATGCTGGGGGTGATCGGAGCCGCCGTCGCCATGGCTCTCGCGACCGTGGTGCGAGCCGCTGCCATGGCCTGGGCGGCGCACGCGGTGCATGGTCTGGTCACACCGGTCCGGATCGGTCTGTTCGGGAGATGGGGTCGATGAGCGCCGCTCACGCCCGGCGGATCGCGCCGGCCTATACACATGCGATCACGACGCTCGCGTCTCTCGGGCGCGAAGCGGCGGCCTGGGACGACCTCTCGGCGCGGGCGGGGGACGCCCATCCCTTCTTCGGTCGACACGTGATGCAGGCCCATCTGGCGAGCGGCCTGGCGTCGTCGGACCTGCGGGTCGTCGTCGTGCGTGGGCCGGAGCGCCTCGAGGCGGTGCTGCCGTTTCGCCGCTCCTACGATATCTGCGGACTCGGACGATCCGTGCTGTTGCCGTTCGTATCGCCCTTCATCACCGCGTCCGCCCCGCTGGTGGCCGAGGGCCCGGACAGGCCCGCGATTCTGACCGCCCTGGTGGAGGGCCTTGCCGCCGCTTCCGGCGGGCGGGCATGGCGCTGGCCGCTGCTCTCGGTCGAGGCGGCGCCGGGCCAGGACCTGCTCGCCGCGATGGCGGAGGCCGGGTGGGATCTCGGCGAGGTGGCGCGGTTCGCCCGTCCGGTCCTCCATAGGCGCGCCGATCATGCCGCTTTCCTGGCCGGGCATCCGCATCCCTCGCGGCTCAAGGATCTGCGTCGCCGACAGCGCCGCCTCGCCGAGGGCGGTTTGGTGAGCCTTGAGACCGTGACGCAGGGGCCGGCTCTCGCCCGCGCGGTGGAGATTTTCCTCGACGTCGAGGCCGCCGGATGGAAGGGGACCGCCGGCAGCGCCATGGCCTGCCGTACGGCGCATGCGGCCTTCGCCCGCGCGGTCTTCCGGGCCGAGGGAGGTCCCGTCGGCATCCGGGCCGACACCCTGAGCCGCGATGGGACGACCCTCGCCGTCAGCCTCGCCCTGGTGGCGGGGGGAACCGCCTACCTCCTGAAGACTGCCTATGACGAGACCGCCCGGGCCTTCGCGCCGGGCCTCGTCCTTGAGGCGGAGATCGTGCGGGCGCTGCATGCCGACGGTTTCGCCGACCGCCTCGATTCCGCGACCCTGGCCGGTTCCGCCCTGGAAAGCCTGTACCGCGAGCGCGATACCGTCGCGGAGGTCATCGCGGTGCCGGACGGGGCGCGTGGGCTGATCGGGCTGGAGCGGCGTCTCCGGCTCGCCCGCTTCGAGGAGACGGCCCGGGGCGAGGCGCGCCGGCTGCTGCGGCGCTGAGGGCGGGCGCCGAGTGGAATTGTGACGTCCTGGCGAGTCCGTGCTACTGCGCCGCCTCGGCATGCCAGACAGGACCTACCATGCGCCGTCCCCTCTATGCCCTCACCGGAGCCTTGATCCTCGCCATGACTGCATCCGCATCCGCCGAGACCATCACCACCCCCTCGGGCCTCCAGTACCGTGACGAGGTCGTGGGCACCGGCCCCGAGCCGAAGGCCGGCCAGAAGGTCAGCGTCCACTACACGGGCTGGCTCGACGACGGTGGCAAGCCGGGCAAGAAGTTCGATTCCTCGCGGGATCGCGGCACGCCCTTCACCTTCACCCTCGGCGCCGGGCAGGTTATCGCCGGCTGGGATACGGGCGTCGCCACGATGAAGGTCGGCGGGAAGCGCACGCTGATCATCCCGCCGGACCAGGGCTACGGCCCGCGCGGCGCCGGCGGCGTGATCCCGCCCAACGCGACCCTGATCTTCGACGTCGAGCTTCTCGGCGCCCGCTAGTATACCACGCCGGTCGCGTCGAGGTCGCGCGACCGGCGGCCCCGTGCCGCCTCAGTCGGCGGTGTCGGGTCGGGACTCCCGTTGCGCCTCGGGCGCGACCGGCCGGAAGACCAGGCCGACCTCGCCGGACAGGCGCGCGACGAACGTGATGCCGGCGGCTTCCAGCGCGTTCCGGATGGCGGCGCGCGTCCGCGGCCGCAACGCGGCACCGCCGCTCTCCTCGAATCGCTTGATGCTGGAGCCCGAGACCTCGGCGGCCGCCGCGAGGTCCGGGATCGACCAGTTGAGCATCGCCCGGGCGCTCCGGATCAGCGGCCCGGAAATGTCGAACAGCGCCAGGTCCCGGGGCTGGGTCATCACGCTGGCCGTGCTGGTCATGTCGATGACGAGGCCGATCCACTCCCGGACCGAGCGGTCGGGATTGAGCACCGGGACGGCCCGGCTGCTGACCCAGCGGTAATCCCCGTCGGCGCGGCGCAGGCGGTAATTGGCTTCGTAGGGTTCCTGCCGGCGGAAGGCCGTCGCCCAGGCGCTGGCCGCGCGCTCCCGATCCTCGGGATGGATCGCCGAGGCCCAGCCGCCGGCATGCCACTCCTCCGGGGTCTGACCCGTCAGGGTGCACCAGCTCGGGGACGGCTGATGGACCCCGTCCGGGCTCATCAGCCAGACCACGGCCGCGATCGCCTGGACCAGGCCCTCGTAGCGCGCCTGGTTGCGCAGGACCGATTGCGTGGTCTCATGCCGGCTGGTGACGTCCACGATCAGGCCGTCGGCCCGGACCGGACGGGAATCCGGCCCCAGCACCACGTTCCCCTTGAACTCGACCCAGCGCACGGTCCGATCCGGCCGAACGATCCGGAATCCGCGGTCGACCGGAATCCCGGTCCGCAGCGCGGCCGAGACCTCCTCGAAGATCGGGCTGTCCTCGGGATGGACGAGGGCGCGCAGCGCCTCCATCCGGGTGGTCTGCTGGGAGAGGCCGGTGAGCCGGGCGACGCCGTCCGAGAGCGAGAGCACGCCCGACCGGAGGTCGATGGACCAGAGCCCGATCTGCGCCAGTTCCTCGACCAGCCGGAGAATCTGCGCGAGCGAGGCGGGAACGGGCTGACGCGGTTCCTCTCTCGGCGCGGAAATTCCGGAACGGATCAGACTGGCGGAAAACAAGGAATCATCTCTCATGACTACGTAAGTGCAGGCACACGTTGCCTCCACCTTGCTGGATTATGAGAGCCCATCGCGGCAAGTCCAGTTAAAACCCGGGGCGCTACATTAAAGATCATTCACAATAGCTCTGATATTCTACAAGACCGAGGAGGTGTTGCCGCGCCGCAGGGGCGTTTCCCGGCCGCAGCATTGCCGCGGAGCGACGCGCTCGGCCTGAGCCGGAGGCGCCATGCCCTTGGATGTTTGTCTTCGATCGCAACGCGATACGCCGACGCGACGGCTGCCGGACCCGTCCCGGAGCCGCATCCGCCCGGTGGCTGGTCCTGAACCGGCTCCCTTGCGTGCAGAGCCGGACGTCTGCTCCCGCCCCTTGCCGGAGAGCGGGCTGCACGCTCGGCGCGGGGTCGAATCGTGTCGGAGACGGGCGGTGCGCCGGGGGACGCGGTGTCCGCCCGATCGCGGTCGCAGGAATTCTCTCCTCGGGTGATCGCAAGCTCTTCGCGTCTCCCAACCTTCGCGGACGGATGAAGCCTTCGCAGACAGTTGGACACTGTAGTTGCGTGAAAATGACCATCTTCCAAGATTGAAAATGTCTGTTAAAACCCTGGGTTGTCTTCAAGAATTCGTGAGAATTCGAGAATAGAGGATCAGATTAGCACGCATGGATAGGGTCGTTCGTCGCGGGTCGACTTGCCGGACGAGCCCACGCGTCGTGCTGTCGGACCCGCCCCGGATGGCCCGGATACGCTTCAGGCTTCGCGGGCGTGCTTTGGACCGCCTGCTTCTGACCGCTTGATCCAGACCGCGTGCCGCGGCCTCGGCCGCTCTCGGGCGGCACCCGTGCCGCGCGCGGCCCACAAAGCCTGACATCGACCGCCGGTCGTAGCCGCCCGGGCCCGATCCGGCCGTCCGGCCCTGGCAAGAGCCGGAGGCCGATGCTCAAGTGGGGCGCGGCGGCCACCGCGGGCGAATCGCGGGCCGGCAGAGAGATCGGCGACCCGACGATGCGATCCAGCCCCCGTCCCCCCGCCTCCCTCCGCCTAACGGGCCGGCCCCGCCCGAACGCCGCCGCGGCCTGCCGGGAGCGGGGCCAGCCCCGCGCGAGCGCGCCGACGCCCGCCGCAAGGACACGATGACCATGGCTCTGGAACGGAACGCCGCCCTGTCCAGCCCCGAGGCCCGGGGTGCCCGCACGGACCTTCTCGGCGCCGCGGCCGACCGGGTCGCGGCGCAGGGCGGCCCCGGCGGCTTCGTCACCGACCTGTTCGGGCGCGTGCCCCCCGAGGACCTCGCGCCCTACACGGCGCAGGATCTCGCCGATCTCGCCCTGGCGGCCCGGGGGCACCTCGCCGCGCCCCGGCATCCGGGCGCAGCCGCCAACCTGTCCGTCAGTGACCGCGCCGTCCTGCGCGAGGGACGGATGCGCGACCTGACCATCGTCGAAGTCGTCAACGACAACCGGCCGTTCCTGCTCGATTCCGCCCTGGCCGAGCTGACCGAGCAGGGGTTGGCGCCCCACCTCGTCGCCCACCCGATCCTCGGCGTCGAGCGCGACGGCGCGGGCGCCCTGGTCCGGGTGGTGGGGGAGACCACCGCCGACACGCAGGCGGGGTTCGCGCGGGAGAGCTTCATCCACATCCATCTCGACCGGCTCGATGCCGGCGAGGCCCGCACCCGCCTCGTCGAGGGCCTGGCCCGCGTGTTCCACGACGTCGCCCTGGCCACCGACAACCAGGACGCCATGGCCAGCCGGCTGGCCGGCCTCGCGGCGGCCTACGCCGCCGCCCCGCCGCCCCTGCCTTCGGAGGAGGTCGCGGAGGCGCGCGCTTTCCTTACCTGGCTCGGCGCGGGGCACTTCACGGTGCTGGGCCTGCGCGAGCACAGCCTCTCCGGGGCGGAGCATGCCCTGGTGGAGGGCTCGGGCCTGGGGTTGCTGCGCGATCCGGCGGTGGCGGTGCTCCGGCGCGGCGGCGCCCTCGTGGACATGACGCCGGAGATCCGCGCCTTCCTCGAGGGCCCGCAGGCCCTCATCATCACCAAGGCCAGCGTGAAGTCCCGGGTCCACCGGGCCGCCCATCTCGACTACATCGCCTGCAAGCTGTTCGGCGCGGACGGCCGCCTGACCGGCGAGGTCGGCATCGTCGGCCTGTTCAACGCGAGCGCCTACACCCTGCCGACGCGGGAGATCCCGTACCTGCGCGAGAAGGTGGCGCAGGTGGCCCTGCGCGCGGGCCTCGATCCCACGAGCCATGCGGGGCGCGGCCTCCTCGACGTGCTGGAGACCTACCCGCGCGACGACCTGTTCCAGATCGATGCCGACCGGCTCTACCGCTTCAGCCTCGCCATCGCCCACCTCGCCGACCGGCCGCGCCTGCGGGTGCTGTCGCGGCCCGACCGCTTCGGCCGCTTCGTCTCGCTCCTCGTCTACGTGCCGAAGGACCGCTACGATTCCACCGTGCGAGCGCGGATCGGCGCCTACCTCGCCAGCGAATACGGCGGCCGGGTCTCGGCGGCCTACCCGTACTTCCCGGACGGGCCGCTCGCCCGCACCCATGTCATCATCGGCCTGCCCGAATCCGGCGCGCCCGAGCGCGATCCCGCTGCCCTGGAGGCCGGCATCGCCGCCCTGGTCCGCACCTGGGGCGACGAATTGCGGGCGGCCCTCGCCGAGACCCTGGACGGCGCGGAAGCCCGGATCCTGGCCGCCCGCTACGGCGAGGCCTTCTCGGCGGCCTATCGCGAGAGCTTCGCCCCCGCGGTCGCCATCGCCGACATCATGACCCTGGAGCGCCTCAGCCCCGAGCGGCCCCGGGCGGCCGATATCGGCCGGCGCGCCGCCGACCCGGAGGCGCAGATCCGCCTGAAGGTGTTTTCGCGGGGCGCGTCGCTCTCCCTGTCCGAGCGGGTGCCGGTGCTCGAGAATCTCGGCTTCCGGGTCGTCAACGAGCGGACCTACCGCATCCTGCCCCCCGGGGCCGACGAGGCCGGCCGGGTCTGGCTGCACGACATGCTGCTGGAGCGCGCCACCGGCGCGGCCATCGATCTCGGCCGTCTCGAGACCCTTCTGGAGGAGGCGCTCCTGGCGCTCGGCACGGGGCTCGCCGAATCCGACGGCTACAACCGCCTCGTGCTGGAGGCCGAGCTGCCCTGGCGCGACGTCGCCCTGCTGCGCGCCCTCGGCCGCTACCTGCGCCAGCTCCGCATCCGCTACGGCCAGGACTACCTCGCCGCCACCCTCAGCGCGCATCCGGGCGTCGCCCGCGCCCTGGTCGCGCTGTTCCGGGCCCGGTTCGACCCGGCTGCCCCCGGCGACCGCGAGGCGGCCCAGGCCGAGATCCGCGCCGGGATCGAGACGGACCTCGCCGCCGTGACCAGCCTCGACGAGGACCGCATCCTGCGCCGCTTCGTCAACCTGATCGAGGCGGCCCTGCGGACCAACTTCTTCCAGGTCGCCCCGGGCGGCGGACGTCGGGAGGCCATCGCCTTCAAGTTCGCCTGCGCCAAGGTCAGCGGCATGCCGCTGCCGCGCCCGTTCTTCGAGATCTTCGTCTATGCGCCCCGGGTCGAGGGCGTGCACCTGCGCTTCGGCTACGTCGCCCGCGGCGGCCTGCGCTGGTCCGACCGGCCGGAGGATTTCCGCACCGAGGTGCTCGGCCTGGTGAAGGCCCAGCAGGTGAAGAACGCCGTGATCGTGCCGGTGGGCGCCAAGGGCGGCTTTTTCCCCAAGCGCCTGCCCCCGGCCTCGGACCGGCAGGCCTGGATGGCCGAGGGCACCGAGAGCTACCGGATCTTCATCCGGACCCTGCTCGAACTCACCGACAACATCGTCGGCGACGCCATCGTGCCGCCGGCCGACACGGTGCGGCACGATTCCGACGACGCCTACCTGGTGGTGGCGGCCGACAAGGGCACCGCCACCTTCTCGGACATCGCCAACGCCCTCTCGGCCGAGCGCGGCCACTGGCTCGGCGACGCCTTCGCCTCGGGCGGCAGCCAGGGCTACGACCACAAGGGCATGGGCATCACCGCCCGCGGCGCCTGGGAGGCGGTGAAGCGCCACTTCCGCGAGATGGACATCGACACCCAGAGCGACCCGATCACGGTGGCGGGCGTGGGCGACATGTCCGGCGACGTGTTCGGCAACGGCATGCTGCTGTCGCGCGCCCTGCGCCTCGTGGCGGCCTTCGACCACCGCGACATCTTCCTCGACCCGAACCCCGACGCGGCCGCGAGCTTCGCCGAGCGCCGGCGCCTGTTCGACCTCGGCCGCTCCTCCTGGCGCGACTACGACGCCGGCCTGATCTCGCCCGGCGGCGGCCTCTACGCCCGCAGCCTGAAGACCATCCCGCTCTCGCCCGAGATCCAGGCGGTGCTCGGCCTCGCCCAGGACGCGGCGACGCCGGCGGAGCTGATGCAGGCGATCCTGAAGGCGCCGGTGGACCTGCTCTGGTTCGGCGGCATCGGCACCTACATCCGCGCCGCCGCGGAATCCGACGAGGAGGCCGGCGACCGGGCCAACGACGCGGTGCGCATCACCGGCGCGATGGTCCGGGCCAAGGTCATCGGCGAGGGCGCCAATCTCGGGGCGACCCAGCGCGGGCGCATCGAGGCGGCCCGCAACGGGGTCCGCCTCAACACCGACGCCATCGACAACTCCGCCGGGGTGAACACCTCCGACGTGGAGGTGAACATCAAGATCGCGCTGATGACCCCGGAGCGCGACGGCCGCCTCGACGGGCAAGCCCGCAACGCCCTCCTGGTGGCGATGACCGACGAGGTCGCCGCCCTGGTGCTGCGCAACAACCAGCTCCAGACCCTGGCGCTCTCCCTGGCCCAGCACCGGGGCCTGCCCGAGACGGGCTTCGCCATGCGGACGATGCAGGCCCTGGAGGCGGAGGGGCGCCTGGACCGCGGCGTGGAGCTGCTGCCGGACGATGCCGCCATCGCCGAGCGGATGCGCCGGGGGGAGGGGCTGACCCGGCCGGAATACGCGGTGCTCCTCGCCTACGCCAAGCTCGCCCTCTACGACGCGCTCCTGGCCAGCACGGCGCCGAACGACCCATATTTCGACCGGGAGTTGCAGCGCTATTTCCCCGCCGCCCTGCGCCAGCAATTCCCCGACGCGGTGAACGGCCACCGCCTGCGCCGGGAGATCATCAGCACCGCGCTCTCCAACATCATCGTCAACCGCGGCGGGCCCTCCCTCGTCACCCGCCTCGTGGAGGAGACCGGCGCCGATGCGAGCGCCATCGCCAAGGCCTACGCCATCACCCGCGACGCCTACGGCCTGATGGAGCTGAACCTCGCCGTCGACGGGCTGGCCGGCGCCATCGCCGGGCAGGCGCAGATCGCCCTCTACGCCGAGGTGCAGGACCTGCTCGTGGGCCGGATCGTCTGGTTCCTGCGCAACCTCGACCTCTCGGGCGGCGTCGCGCCCATCGTCGCCCGCTACCGCGAGGGCATCAGCGCCCTGCAGGCGGCCCTGCCGGAGGTGATGGGGGAGGCGGTGAACGGGCAGCTGGCCGCGCGCGAGGCCGAACTCGTCGGCCTCGGCATGGCCGCGGCGCCGGCCCGCCGCCTCGCAGCGCTCACCGCCCTGACCTCGGCCCCCGACATCGTCCGGATCGCCGAGACCGGCGGCGGCGCGATGCCCGACATCGCCGCGACCCACTTCGCCCTGGACCGGGCCCTCCGGCTCTCCGAACTCGCGGCGGCCGCCCGGGCGGTCGCCACCGGCGACACCTACGACCGCATCGCCCTTGAGCGGGCCGTCTCCACCATCGCCACCGCCCACCGCCGGCTCACCGCCGAGGTCGTCGGCACGGTGGGGGCCGGGCCCGAGGCGGTGACGGCCTGGAGCCGGAGCCGCGGCGCGGCCCTCGACCATGCCCGCGCCACCCTGGAGGCGGTGACGGCCTCGGGGCTCACGGTCTCCAAGGCGACGGTGGCGGCGAGCCTGCTGGCCGACCTGGCGCGTCCCAAGGGGGCGCCGGCCCAGGGCTGAGCGTCGGCGCGGGGGCGGGCGGCCTCTAGCGGGCGAGGACCCGGGCGGCGTCCTTGGTGGTCTCCACCGCGCGGGAGACCTGGCCGATCGATTGGCCGATCGCCTGGATGTTCTGCGAAATCGCCGCGACCGCGCTGGCGGCGTGCTGCATGTTGCCCGACATGTCCTGGGTGACGACGCTCTGCTCCTCCACCGCCGCCGCCGTGCTGATGGCGTAGTCGCGCATCTGCGTCACGGAAAGCTGGATGGTCTGGAGCGACTCGCCGACCTGCTTGGACACCGCCTGCACGTTGTCGATCTCGCCGGTGATCTGCTCGGTGGCGCGGGCCGCCTGGTTGGCGAGGTTCTTCACCTCCTGGGCCACCACCGCGAAGCCGCGGCCGGCCTCGCCGGCCCGGGCCGACTCGATCGTCGCGTTGAGCGCCAGCAGGTTGATCTGGCCGGCGATGGTCTGGATCAGCCCGACGATGCCGCTCATCGCGCCGGCGGCCTGGGTCAGCTTCTGGGTCGCCTCGGCGGCGGCGACGACCTGGCCCTGGGCCGCCTCGGTGGCGACCCGCGAATGGGCCATGCTCTGCGAGATCTCGGCGACGGAGGCGGCGAGTTCCTCGGAGGCCGCCGCCATGGTCTGGACGTTGCTGGAGGTGGTGCTCGCCGCCGCGTCGGCCTCCCGCGTCTGGCTGTTCGTGAGCAGCACCGCGCCGTCGATCTCGCCGAAGTTCTGGGCGATCAGCCGGCGCAGGTCGTTGAGGAGCGTCACCTGCGCGGTGATGTCGGTGGCGAACTTGACGATCTTGTAGGGGTGCCCGCTGGCATCGAGGATCGGGTTGTAGGAGGCCTCGATCCAGACCTCGCGCCCGCCCTTGGCGACGCGCTTGTACTGGGCGGCCTGGTAGGTGCCCTGGCGCAGCCGGTCCCAGAACTCCGCATAGTCCGCGCTGTCGCGCTCGCCGGGCTCCACGAACATCCGGTGATGCCGGCCGACGATCTCCGGCAGGGTGTAGCCGACGGCGGCGAGGAAGTTCGCGTTGGCGTCGAGGACGGTGCCGTCGAGGTTGAAGGAGATCACCGCCTGGGCCTTGTGCAGGGCGGCGAGCTGGCCCTGCACGTCGGCGTCCTGCCTCTTCTGCTGCGTGATGTCGGTGGCGAACTTGACCACCTTGTAGGGCTTGCCGGCCCCGTCGAGGATCGGGTTGTAGGAGGCCTCGATCCAGACCTCGCGCCCGCCCTTGGCGACGCGCTTGTACTGGGCGGCCTCGTACTCGCCCCGACGCAGCTTGGCCCAGAACGCGGCGTAGGCGGCGGTGTCGCGCTGGGCGGGCTCGACGAAGAGGCTGTGATGCTGTCCGCGGATCTCGGCCAGGTCGTAGCCGATGACGGCGAGGAAGTTCGGATTGGCACTGATCACCGTGCCGTCGAGGTTGAACTCGATGATGCCCTGCGACTTGTCGAGGGCCGCAAGTTTCGCGTCCGTCTCGGCGGCCGACTTCTTCCTTAGACCCAGCATCGAACGCCCCAGAATCAGAACCCCGGACGGGTTCAGGTCGCAGCATTCGATCGTCGCACCGGATGATCCTGCCTGCTGCGCAGAGAAACTGCGACACAAACATTAAAGATCGGAAAATCCGCGCAATCCGGCCGACGATTGGGCAACCATTCGCGCCCCGCACGTAGCAGGTTCTCCGCGCGAAACCTCGGGAAGGCGCGCTTCATCTTATGGAGCGCCCATCATTGCCGCACCGGACGTCGGCGACCACTTCGGAATCCTTGGGGCAGGCGCGCCCGGTGCTGCGTGCGTCCCGGGGGCGACAGGACGCGCGGTTTGTCCCGCCGCCGCCGCGATAATGCGCCCCGGCCGCGGCAAGGCGTGTTGGAACTCGCGGGCGGTTGGTGTATGAGCCTGCCCCAAGTGCAGTTTCTGCGCCGATTCGAGGCCGTCTGACGGACGTCCCGCCCGGGTGAAATCCTGGGTCCGGGACGTTTTGCAGTTCGCGTCGCGGGGCTCCGGGAGGGTCTCAGGGTCGGCGCCGCCCAACAAACATCGTTTCAGAGGATTGAAACCGTTGCAGGTACTCGTTCGCGACAACAACGTCGACCAAGCCCTCCGCGTCCTGAAGAAGAAGATGCAGCGCGAGGGCATCTTCCGCGAGATGAAGCAGCGCAAGGCCTACGAGAAGCCTTCCGTCCGCAAGGCTCGTGAGAAGGCCGAGGCCGTGCGCCGCGCCCGCAAGCAGGCCCGCAAGACCGCGATCCGCGAGGGCCTGATCGCCGCGCCGAAGCCGAAGCCCCGTTTCGGTGCCGGTGCGCCGCGTCGTCCGGGCGGTTCGCCGTTCGCCCCGACCGCTCCGACCGTGCTGCCGCCCGCCGGCAACGCCTGACTCCAGCCGCGCGGAATTTCCGCGCACGGAATCCAGGCGGACGACGGCAGCGCGAAATCGCGCCCGTCGCCCGTCACCGCCTACGAAAACAGCCCGGTCGCTCAGCGGCCGGGCTGTTTTCGTAGGCGGGCGAGAACCGTCAGGCGGCCCGGGCCGCCACCGTCGCGTGCTCGGCCTGGACCAGCACGTCGAGGGCGCGCCAGGGCTTCTGCATGTAGACCGCCTGGGCCGGCAGGGCCTCGCCGCCGCGGGCGTCGCCGCCGGAGGTGAGGACGACGCGGACATCCGGCCAGCGCCGCTCGACGGCGCTCGCCAGGGCGATCCCGTCCATGCCGGCGCCCAGCCGGACGTCGGCGAAGAGCAGGGCGACGTTGCCGCCGGAGCGCTCCAGCACCGAGATCGCGGCCTCGGCCGTGTCGCAGGCGATGACGTCGAGGTCGCTTTCCTCCAGGACGGCGGTCGCGAGGTTGCGGACATCGGCATCGTCCTCGACCACGAGGGCGATCGGGCAGGGGGCGTGTGAGCAATCCATGAAGTCTCCTCAATCGGGCATCGGGCGTGGCGAACGCGGGGAATGGACGGGCGGGACGCGATACGCGGGCACAGGCCAGCCGTGTCCGGCCCGGCCTGATCCTTTCGGGGTACTGATTCTCTCGAAGTGATGCTGCGCCGCCACGGTACAGGGGGCAAGAGTTCGAATCGTTGTTCCGGCTATGCGGTTCCCGCATCGATGATCGGTTCCGGCGCCGCATTCCCGCCGGGCTCGCATGATGAGTGCCCCGCAGGCCGCCGCCCGCCGGACTCGCCCGGGTCCGAGACGGTGCGCCTCTTGCATGGCTGGCTCGGCGCAAGGCCGGGACCGCGGTGGATGTTAACCATGCGTTCACCACGTTAGGCTGACCGTCGGGGGCGTGGGGATCGAAGAGGTTGCACGAGACGGACGCCGCCCAAGCGCGGCGACCGGGTCGGTCGCGTCGTTGAGATCAGGGGGTGTTTGTCCGTCATGTGCCGCTTTCTCGCCTATTCCGGTGAGCCGGTCTTCCTGACCGACCTCGTCTGCGCACCGACGCACTCGCTGGTCCACCAGTCGCTCCATGCGGCCGAGGCGAAGACGGAAACCAACGGCGACGGCTTCGGCATCGGCTGGTACGGGGAGCGGGTCGATCCGGGCCTGTACCGCGACGTCTGCCCGGCCTGGTCGGACGAGAACCTGGTCAACCTGTGCCAGCAGGTGCGGGCGCGGATGTTCTTCGCCCATGTGCGGGCCTCCACCGGCACCGCCACCACCCGGGCGAACTGCCACCCCTTCGCCCATGGCCGCCACCTGTTCATGCACAACGGCCAGATCGGCGGCTATCACCGCATCAAGCGCCGGATCGAGGCGCTGATCCCCGACGCGCTCTACGACGACCGGCGCGGCACCACGGATTCCGAGGCGATCTTCCTCCTCGCCCTGGCCAACGGCCTCGCCGAGGACCCGATCGGCGCCATGGCCCGGACGCTGGCCACCGTGCGCGAGCTGATGCGGGCGGCCGAGGCCACCGAGCCCCTGCGCTTCACCGCCGTGGTCACGGACGGCGAGACCCTGACGGCCTATCGCTGGGCCTGCGACGGCTCGCCCCCGAGCCTCTACTATCGCCAGACCGAGACCGGCCTCGTCGTCGTCTCCGAGCCGATCGACGGCTGCCGCGACGGCTGGAAGGTCGTCCCCAAGGGCGGCACGCTCCAGGCCCGCCGCGGCGGCCCGGTGACCCTCACCGGCCCCGAAGCGGTGGCCGAGCGCATCGCCGCCTGACGCGAGCCGCCGCTCTCACGGTGGCCTCCGTGAGCGCGGCGGCCCTGAAACCGTCGGCGGCTCGGGAGCGCACGCTGCCGGCGCGCCCCTCCGGCTCCGGAATCGCCTGCGGCGTCCCGGAATGACGGCTGGGTGGCATCCGCGATCGGATCGCCCGGGAGACGGGAGGTCCGGTCGGCTCGGCGTGATGGCGGCACGCGGCCGTCGACCCAGCCATCCCCCGACGTGGGTTGCGGCCCGCGCCTGAAGGGCGGACAACCCGGCATCATGGCCATGCGGGAGCCGCCGATGACGTATCCGAACGTGACGCTGCACATCGCCGGGGCCTGGACCGACGGGTCCGGCTCGGAGACCCTGCCGGTGCTGAACCCGGCCACCGGCGAAACCCTCGGCACCCTGGCGGTGGCGACGCGCGACGACCTCGACCGGGCGCTGGCGGCGGCCGAGCGGGGCTTTGCCGCCTGGCGCAAGGTCTCGGCCTACGAGCGCGCCAAGGTGCTGCGCCGGGCCGCCGACCTCCTGCGCGCGCGGGTGGAGGACATCGCCCGCCTCATGACCCTCGAGCAGGGCAAGCCCCTCGCCGAGGCCCGGGTGGAGATCCTGGCGGGGGCCGACGTCACCGACTGGTTCGCGGAAGAGGGCCGCCGCGCCTACGGCCGGATCATCCCGGCCCGCGCCGACGGCGTCGTGCAGATGGTGCTGCGCGAGCCGGTCGGCCCCGTGGCGGCGTTCACGCCCTGGAACTTCCCGATCAACCAGGCGGTGCGCAAGGTGGCGGCCGCCCTCTGCGCCGGCTGCTCGGTGATCCTGAAAGGACCCGAGGACACCCCGGCGAGCTGCGCGGCCATGATCCGGGCCTTCCTCGATGCCGGCGTCCCGGGCGACGTGCTCTCCCTGGTGTACGGCGACCCGGCCGCGATCTCGGGCTACCTCATCCCGCACCCGGTGATCGCCAAGATGTCGTTCACGGGCTCGACCCCGGTGGGCAAGGAACTCGCCGCGCTGGCGGGCCGGCACATGAAGCGGGCGACGATGGAGCTCGGCGGCCACGCGCCCGCGATTGTGTTCGAGGATGCCGACGTCGACACCGCCGTGGCGGTGCTCGGCGCCAACAAGTTCCGCAATGCCGGCCAGGTCTGCGTCGCCCCGACCCGGATGCTGGTGCACGAGGCCGTCTACGACCGCTTTCGCGATGGCTTCGTCGCCTTCGCGGAGGGCCGCCGGGTCGGCGACGGGCTCGACCCCGAGACCACCATGGGACCGCTCATCCATGCCCGGCGCCTGGAGGCGATGGAGACCCTCTGCGCCGACGCGGTGGCGCAGGGCGCCGCGCTCCGCACCGGCGGCAAGCGCATCGGCAACCGCGGCAACTTCTTCGAGCCGACCGTGCTCTGCGACGTGCCGTTGACCGCCCGGATCATGAACGAGGAGCCCTTCGGCCCGGTGGCGCTGATCCAGCGCTTCTCCGACGACGCGGACGCCTATGCGGAGGCCAACCGGCTTCCCTACGGCCTGGCCGCCTACGCCTATACCCGCTCGGCCTCCCGCGCCGTCGAGGTGGCGGCCCGGGTCCAGAGCGGCATGGTCGGCATCAACCATCACGGCCTCGCTTTCCCGGAGACGCCCTTCGGCGGCGTCAAGGATTCCGGCTACGGCAGCGAGGGCGGCTCGGAGGCCCTGGAGGCCTACCTGACCACGAAGTTCGTCAGCCAGGCGCGCGTCGGGGGGTAGGGGGCGTACGGCTCCGGGATCGCGGTTCGACCCTCCCCCGCAGAGGGGGGAGGGTCGTCGCTGCCGCGGGCGCGCCGGCGAGGACAATCACCCCTCAATAATGGGGCGGCGGCGGCTCCGGGGCCCCCGAGCCCGGCCGGTTGGCGGCGGCCTCGACCTCTTCCACCAGCTTGGCCATCTGCCGGGTGAGGGCGTCGATCTGGCGCCACTGGGCCGTGATCGTGGTGTTGAGGTCGTCGATCACCACGTCCTGCTCGGTCAGGCGCATCTCCAGGGCGTCGATGCGGGCGGAGAGATCGGTCATCGCGGCGTCTCGGAGATCGGAGTCTCGGGGATCTTGAGCTTGGAGATCGGGGTCTTGGAGACCGAAGTCTTGGAGCTCGGAGTCTTGGAGATCGGGGATTCGGACATCAGGGTTTCGGGCGCGTGGTCGGGCCGCTCGACCAGGGCCGGGCCGAGGGCGATGCGGCCGTCGAAGACGAAGCAGTCGCCCGTCCAGCGGTTCTCGCAGTCCGGCACCGTCTCCAGGTAGCGCAGGATGCCGCCTGCGAGGTGTCGCACGTCGGCGAAGCCCTTCGCGCGCATGTAGGCGCCTGCCTTCTCGCAGCGGATGCCGCCGGTGCAGAACATGGCCACGCGGGGATGCGCCGCCGGGTCGAGGCCGTCGACGTAGGCGCGGAAGTCGCTGAACCGGGTGATCCCCGGATCGACCGCACCGGGAAAGCTGCCGAGCGCCACCTCGAAGGCGTTGCGGGTGTCGATCAGCAGGAGGCCCGGCGTCTCCAGCAGCGCGTTCCAGGCCTCCGGCGCCACGGGCGTGCCGGCGCCGGTGGCCGCATCGGTGGCGCCGTCGTCGAAGGTGACGATCTCGCGCTTCACCCGGACCTTGAGCTGGCGGAACGGCGGCGCCTCGGCCTGCGAGCACTTGCAGTCGAGCTCGGCGAGCCGGCCGCCGAAGAGCGGGCCGGTGCGCAGCGCCACCAGGAAGGCTTCGATCGCCGGGGCCGGGCCCGCCACCGTGCCGTTCACGCCCTCCGGCGCCAGCAGCAGGGTGCCGGTGAGGCCGAGCTCCGCGCACAGGGCCTCGAGGGGGGCCTGCAGGGCGGCGACGTCCTGCAGGGCGACGAACTGGTACAGGGCGGCGACGGTCAGCGGCATCGGGGGCGATCGGCGGGCGAGGAACAGGGGGTCGGGGCAGGGTCTACGGGGCAGGGTCTACGGGACAGGGCTCACGGGGCGGCGGGATCGACCCGGCGCAGCACGAAGGTGGTGCCGACCTCCGGGTCGCGGCGCCAGCGCCCGTCCCCGGCGGCCACCAGGTTCACCATGTGGCCGCGGCGGGCGTTCAGGGTCAGGTGCCCGTTGGCGAAGCGCCAGGAGACGGGGTCGAACACCGTCAGGCCGCCGTCGCGGCAATTGTCGAGGATGCGCACCGGCGCCGGCGCGGTGCCCGGCGTCAGCTCGATGCGGCAGACGTCCTGCTCACGGTAGCGGTCGAGGGCGTAGGAACCGGGGGCCGGGCCCTCGCCGGCGGGCACGGCCGCGGGCGCCGCGGCGCTGCGCGCATCCGGGGCGGCGCTGCCGGCTCCGGCATCGCCGCCCCCGGCGTAGCCGGCACCGGGACTGGTGGGGACCGCGTCGGTCGGCGGCACCATCGCGACGATCTGGAGCGGCACCAGGCTGAAATGCTCGTCGGCCGCGGCGGCCACGAGGCTGCGGGCATCGACGCGGGTGCTGAACTGCAGCACCGGCCGGACGTCCTTGTCGACGAGGCGCAGGTTGCCGTCGGCGAAGAGCCAGCCGGCGATGTGGTTGAGGATCGGCAGGGCCCGGCGGCACCCGGCCGGGAAGGACAGCCGCCGCCCGGCGGGCCCGCTCACGCCCGACAGGGTCAGGACGCAGCGCCGGGTGCTGCCGTCCCGCGACAGGTCCCAGGTGCCCGGCACCCCCGCGATGTCGCGGGGCAGGCTCGCGACGAACGGTTGCTCGGGTGCGGCGGCCGCCGGCGCGGGCGCCTCCTGCGGCCGGGCGGACTCCTGCACCGGGGCGCTGTCCTGGGCGAGGGCGGCTTCCCGGGCGAGGGCCGATGTCGCCAGCGCCAGGGCGAGGGCGGCGGTGAGGCGCGCGCGGATCATGCCCGGGCCGTCCAGGGCGTCTCCGGCACCGGGGTGAGGGGGCCGCGTCCGTCGAACCAGGCGACGAGGTTGTCCACCACGAGCCGGCCCATGGCGGCCCGGGTCTCGACCGAGGCCGAGCCCACATGCGGCAGGAGCACCACGTGGTCCATGGCCACGAGCGCGGGCGGCACGTGCGGCTCCCGGGCGAAGACGTCGAGGCCGGCCCCCAGGATGGTGCCGGCCTGGAGGGCCCGGATCAGCGCCGCCTCGTCGATGAGGCTGCCGCGCGCGACGTTGACGAGGAGGCCCTGCGGCCCCAGCGCCTCCAGCACCGCCGCGTCGACGATTCCGTTGGTCTCCGGCCCGCCCGGGGCCACCACCAGGAGCACGTCGGACGCCTCCGCGAGGCCGAGCAGGGTGGGGTGATAGGCGTAGGGCACGTCGGCCTGGGGCCGGCGGCCGTGATACGCGATGGCGACGCCGAACCCGTCCAGGCGCCGGGCGATGGCCCGGCCGATCCGCCCGAGGCCGAGGATGCCCACGGTGCGGCCGCGCAGGGTCGGGGTCAGCGGGTAGGTCCGCTGCGGCCAGTGCCCGGCGCGCAGGTGGCGGTCGGCCTGGGGGATCTGGCGCACGGTGGCCAGCAGCAGGCCGAGGGCGAGGTCGGCGACCTCGTCGGTGAGGACGTCCGGCGTGTTGGTGACGACCACGCCCTGCGCGGCCGCCGCCGCCGTGTCGATGGTGTCGTAGCCGACGCCGAAGCTCGCGACGATCTCGAGGCCGGGCAGGCGCGCCAGCAGGGCCCGGTCCACCGGCGCCTGCGCCCCCGTGGCGAGGCCGCGGATGCGCGGGCCGGTCTCGGCCAGGAAGGCTTGCGGATCGGGGACGGTGTCGAGCCGGTGCAGGGTGAAGCGCGCGGCGACGGCGTCCATGACGTCGGGATGCATCGCCTTGAGCATCAGGATGTCGATGGGCGGCATGGGGGTCTCGGTGACGATCGGGATCTGGCGGAAGCCTCGGGGCTCCGTGCCGACAGCTTTAGGCCGCGGCTCCGGACCGGTCCAGTGACCTTGAGCGACCCGCGCCCGGCCCCATGCGGGCGCCTCCGGGCTGCCATCCGCCCGGCGCAGTCGGGTCCCCACTTTCGCTGCGCGCCTTGGAACACTACTAAAGGGACACCGCACTCCGTTTCCCGACGAACAACCAGAACAGCCACGCCATGACAGCGCCGCGCACCCTCTACGACAAGATCTGGGACGACCACGTCGTCGATGTCGAGCCCGATGGCTCCACGCTTCTCTACATCGACCGCCACCTCGTCCACGAAGTCACCAGCCCCCAGGCCTTCGAGGGCCTGCGCGTGGCCGGGCGCCGGGTGCGCCACCCTGAGAAGACCCTCGCGGTGGTCGATCACAACGTGCAGACCTCCGACCGCCGCTTCGGCATCGAGGACCCGGAGAGCCGCATCCAGCTGGAGGCGCTGGCCGAGAACGTGCGCGACTTCGGCATCGAGTTCTACGACGCCCTCGACCGGCGCCAGGGCATCGTCCACGTCATCGGGCCGGAGCAGGGCTTCACCCTGCCGGGCCAGACCATCGTCTGCGGCGACAGCCACACCTCGACCCACGGCGCCTTCGGGGCGCTCGCCCACGGCATCGGCACCTCGGAGGTGGAGCACGTGCTCGCCACCCAGACGCTGCTGCAGAAGAAGGCCAAGAACATGCGCGTCAGCGTCGACGGCACCCTGCCGCCGGGCGTGACGGCCAAGGACATCATCCTGGCGATCATCGGCGAGATCGGCACCGCCGGGGGCACCGGCTACGTCATCGAGTATGCCGGCTCGGCGATCCGCGCCCTCTCGATGGAGGGCCGGATGACCATCTGCAACATGTCGATCGAGGGCGGCGCCCGCGCCGGCCTGGTGGCGCCGGACGCCACCACCTACGCCTATGTCGAGGGCCGGCCGAAGGCGCCCCGGGGCGAGGCCTTCGCCCGCGCCAAGGCCTACTGGGAGAGCCTCGTCACCGACGCGGGCGCCCATTTCGACCGCGAGGTGCGCCTGGACGCCGCCAACCTGCCGCCGATCGTCAGCTGGGGCACCAGCCCCGAGGACGTGGTCTCGATCTCCGGCGCCGTGCCCGACCCGTCGCGGATCGCGGACGAGAACAAGCGCCAGTCGAAGGAGAAGGCCCTGAGCTACATGGGCCTGACCCCCGGCACCAAGATCACCGACATCACCCTCGACCGGGTCTTCATCGGCTCCTGCACCAACGGCCGCATCGAGGACCTGCGGGCGGTGGCCCAGATGGTCGAGGGCCGGAAGGTCCACGCCAACGTCTCCGCCATGGTGGTGCCGGGCTCCGGCCTGGTGAAGCAGCAGGCGGAGGCCGAGGGGCTCGACCAGATCCTCAAGGCGGCCGGGTTCGACTGGCGCGAGCCGGGCTGCTCCATGTGCCTCGGCATGAACGCCGACCGCCTGAGCCCGAACGAGCGCTGCGCCTCGACCTCGAACCGCAACTTCGAGGGCCGCCAGGGCCATCGCGGCCGCACCCACCTCGTCTCCCCCGCCATGGCGGCGGCGGCGGCCGTGGCCGGGCGCTTCGTCGACATCCGCGAGTGGCGCCGCGAGGCCTGAGCCACAATCGACGGGCCGGCCGAAAAATCCGCTGCGATCCGGATTGACGGCCGGCCCCACCCCGCCTAAACGAAACCCCGTCGGCGCCGCAGAGCGGCCCCGGCGAGCCCAGGTGGCGGAATTGGTAGACGCGCTGGTTTCAGGTACCAGTCTTGCAAGAGGTGAAGGTTCGAGTCCTTTCCTGGGCACCACCGCTTCGGCGGGTTCCGCAGTGATTGCAGGCAGTTAGGCATCGATAGGCGACCCTGGTGGTGATACACAGGGTGTTGCAGCGCTAACGATCCTGCTTGATACTGGCTTACTCCTAGTGACAGTCCGATACGTCAAAGCCCTGAAGAAGGGTGGACCGCTCGCTTATTATCGGCGCATCCCGGAAGTCCTTCGCCCGTACTATGAGGGCAAACAGTTTCGCCGGATCAGCCTTGGCACCCAAGACCTATCTGTAGCTGCACCTAAGGCTGCAAAGCTCGCTGCTGAGGACGATGCGCTGTCGGCCTCTATGAGGTCCGAGGAAGGCAAGCAGGCACGCCTGACTACACCCAAGGTTCGTGAAGCCGCTAACGCTCTCATCGCCGCTCTAGGCCTGTCTCGTGGTGCGCTCCTGAGGCGTGACCCACTGATGCATGGGCCTGACGCTGGCGAGGTGTTTGATGATTATCTCGAGAGGCGACACGGGATTGCCTGGGCTGAACTCCGGCACGACTCAAGGATGCTACCCGAGGCCCATAAGGCCTTTTGGAGCCCTATTGAGCATGAGGCCTGTCCGCATCCTTAGGGAGGAACTTGGTAAGCCCCGTGTGCTTCTCAGCGACGCCTACGCGGTCTACCTCAAGGATCGCCTCCCGAGATTCGCCGGGGATGCACAGAGGGCTGTTGGTCACGTCTACTCGATTGTAGGTGATTTCCCTTTGAACACCTATCGCCGGGAGCACGCCAACGCTGTCGTGATGGGCTCCTGAAGGGTGGCAACAAGACAGGCACCGCACGCCGACGCCTTAATACTATCAAGGCTATCTTCAACGAGGGCCTCATCGAGTTCGATCTACGGTCCCACGGCAACCCCTTTGAGCGCCTTCAGATTGCCAAGGGGGCATAGGACGTCGAGGAGCGCGAGGGCTTCACCCTGTCTGAGCTTCAGGTAATCGCCAAGGCGTGCCGAAGCCGTGATGATGATATTCGCCACATCGTAGCCGTTCAGGCTGACACCGGGGCTCGCCTTGCTGAGATTGTGGGCCTGAGGGTGGGTGACGTGGCGTTGAACCAAGAGACCACACATCATTATCCAACCCCATGTGGCTCGGGGACGGACTCTGAAGAACACCATCAGCGAACGGCGGGTGCCGTTGGTAGGTGAGGCTCTATGGGCCGCAGAGAGGGCCGTACAGGCTTCCGAGTGCTCCGGGTGGCTGTTCGCCCAGATAAGCCGTGGACAGCAACGTGAAGGCCACCAGCGCCGCTCAAACAATCAATAAGTAGCTCTCTAGGACCCTAAAGCTGGGCAAGACGACACACGTTTTCCGGCACGCTATGAGGGACCGGCTGAGACACGCGGCCATGTCTGAGGAGTTCCAGAACCACATAGGTGGCTCTGGCTCGCGCACAGTGGGCCAGGGGTATGGCTCATGGTATCGCCTTGAGCAGCTCAGGGAGCAGCTTGAGAAAGTTGCGTCGACGTGGGGATTTTAGCTTAGTTGTCGCCGCCCTCTTCTCTATGTTTGTTTATGAATCTTTGCTTGACGACAAATAGTAGTCCAATTGAAAAACATAAGGCAGGCGGTATCACTGCGTCTGTCCAATTGGTGTTTGCGTCAGAAATGACGATCAGGATAGCAGCTGCCAGACCCAAGATGACTGGCTCGATAGCCTCGTCCGGTCCTGGGGTAAACAACATGTAAGCCAACTCGAAACCAGCAGAATAGGCGAGGCCGTTACCTACAGCTTCCAGTGTCGGGACTTTAGCAAGATAAGAATTGGACAGCCATCCGGGAACGTCTAGTGCAGCAATCAGAAACTTCCCAATTAATGATAGGCCTATGATTACTCCGACACACATTTGAGCATAAATTTTCAGTTTCTTGGCTATTGGCTCCCACCGTGAATAGGCATTTTGTGCGCTTGGATTTGCGGCCGACATCATCAGCTGATTAAATTTCTGCTTAATTGTCACGTTTGACCCCACCTTAAATGCACCCTAGGCTCGGGACTCATAACCAGTAGCTGACGGTAGCAGCGATGCAGACGGCAGCCAGGTAGTTGGTGGCC